>CAIJLK010000024.1 GCA_903821465.1 uncultured Bacteroidota bacterium | reverse complement strand
TTTTTCAGAGAACGTTCCGTTACCATTATTTATATATAATTCATTATGCCCCTTCAATCCATACTTCTGGCTAACAGTTGATACATAAATATCGAGAAGACCATCCCCATTAATATCAGCCATTGTAGCGCCACTACACCAGTCTGAAAACCCTGCTACACCAGCCTTGTCAGTAATATCTTCAAATTGAAAATTTCCTTTGTTTAAATAGAGTTTGTTTTTTGCTTTAATATTGGAAGTGAAATAAATATCTGGTAGCCCATCGTTATTAATATCTCCAATTGCTACACCACCACCATCATAATAATAGAGATAATATAAGATGCTTAATCCAGAAGTATCTGCATCTAAATTGTTTACAAAATTGATATTTGTTTCTGATGCGTCGAGTTGTGAAAAAAGTTCTTTTTTCTTGTCTTTACAGGAAAGAACAAAACATGAAAAAAGCACTAGGCTCACTAGTAATTTTTTGCGGAAAACAAATGGCATTTGCATATCAATTCATATTTAAAATAAAGGGCTGATTCAATAAATTGATCAGCCCTTTGAAAATCCAAGTTCCAAACGATAATAACTATTTTTTACCACTATATAGTGCTGCAATATCAGCTGAACTAAGTGCAGTATTATACATTCTAAATTGATCAATTCCACCTGTCCATGACCTACCCCAACCTAGATCTTCTTTAGGCCTTCCGCCAATAATAAATCCCGATACATTAGAAGCATCCATATTCGCATCTCCATGACCAGACCATGTTGCTACGTTAGTATTTGCTGCACCATCAACATATAATGATAGGGCTGAACTTGTAGCGTTATATACAAATGCTAGATGGTGCCAGTTATTATCTTGAATACCTTCTACTTTATTCGATCCTTCCCAAGTAAGCCATGTATCATTCATATTCTTGTCGACTAATACAAATTTTAATACAGCTAAGCTATTGGTAGCACCAGCTCCAGCGTGATCAAACAAAAGCATCATAGAAGTACCTGCCCAGTGACCATTGTTAGAGGCAATACTGAAAGGAAATTCAGCTTCACCAATTGGCATACCGTTTCTTTTCTCCCAAAACGCAACAGTGAAGTTTTTTGCAGTTCCTACAAAGTCGTTGGGGCTAATATATTTCACAAACTGTGACCCATTACCTAAAACTGCCTTTCCAGAAATACCACTAATGCTAGAACAAGCGTTTGAGCTTGCAAATGAGGCTCTGATACTATCAACTGCATTCATTAATGGATCTGCAGTAGTGCCATCAAATGCTGCATAAAATTTAAGTGCCCCACCTGGAGCGCTAGCATCTTTCGGGTAGTCTCCTAATGCAGGTTTGTCTAATTTCTTACAACTACTAATTAAAACAAGTAGTAATGCAAGTGATAAAAATATTTTAATATTAATTTTCATATAATTTTTTATAGCGTGATTTTGAATTACCATTCTGGATTTTGAATTAACAAACCACCAGATTTATCAATAGCTGGTTGAGGTATTGGGTAGAATCTACACCTATTTGTATAACCTAGTGGTCCTAACACATTTACTGCATCACCCCATCTAACCAGGTCAAAAAATCTTTCTCCTTCTACTCCAAATTCAACTCTTCTTTCTTGCCTAATAGCAGTTCTTAATTGAGTTTGATTGGTGAAAGAAAGAGCAGGTAAACTTGCGCGGTTTCGAATTTGATTTATAAATGGCAAACCAGTAGCACCATTACCTAATTCATTATTACATTCTGTAACCATTAATAATACATCTGCATAACGCAAAATTCTTTTGTTGATCCAGTCTGGATTATCAGAATGTCCTGTTGAAGCTCTATATGCTGGGTCAGCATAAATTTTCTTGTTCCAGTATTTTCTAGGTAATGGACCCGCAACGATATCGAAAGTAGAATTTGGCAAAACTCTTCCATATCCACCAGTTGAAGGATCATCTGACTGACCAGAGAAAAGTATAGTGGAACCTTTTCTTACATCACCTGTTTCATATGCTGCAGCTAGGTTATCTGTTGGAGTATTCCAACCCCATCCTAGATTCCAGCCACTGGCAGCTGATGCCCTAACACCCATAGTTGTAGCATAGATGCATCCATTATCAACTGAGCCGTTTGGACTTACATGTGCTTGAATCTCAAAAATAGACTCTCCACTATTTTCTCCTAAGTCTTTAAAAATTCCATAATAGCTGCTATTCAATGAATAGGCTCCTGAATTTATTACCTGATTACAAAGTGCCAAAGATGAAGCCCATTGTCCTCTGAATAAATAAGCTTTTGCTAGTAAGGTTTTTGCTGCACCACTTGTTAAACGTCCTGGATATTGATTACCCCAAACTGTTGGAAGGTTTGCAGCTGCAAATTGTAAATCTGCGTCAATCAATGCATAAATAGCTGCTGCTGGAGATTTAGCAATATTAGCTTGAGCTGCATTATACACACGAAAATCAATTTTAGGAACATCTCCAAAAGATCTTACTAAATCAAAATAAGAATATGCTCTGAAAAATTTAGCTTCTGCTATGTTAATCAAGGAAGCAGGATCAGTTAGCTTTAAAGAATCTGCATTTTGAATAGAAGTATTCGCTAAGTTGATCAAAGAAAAGTGGTCGTCCCAATATTGATTTGAAGCCCATAGGTCCTTTACATATGCATAGTGATCGAATGGTGCAACCCACTCAGCTCCATCAGAAGGATCACTTCCTTTTTCAGAATCATCAGACCTAAAGTCGTGCATCGCTAACCAAGGAATACTTGTAAACCCCGCACTATTTCTAAGGTTTGAGTATAAACCATAAATCTGTCCTTCTAATCCACCTTGATTTAAATCATCAAGGGTAGCAGTTAAAGGTTTTCTATCAAGAAATTTTTGACAACCACCAATTGCCAATATCATGAATGATACTGCAAGTATGGTGAAAGTTATTTTCATATATTTTTTCATATACTAATAAATTAAAAAAGTTAAAAAGTTACATTCAAACCAATAGTAGAAACAACTGGTATTGCACCACCTGCATTATCTACACCAAAAGAAATTGCACTACCACCAAATTCAGAAGTATAACCTGAGTTGTTTTTCCAGGTTTTAGAATTCTGAACATTCAAGAAGGCACGCAAGTTTTTGATATGGGCTCTTGTTAAGAATGCGCCAGTTAGATTATAAGCAACCTGAACGTTTCTTAATCTGAAATAACTTCCATCTTCAAGATTATAAGTTGAAGCTTCATAGTTAATTCTATGATCCTGCGCTAAGATTGGATCCCAATTTGAAGTACCAGGACCAGTCCATCTATTCATTTTAAATGCAGCATAGTTTACACGTTGAAACGGAGATTCTGTTCCACCCCAGTTTCTGAAAACTTGGTTTCCATAAACGCCACCAAGGTCAATACCCAATTCAAGATTTTTATATCTTAAATTAATGGTACCACCATAAGCAAATTTTGGAGTTGGGTTGCCGATCATTTTCTATCTGCTGTGTTGATTTTTCCATCACCATTAACATCCTTGTATTTCAAGTCACCAGGACCATAAGAAAAATCTGTATTAACTGGAGAAGATAATTTGTCTGCATAGGACTGATAAATACCTACCACTTCGTACCCGTAAAAATAACCGATTGGTAGACCAACAGTTGCTCTATTAAGTCCTCCTAAAGAGAACTCTGGGGTTGCCAAAGACACTACTTCATTATGATAGGTTGTAAAGTTTCCTGATACTGTTAATGAAAAATCTTTTGCTATTTCTGTTCTATAACTAGCTGCTAATTCTAAACCACTGTTTTTAATGCTACCAATATTGTCCAAGCCATTTGTAGCACCATTGTTACCAGGTATGTAAGTCATTAAGTCTTTTGTAAGCTTATTAAAATAAGCCATATCAAAATGCAACTTACCTTTTAGTGCACTTAGTTCCAATCCAATCTCTTTAGCATTAACAGTTTCCCATTTCAAGTTTGGATTTGGAAGGTATGATTGTGAGTAAGCATTATACACTAAGTTTCCAAATACCGCAGCATTACCGCCAACTAAACCTGGATAAAATGGATAATCGTATCCATAAGTATTTTGATTACCTAATACCCCTATAGAACCTCTCAACTTAACAAAGTCGAAGATGGTTTGCTTGGACATGAATTTTTCTTTTGAAATTTCCCAAGCACCACCTACTGCCCAGAAATTCTGCCAGCGATTATTCGGAGAAATCTGAGAAGACCCATCTCTACGGAAAGATGCATTCAAATAATATTTTCCTTTGTAATTATACAAGCCGCGAATTAATGCTGATGCTGTAGTTCTTTCTCTTTGATCTGAACTAGAAACTTTTGAAGTAGGATCTGAGAATCCGTTATCGATATACCAGAATCTACTATCATTCGGGATTGCAGCACCTGTAGCACTTTGTTTTGCAGATGCATTTCTATTGAAGTTTCCAAAGTAGTAGGTTGTCCAACCTGCCATTGCAGTAATGTGATGCTCGCCTATTGACTTCTTATAATTCAAGATATAATCTTGTTGGAATTTTTTGTAAGTCTGATCATTTTCATTAACTGAGGTTGTTCTACTATATAAGAAAGCCTTATCAATACTCGCATCGTAAGCATTATAAACAGGAATATACTGCCTAGAATTTACATTGCTTATATCAGCATACAATGTTGCTTTGAAATTGAAATCATGAAGAAAATTTACCTCTCCATAAACACTACCTACATTTCTATATTCGATACTAGTTGTTTTATTCCATTCGTTCTCTAATTGAATTAATGGGTTAACAACACCAGAATTCTGAATAGAAGGTAAATCATAATACAAATTCTGACTAAAGCTATCTAACCCGTATGGATTTTTAGCGATGATAGATTTTGTATCAGCACTTACCATTGGTATAACTTTTCTTGCTTGGTCTAAAATATTAGTTGCGTTATAAGGATTAACTTGACGCATTGTGTTTAAGTTGAAACCAACTTTCAACGCCTTGCTCAATTTAACATCATCGCTAACTGATAATTGTAGCTTCTCTAATTTTTCATGCTTAATAATGCCTTCGTCTGTTGTATAACCAACGCCCATATTAAACTTGTTCTTTTCAGTACTAGAAGAAACGCTTAAGTTATTAGTATTAAACATTGCCTTTCTTGTTACAGCATCGATCCAATCTGTGTTGGCAGTCCATTTTGAATAATCAAATGGAGATACCGCACCAATATTTACTTTTTCTTCTTCATATAAAGTTTTGAATTGGTTTGCATCAGCTAATTGAATCTTATCAACCAACTGCTTTGTACCAAAAGAAGTATTGAAGTTGATAATCGTTTGGCCAGCTTTAGCTCTTTTAGTAGTTACAGCAATTACACCCGCTGCTCCTCTAACTCCAAAAATGGCTAGTGAAGAAGGGTCTTTTAAAATTTCAATTGATTCTATATCGTTAGGATTGATATAATCAATATTATCATTGAATACTCCGTCAACTACATATAATGGATGCACAGAACCGATACTAATGGTACCACGAATTCTGATATCAGGTGCTTGCCCTGGAGTACCACTATTGACAACAGATAAACCAGCAACTTTTCCTTGTAATGATGCAACAGGGTTTGTATTTGGTTTGTCTTGAACGTCTTTACCAGCAACTTTTACAATTGATCCAGTTAGGTCTCTTTTACTTGCAGTACCATAACCAATAACAACCACTTCATCCATTACCTTAGTTGCAGCAATTAATTTCACATCAATAACTGACCGATTATCTACCTTTACTTCTTGTGTTTCATAACCAAGACTCTTGATCACAAGGGTAGCTTCATTATCTACTGTTAAAGTAAAAACACCATTGTTATCTGCAGAAACTCCTTTACTAGTTCCTTTCTCTAGAACTGATGCGCCAGCTAAAGCCTCACCATTTTCGCCAGTAATTCTACCAGTTATTTTGATGGCTTTATTTTCAGCATCGTTAGATGACAAAACAACCACCAAATTGTTATTCAGTAACTTATAGGTCAAATTTGTCTCACTGAATAAAGTGTTCAACACTTCAACAATTGTTTGGTTATTAACTGAAACGTTTACTTTCTTTTTGATGTCTTTTAAGTCGGAATTGAATAAAAAACGAAAGTTTCCATCACGTTCGATGGTTTTTAATACGTTTTTAATGTCGGAATTGTTCATTGAAAGACTAATACTTTGCCCTGAAGTTGTACCGGCACTACCCTGAAAAACAGTAAATAAAAGAATAAAGATTGCTAGCTTCATAATAAGCAGTGTTTTTTGAAGCCTCTTTGACCACTTTTTGTAGTCTCGAAGTACGCTTTTTTGCATAATTTTGGTTTTGGCGTTAAATAAATTGCAGAATCCTTGATTTTTTAGCTATTTGGGATTCCTTTTTTTTGACCATCTTAGGGAAATGTGTCAAGCATTTCCCTTTTATCTTTTATCAGCAAGCTGACATCTAATTCTTAGTTATCATTACTTCTCTACCATTCAACTTATAATTAAACGGTACGAGGTATTGTAATTCTTTTAATGCTTCATCAATCGTTTCGTTTTCGAATGTCCCAGTTGTTCTATATGATTTAATTTTTTCGTTTGAAATGGTAATATGCACATTGAACCAACGTTCAATCTTTATAGCAAGCTCTTCAAATCTTTCGTCTTCAAAGGTTAAACGGTTATAGATCCAAGAAGTTTCTTTGATCGCAGAGTCTGCAATATTTTTTGATAGTGGAGAAATAATAATAGCAGGACTAGGCAAACTATATTTAACAGCTAGTTTTTCGGTAGAAGCTGCAGGGTGTTTAATAACGCTCTCTTCTTTTGCAAGTTTATCGAAAATTAGTTTTTCGTGCGGATGCAATATGATCTTTGATTCGTTAGGATGTTCTGTTTTTGTAACCTCAATTAAACCATGAACCAGTGTAGCTTCAATGGTAGATTCTGCCTTATATGCTTTTACATTAAAAGCAGTCCCTAATACCCTAATATCAATACCAGAGGTATGCACAATAAAAGGATGCTTGCTGTCTTTAACTACATCAAAATAGGCTTCTCCTTCCAAATAAATTTCACGGGTATTACCTTTAAATGATTCGGGGTAGGAAAGCTTACTATCTGAATTTACCCAAACCTTTGAGCCATCGGGTAATTGAACTTTTGTTTTTGCGCCTAGTGAAACTTTAATTTCTGTGAACTGACTCAAACCATTAAGTTCATTTGTTTTTTTATGACTATATAATTGATAAGCCGATACCGTAAACACCATGAATACCAAAAAAGCAGCAAGAGATTGCCATCTCTGATACCAATAAGATTTTGTGGGATATAATTGAAAATCTTCCGATTCTGTATCTAATTCATGGTAGTTTAGTTCCGCAAAATCTGGACTTTGGTCTTTTAGTTTAGCAATATGCACTAAAAAGGCTTCCTCAGATTCTACCGATGAATTTGCATCTGAAGCATGTGTACACCATAATTCTTCTAAGTTTTGGAATAGTTCTTTGCTCTCTTGGCTTTTAGATATAACCAACTGAAAATCAGCAATTTCTGCAGGAGTGGCCTCCTTGCATAAGATTTTGGCAAGCAATATATACAATCTATCTTCAGACATAGAACAGCATCGTTATCTAATAGAACACTAAATGCAAGAAAAACCCCTAAAAAAATTTAATTATTTTTTTTCTGTCAGTATCCTATGTAGCTGAGGAAACTGAATCTTAAAATTATAAGAGTCCCCAATTTTTTTAACAGCGATTGCCATTTGGGATTCTACGGTTTTTATTGAAATATTTAAAAGCTTGGCAACTTCAGCATATTTTAAATTATCCTCCTTTATTAGGCGAAAAATGAGTTTACATTTTGGGGGAAGGTCATTTATAGCTTCCAGGATTTTGCCAACAGCTTCTTTTGACAGTAATAATTCGGCAGGATTAAAAAAAGGACTCTTGAAATGAACAAGATAATCCTCGTTAAAACTAGCAATTGCTCTCTTTTTATGACGAAGCTTATTTATGGACAAATTCTTGATGGATACAAAAAAATAAAGCTTGATATTTTCAATATCGATTAATGATACTCTTTTCTGCCAAACTGAAATGAAAAATTCTGATACTACATCTTCTGTATCTTCTTTTGACCTAAGAATAGAAAAAGCGAAACGATGCAAATGCTCATGAGTAGATACAAAAAGTTCTTTGTATGCTTTTTGATCGTTATTAAGTACTATTTCTTTTATTAATCCCTTAATATATTCGTTATTCATTGCAAGCATTGAATTGGAAGATAGCTTTGTTTAAGAAATATTTAATAAATAGATTCAATAGTTACACAATTTGAGTGCTTGGATAAGAATTCATCCCCCAAATGGCTAATTCTTTACCTTTCATTCTGAAATACTCACTCTTGAAACAAGGTGATTTCAAGGTTTTTTCCCTAAAGTACCTAGTTAGGCTTGCCTATCTTTGACTGATGGGCTTTTTGGAAATTTCAAATATCAGTAGGTATCAAGATGGGAAACCCATTGTTGATGATATTAGTTTTTCCCAAAAAGCCTTTCAGAAAATAGCTATTGCAGGTGAAACCGGTTCGGGAAAAAGCTCCCTTCTCAAAATGATAGCAGGGTTAGTTCAACCTGATAAGGGAATGATTTATTTTAATGATAAACATGTACTTGGCCCCGAGTTTAAATTAATTCCCGGTCACCCCGATATTGCTTATCTCTCACAGCATTTTGAATTACGCAATGCTTATCGTGTTGAAGAACTTTTATCTTATGCCAACAAGTTAACAGATGAAATGGCGAATGCCATTTTTGAAGTTTGTATGATCAATCATTTGGCAAAAAGAAAAACAGATCAGCTTTCTGGCGGAGAAAGACAGCGCATCGCCATTGCTCAATTATTAATTCGATCTCCGAAATTATTGATACTCGACGAACCTTATTCAAATCTTGATCTGATTCACAAGAACATTTTAAAAAATGTGATCCGTGAAATTGGAGATAGTCTACAGATTACCTGCTTAATGGTATCGCATGATCCTTCAGATCTTTTGCCTTGGGCCGATGAAATTATTTTAATGAAATCAGGTATCATTGTACAGCAAGGCAAACCTGAATATGTTTATCGCCACCCTTCAAGTGCTTATGCAGCGGGCTTATTAGGAGACTACTATATATTACCATCAAAGCTTTCTGATGCATTTAGAAAATTTGCGGGGTTTATAGAAAATGGTAAAGAAATTTTTGTACGGCCCGAATATTTTAAAATAGTTTCTGAACAAGATGGGATTGAAGCAACTGTGAGAGAACGAAATTTTTTGGCTGGAGTCTACGCACTTGAGCTTTCAATTGCAGATACGAACATTATTATCAAGACGATGCAAAAGCATCCTCAAAAAGGCGACAAGATTTTTATAGTACTTGAAAAAGAAGCGTTTGAAAAATAAGGCTCCTTATTTTTCTATTGCAAAAGCTATATAAGAATCTCCCGATTTTGCTTTTAACTTTCCGCCTCCACAAGCAATCACTACAAATTGTTTTCCATTCTTTTCATACACAGCAGGCGTTGCAAATCCAGCTGCAGGCAAATCGATCTCTAATAATAATTTCCCAGTTCTTTTATTAAACGCCCGGAACTTGGCGTCTTTTGTTGCAGCAATAAAAATCAATCCACCTGCAGTTACAACAGGTCCGCCATAATTTTCAGTACCCGAATGTATCCCTCTTGCTTTCAACTCAGGGTAATCACCTAAAGTATCTTTCCAAACTAGTTCACCCGTATTTAAGTTAATTGCATTCAGTGTGCCCCAGGGTGGTGCTACTGCAGGATATCCTTCTTTCGTTAAAAATTTATTATAGCCTGTTGCAGAATAAGGCATTTTATACCAATCGTCTGATGACCGAACTGGTACTACAAATTTTTGTTTCTGCAACAACTCATTTTTTAACATAAAACTTGCCAAAGCATTTTTCTCTGATGGAGCTAGTTGAGGCAATGCTGGCATCATTCTTCTTCCCGTACTCAATAAGGAATCGAATTGTTTTTCGGAATATTTTTTATTGATATCAACTAATGGCGGATAATTACCCGCACCTTTTTGATCGGGGCCATGACAGGCCATACAGGTTGTTTGATACAATCTTTCTCCTGCCATCAAATTGGTTTCCGCCACAGCTGGCTTGTCTTTTAGGTCAACCATAGTCAGCACCCAAGGCATTTCGCTAGCATTTACATACAAGATTCCAGTTGATGGATCAAATGCTGGTCCGCCCCATTCTGCCCCACCATCAAAGCCTGGAAAAATTACCGTTCCTTCTTTGGAAGGTGGCGTAAACATGTTTTGATTTTTGTAAGTAGCTAAGCGTTTTTTAAGATCCTGATAAGATGAATCCGGAACAAGTGTATTTAAATCTTTTTCTAACAAAGATTGCCTTGCAAATGGTTTAAAGAAAGAAGGAATAGGTTGTGTAGTGGAAGGTTTTTCGCCTATTAATTCACTGATATTGGGAACTGCCGTTTCGTTAATGGGATAAATAGGTTTGCCAGTTGCACGATCGAATAGAAAAATAAAGCCACTCTTACTTACACTTACAACTGCATCAATTTTTTTTCCGTCTTTTAAAATATTTACCAATACCGGAGCTGTTGGCAAATCTCTATCCCAGATATCGTGGTGTACTGTTTGAAAATGCCAGATGCGTTTACCTGTTTGTGCATCTAATGCCAATACAGAATTAGCAAATAAATTATCGCCCGTTCTTTTACCTCCATAAAAATCATACACAGCAGATCCGATGGGTGCAAATACAATTCCTTTTTCTTCATCCATGCTAAAACCCGCCCAGGCATTGGCTCCGCCCATATATTTGTAGGCTTCTTTATTATCCCAGGATTCAAAACCAGCTTCACCAGGTTGCGGAATCGTGTGAAAGATCCATCGCATTTTTCCAGTATGCACGTCGTAAGCACGAATATGTCCGGGTGCCGCCGCAGCTTCCTCTGCAACCCTTGTTCCTATAATGATCAAGTCCTTATAAATAATTCCAGGCGTAGTAGAAGCCACATATAAATTGCTGGCATCAACACCAAGATCCTGATGCAAATCGATCTTACCATTCATGCCAAAAGAAAGAATAGGCTTGCCTGTTAATGCATCAACGCAATACAAGGAACCGCTTGCAGAATAAAAAATACGTTGATCATTTTTTCCGTTTTTATAAAAAGCAACTCCTCTGCAAACATTCATAGAAAAATAGCCGCCCCCTTTTGCTGCGCTCGAATTGGGTTCTGCAGGATTAAATACCCATTGTTCTTTTCCTGTGGCAGCATCTAAGGCAAACAATTTTAATTTAGGTGAAACACCATAGAGTACTCCATCAATGATTAATGGGTTTACTTGGATCTGTGTTTTATCATCTGCATCACCAGTATGATATTCCCAGGCTTTTTTTAAACTTGTAATATTACTGGTATCGATCTGAGTTAAACTTGAATAGTGGTTATTGGCTTTATTGCCCCCATAGTTGGTCCATTCAACAGGATTCTTACATGAAATTATGAGCGTAATAATCAGTAATTGGATGACAAGTAATTTAATTTTAGGCATTGCTTTTTTACTATTGCATTACAAATGAAATGGCTGCTGCAGTTGTTGGATTAAGATTGGGAAAAACTCTTTTTCTTAAATTAGGATCATCATAATCATTACTTCTTAATGATTCTCCATACGCTTTAATATAAATTTTTTGACCTTTACTAAAACCATACCCAGTTAACTCGTCATTTGTAAACCCATCAGTAGCTATAGTTGAGGAAGTTCCTATTGGAGGAGTATATACTATATAGCTAGTGTCAGAAACGGATGGACTATTGCTTAAAAAATATCTAATAAAAGCTCTTTTAAGCGTAGTTGGATTAGGGGATACCGTAACCTGAAAACTAACACCAATAACGCCATTTACATTTGCTTTTAAATAAACTAAATTAGTGATTGCTGTAGTTGATATTTTAGCAAAACTGATCAGGGGTATGACATTAACAGTTTGAGCAACTGCGGGATTATTGTTATGGGCATAGCTAAATATTTTATAGGTACCATAACCCGCTTTTGAAAAACTGATATCATATTTATCAAAATCCAAATTATCAAAACTGAATTTACCACTTGTATCTGTTGTTGTTGTATTTACACTTGGATATTCTGTAGTTACTATAATACCTCCTTTATCTGCAATAGCGGTTGATTTATCATCCCAGGTTTGTATTGTTCCGCTAAGCTTACCGCTTATAGGCGGACCCGGATTGGTCTTACTACAGGAAATAAAACATGTAGTCAGAAGAATTAAAGCACAATAAAGTATGGGTAACTTTTTAATCATAGTAGTGGGAGATTGATATTTAATGTGAAATAAAGATATTATTTATCAAACTTATGAAGCAAGTAAATTAAAAAATAAAAACAGAAAACATTCTCCCTTGTTTTCGTATCTAACTAATACTAGTATTCTGTTAATTAGGTTCTAGGAAGCAATTAAAGGAATTATTTAGTTTAATTTAGCCTACTAACTAGTGTGCGCCAAAGAACTTTATGACCATTACCAAGCAATTTGCTTTTATCTTTCTATTCTGCTTAGTGTCTTTGTCAATCAAGGCACAGACCGATACTGCTTTCTGGTTTGGTGCGCCGGCAATTTCATCCGGACATGCGAATAGTCCGATTGTAATAAGACTATCTAGTTATGATCAGCCTGCCACGGTAACTATATCAATGCCTGCTAATCCTGGCTTTACGCCGATTGTAGTTTCTTTAGCTGCCTATTCTGCTCAGTCGGTTGACTTAACCAGATTTATTGGTATTGTGGAATCAAAGCCAGAGAATACTGTTTTAAATAACGCTTTAAAAATTACTGCAACAAATAATATTTCTGCTTACTATGAGGAGCAGGGGGTTACACCTGGTGGTAATGTTTATAATCCAGAAATTTTTGCATTGAAGGGAAATATTAGTAAGGGATTAAATTTTTTAATACCAGGACAGAACCGTTTTGCAAATGGAACTTCTTACAATCCCCTGCCACATAATGGTTTTGTTATTGTTGCAACACAAGACAATACCACGGTTGAAATCATTCCTAAAACCAATGCAGTAGGTCATTCCGGAGGTACCGCATTTACAGTGACTTTACAAAGAGGTCAGGCTTATACCGTGATAGCATCTGCTACCGTTGGTGCACAACATTTAGTGGGCAGTAGCGTAAAATCTGATAAACCCATTTGCATCACCATTTACGACGATTCCATCGGACCTGATTCGGGTTGTAAAGATTTAGTAGGCGATCAAATTATTCCCGAAGATGCGAATGGAAAAGAGTTTGTAATTATTAAAGGGAAACTCAATATTAGTCCCCAGAACGGAGATTACTTTTATGTGCTGGGAACAGTTGATGGTACTGATGTGAAAGTAAATGGTACACTGGTAAGAACGATCAATAGAGGCGAAGTATATGAAGGCATACTAAATCAACCTAGTGCCTATATCACTACTAGCAATCCAGCATACGTAAATCAACTAACAGGCATTGGTTGTGAAATGGCAGCGACCGATCTACCAAGTATTCGATGTACAGGCTCATCGTTAGTATCTTTTGTTCGCTCGGTGAGCGCTGAATTTTATTTGAATATTTTATGCAAGGCTGCTGATATCAATAGTTTTACATTGAATAACCAATCAGGCATTATTTCAGGGGGCATGTTCTCGCAAGTGCCCGGAACCAATGGCGAATGGATGTATGCTGCAATTTCCATTTCTAACCTTCCTGGAATTAATGGTTATATACAAACAGGAGTAAGTACAACTGTTTCAAATAGTACCGGACTATTTCACTTGGGTTTTTTGAATGGAACTGACGGAACTGGAACGAGACTAGGTTATTTTTCCAACTACGCCCAAACAACTTTATCGCCTATCGCTGCTGGTTTACAATGCACGGGTAGTAATATTAATCTAACATCAACCTTGGTTGCGGGTGCCACTTACTTATGGAGCGGACCGAATAGTTTTAGTGCTACTACAAACAATGTTACGCTAACTAATATCAGTCCAGTTAATAGTGGCACTTATAAAGTAGCTGCAAATATTTTGGGCTGCGGAACTTTTACTGATAGTATTCCTGTTACAGTGCATCCATTGCCAACAGTAAACATGTCGAATGGTGATTCAATTTGTCTGCATGATTCTAAAACATTCACCATGAGTTTTACTGGCACAGCGCCCTGGAACTTTAGTTATACGGATGGAACCAAAACAGATACGATCAAACAAATTAGTAGTTCTCCTTATTCCTTGATTGTAAATCCTATTGTTAATACAACCTATACTTTAAACCATATAACCGACTCAAACTCATGTACAGCAGCAGTTAGTGCTACTTTGAATATAGTGCGACTAGTTAAAATAAATCCACTACCAACTGCAGCCTTTAATTTTTCATCCGTTCAATGTGAAAACAGAACTGTTGTATTTACAGATAATTCTCTGGCTAATGCAGGATTTTTAACGCGTTGGAATTGGGACTTTGGGAATGGAACAAAAAAAGATACAACAAGCGGCGCAAGTTTTGGAAAAATATTTGATGCCTGGGGTAACTACCCTGTTCGATTAATGGTGGAGACAAATAATGGTTGCAAAAGCGATACCTTAAAAATTAATAAAACCATTAATCCATTACCACATGTTGGTTTTGTATTGCCAGAAGTATGTGTATCAGATGGTACCGCCACCTTTACTGATACTACTACAATTGCTGATGGTAGTCAATCGCAATTTGCATGGAGCTGGCAAATATTTGCAGGTACCAATAACAATAGACAACCTGTTTTTGTAAATGCTACAGCTCAAAATGCCAAAGTGCTTGTTACGAAGGAGGACTATTACAAAACGCTTTTGAAAGTTACCAGTAAGGATGGTTGTGTAGATTCTTTGTATCAGCAATTAACGGTAAACGGACCCACTCCAAAAGCAAATTTTGTGATTCAAAATGCTGTTGGTTTATGCAGTAATGATTCAGTGAGGATCATGAATACATCTACGGTTGACTTCGGAAATGTTACCAGACTTGATATTGTATGGGATGCTATCAATGCGCCTGCCGTTAAAGTTCCAGATGAAAATCCGATCGACAGTTTTATCTATGCTACTAAGTATTCAAATTTTCCTAATCCGGCAACTAAGACCTATTCTGTAAAACTCATTGCTTTTTCAGGTAATGCATCGAGTTGCCAGAATACAGCCTCACAAATCGTAACGATCAATAGGAGTCCGCAAATAACATTCATCAAGCCACGCGATATATGTTTAGATGCGAGTCCAAGAATTATTATTCCGCAAGCAAGTTGGTTTGCTGGTTTTCCTATTGCATCAAATACTTATTCAGGCAAAGGCATTATAAATAATACCAGTGGTCTTTTTGATCCTTCCATTACAGGAGCAGGAACTTTTCCAATTAAATTCTTGCAAGTAAGCGATAAGGGTTGCAAAGATTCCGTAACACAACCCATCACGGTGTGGCCTTCACCCAATGCAAAATGGGGCGTAAGCGCAACGCTATGCGAAAAAAATCAAATCCTTTTCACAGATAGTTCTGTTGCGAATTTTAGCAATATTGTGCAACGTGTATGGATCTTCGATGATGGCACTAGTATCTCAAGAACAATTGCAGATACCTTCTCGCATGTATACGCTACTGCAAAAATTTATCAGGCAAGTTTAAAAGTGATCACTGATAGTGGTTGTGTAAGTACTATTAATCTTCAACCATTAACTATTCATTCTCTTCCGAAGGTTGATTTCAGTTTGCCTTCTATTTGTTTGCCAGATGGAAGGGGACAGTTTACAAGCACTAGTAGCATTGCAGACGCAACTGAAGCACTCTTTAGTTATCGCTGGAATTTCAATGACCCGAACGACCCAACTAGTTCAACGCTGCAAAATCCGATTCACAAATATTCAGCACTTGGACCCTATCCAGTTCAACTAATTATTCGAACAAATAATAATTGTGTGGATAGTAGTACCAAAACAATCAGTACCATCTATCCGCAACCGAAGGCAAATTTCTCGGTTTCTAATGTAGAAATTTGTACAAATACTACTATTCAGTTTACTGATTTGAGTGATGGAAAAACAAGTGCTATCAATAGTTGGTCATGGGATCTTGCAAATACTGATGTTTCGAGCAATCCAAACCCATTCAAGAATTTTGTTGATACAGGAAGTTTTCAAGTCAAACTATTTATCACTAATACCCAAGGATGTGTCAGCGATACAGCTACACAACAAATAATTGTGTATCCTTATCCTGTATTGATCATGGGGAAATCCAAACTGGTTTTAGAAGGTGGAACAGTTGCATTAACTGCACAATATATTTATGGAACACAGTTGCGTTATTTGTGGACGCCATCGCAATTTTTGAATAGCGATACTGCAAGAGCTCCTTTGTCATCTCCTATTGATGATATCACTTATCGATTAGTTGTAACAGGCATTGGAGGTTGTGCAGTTGGCGATACGTTATTTGTAAAAGTTTTAAAATCGCCCATGATCCCCAATGCATTTTCTCCGAATGGCGATGGCATTAACGATACTTGGATCATACAATACCTCGAATCCTATCCAGGAACTACAGTAGATGTATTCAATCGCTACGGACAAAAAGTATATAGTTCTATTGGTTATGATAAACCATGGGATGGCAGATACAATGGAAAAATTCTGCCAATTGGCACTTACTATTATGTGATCAATCCAAAAAATGGAAGGGCTATTATGAGCGGGTCGGTAACAATTATTTTATAATAATTAATGTGCTACCCGTTTAATATCTGCACCCAAATTTCTCAGGCGTTCATCAATAAATTGATAGCCACGATCGATCTGTTCAATATTCTGAATCGTACTTTTTCCTTCGGCACTTAATGCAGCGATGAGCAATGCCTGACCTGCGCGGATATCCGGACTACTCATGGTAATTCCTCTTAACGCCTGCTTTCTACCAAGACCGATTACTGTTGCACGATGTGGATCACAGAGGATAATTTGTGCACCCATATCGATGAGTTTATCTACAAAGAATAATCTGCTTTCAAACATTTTCTGATGCACCAACACACTGCCGATGGCTTGTGTGGCAACTACTAAAACAATGCTCAATAGATCTGGTGTGAATCCAGGCCAAGGATGATCATAAATGGTAAGGATGCCACCATCCATATAGGTTTGAATCTCGTAAGAATCTTGTGCGGGTATATAAATATCATCACCCTTGATCTCTAATTTTATTCCTAACTGCTGAAACTTTTCTGGGATCACACCCAAGTTTTCAACACCCGCATTTTTAATGGTGAGTTCACTTTGTGTCATTGCAGCAAGCCCAATGAAACTACCAATCTCAATCATATCAGGCAACATACGATGTGTAGTTCCACCTAATTTTTCAACCCCTTCTACTACTAATAAATTACTACTGATGCCACTGATCTTTGCGCCCATGCGATTCAGCATTTTACATAATTGCTGAATATAAGGTTCACAAGCTGCGTTGTAAATAGTAGTGGTGCCTTCTGCTAAAACGGCTGCCATTAAAATATTAGCAGTACCTGTTACAGATGGTTCATCCAGACACATAAAACTTCCATGCAATCTTGGAGAACTTAATTTAAAGCAACTATGCAAATCATCATACTCAAACTTTGCGCCCAATTTTTCAAAACCAATAATATGTGTATCGAGTCTTCTTCTACCAATTTTATCTCCTCCTGGTTTTGGAATATAAGCTCTGTGAAAACGTGCCAGCATCGGTCCCGCCAACATTACACTACCGCGTAATCTGCCCCCTTTTTTCCTGAATTCTTCGGAAGCTAAAAAGTCAACATCAATAGTATCTGCTTGAAACTCGCAGGTGTCGCGAGATATGCGATTGGTTTTCACACCAATATCTTCTAATAGTTCGATCAACAAGTTCACATCCAAAATATCAGGAATATTCGTGATGGTAACTTTTTCTGCAGTTAATAATACAGCAGAAATAATTTGTAGTGCTTCATTCTTCGCACCCTGTGGCTGGATCTCACCATTTAATTTATTACCACCAATTACTTCAAAGGAACTCATACTATTGAATTATCTGTTAATCATGCACAAATAAAAAAGCATCGAAAAACGATGCTTTCTAAATTTAATATTTATTGTTTAATATCTCTTTTTAAACTGTCCACCTCTTGAATCGGGTCGGCCTTGATTATTACCTCCACTTCTCGGACCGCCTTGACCCTGTTGTGTATTGCGATTATTATTTGGTCGCCCGCCATTGTTGCCACCAGAACGCTGTCCCCCTTGAGCGTTGCGATTATTATTAGAGCGTCCGCCAAAATTCTGCTGCCAACGTCCGCCATTATTCGGGCGATAGTCATCTCGCTCAAATGGTTGGTTGCGGTGTTTAATATATGGAGTGTTGCTAAATTCTAATTCTCCGCCAGTAATGCTATTGAGCTCACTTCTTATGGAATCGTCGTGTACCAATTCTTTGTGCCAGTTGCTATAAGCCAATTTCATATAGTAGGCAATTGCATGCGCAAAGCCTGCTTTTTTCTCTGGATCTTCTTCTTTCAACGCCTTGTCAATCACCACTTCCAGGTTCTTGCCCAAGTGCGCATATTTAGGATGACGCTTAGGATAAGGAATCGGATCAGGCTTTTGTTTATAGGTTTCTTTTTGAGGGATGGGGTATGGACTATCCACATCGAGCTTAAAATCGCTGATGAAAAATAAGTGGTCCCACAGTTTATGTCTGAAGTCTTCTACGTTCTTTAAATGCGGATTCAAAAAGCCCATTAATTCAATCACAGCTTGTGCTTGCTGCTGCCTCTTCTCACGGTCCTCTATAGTTAATAAATACTCCACCATCTTCTGTACGTGACGGCCGTATTCTTTCATTCCTAAATAATTTCTATCTGTATTGTATTCCATCTGATCATTCAAGTTCATACACAAATGTACAGAAAGCAAGCTATTAGCGGAATTTTTGTGTTTTTGGGTGGATTTCAGTTAAAAATGACTGAAAATGAGGGTTTAAGGAACAATATCGGAAACTAGCGGCCAATCATTATCTTCGCCCAATGGAATCGTTATTGCAAAAAATTGAGGAATTCAAGCAGGAGATAGCTGCTGCAGAAGCCAATACGGCCGAACTGGTAGAAGCTTTTCGTATTAAATATCTGGGAACCAAGGGTTTGGTGAAGACGGTAATGGGCGAAATGAAATCAGTTCCAAACGAACACAAAAAGGCATTCGGACAGGTATTGAACGATTTTAAATTATTTGTAGAAAGCAAATTTGACTCATTAAAAGAAAATACAACAGATAGTGCCGCTGGTGCTGGCGATTCAATAGATTTATCTCTTCCGGGTGATACTATTGCAGTAGGTACGCGCCATCCTTTGAATATTGTTCGCAATCAGATCGTGTCTATTTTTCAACGTTTAGGTTTTGCAGTTGCAGAGGGACCAGAAATCGAAGACGACTGGCACAATTTCGGTGCTATGAATTTACCGGAAGACCACCCTGCGCGTGATATGCAGGATACTTTCTATATCAATCAGGATCCAGCTTGGTTATTGCGCACGCATACCAGCAGCGTACAAGCAAGGGTGATGGAAACGCAGAAGCCGCCGATCAGGGTAATTTGTCCTGGTAGAGTTTACCGTAACGAAACCATTTCAGCTCGTGCACACTGTTTCTTTCATCAGGTAGAGGGATTGTATATTGATGAAAATGTAAGCTTCGCAGATTTGAAACAGACATTGTACTTCTTTGTACAAGAAATGTTTGGGAAAGATGTGAAAGTTCGTTTCCGTCCGAGTTATTTTCCCTTCACAGAGCCAAGTGCAGAAATGGATATCAGTTGTTTGATCTGCGGTGGTGATGGATGTAATATTTGTAAACACACAGGATGGGTAGAGATTTTAGGAAGTGGCATGGTGCATCCAAAAGTGTTAGATAATTTTGGAATTGATTCTAATAAGTATACAGGATTTGCATTCGGAATGGGTGTTGAGCGAATCACACAATTAAAATATCAGGTAAACGATTTGCGTTTGTATTCGCAGAATGACGTTAGATTCTTGAAACAATTTACAGGAGTAGTTTAATAAATCCCCCTCGCTCATGCTTGCCATCATTCTTTTCTTTTTAAGCCACTGGTTTTTATCCCTGTTCTTTCATTCGTTTTTTT
>CAIJLK010000023.1 GCA_903821465.1 uncultured Bacteroidota bacterium | reverse complement strand
TTCTCTTTCCTATTGTTCCACGTGAAACATCCTGCTCATTTTCCTCCACTCTTCACTCTTCACTTCTTCTTCCACTCTTCACTCTTCACTTTTATCTCTTCACTTCTTCTTTCACTCTTCACTTCTTCTTCACTCTTCACTTCTTCTTATCTTTGATACCTAAATAAAAAGAATGTTTCCAGATTACGATGTGATAGTTGTGGGTGCGGGCCACGCGGGTTGTGAGGCTGCGGCTGCAGCTGCAAACTTGGGTAGTAAAGTGTTATTGGTTACTATGAATATGCAAACTATTGCCCAAATGAGCTGTAATCCAGCAATGGGTGGGATTGCAAAGGGACAAATAGTGCGTGAAATAGATGCGATTGGTGGATATAGTGGTATAGTTACTGACCTGAGTACCATACAATTTAGGATGTTAAATAGGAGTAAGGGGCCGGCAATGTGGAGTCCAAGAGCGCAATCTGACCGGATGTTATTTGCTGCAAAGTGGCGCGAGATGTTAGAACAGACCCCGAACGTAGATTTTTATCAGGATATGGTTCAATCCATCATTATTAAAAATGGCAAGGCTGCTGGCGTGGTTACCGGAATGGGTAATTCAATCAATGCCAAGGCGGTAGTTGTTACAAGCGGAACCTTCCTAAATGGTGTGATTCATATTGGCGAGAAAAGATTTGGCGGTGGTCGTGTGGCAGAAAAAGCGGCAACGGGTATCACTGAGCAATTAGTGGAACTAGGGTTTGAGGCTGATAGATTAAAAACTGGAACACCTCCAAGAGTAGACGGACGAAGTCTGGATTATAGCAAAATGGAAGAACAGAAAGGGGATGATGAAATTGTAGGATTCTCTTATTTACCCATCGAAAGAGTAAAGCCAGAACAGCAACGTTCTTGCTTTATTACATATACCAATACAACTGTTCACGATATCTTAAAAACCGGATTCGATAGGAGTCCAATGTACCAAGGTAGAATTGGGGGAGTTGGACCGCGATACTGTCCGAGTATCGAAGATAAAATCAATCGCTTTGCAGATCGTGATCGTCACCAGATCTTTGTGGAACCCGAAGGTTGGAATACTGTTGAAATATATGTGAATGGTTTCTCCACTTCTCTTCCGGAAGAAGTGCAACACGAAGCATTAATGATGATTCCGGGTTTTGAAAAATGCAGGATCTTCCGACCTGGTTATGCCATTGAGTACGACTATTTTCCACCTACTCAATTACAGTACACACTGGAAACCAAACTGTTACCCAATCTTTTCTTTGCGGGTCAGATCAATGGAACCACTGGTTATGAAGAAGCGGCTTGTCAGGGATTAATGGCAGGAATTAACGCACATCAGAAAACTAAAGAACTGGAACCCTTCATTTTAAAAAGAAGCGAAGCTTATATCGGGGTGCTCATCGATGATCTAATAAGTAAAGGCACCGACGAACCTTACAGAATGTTTACAAGCCGCGCCGAATACAGAACGCTGCTTCGTCAGGATAATGCAGATATCCGATTAACGGAAAAGTCTTACAATATAGGGTTGGCCTCAGAAGAAAGACTGAAACTAGTGCATCAGAAAAAAGAATCTGTATCCAAGATCAAAGACATATTAATTAATTTTAATATAGATGCTGAGGCAATTAATCCTTTATTAGAATCTGTTGGGTCATCGGCAATAACAGAAAGACAAAAAGCATCTAAAATAATATTACGCCCCAACGTTGCCCTCAGCGATATGATGAGTTCCATACCATCTCTAAAAACCGCTTTCGGGGAGGCAACGGTTGACTCGATCGAACAAGCAGAAATACAGATCAAATACGAAAGATATATCGAGAAAGAATTAGAGCTTGTTCATAAAATGAGTCAACTGGAAGATCTTATCATTCCTGAAAGTTTTAATTACGATAAGGTATCTGCGGTTTCAAAAGAGGCACTACAGAAATTCAAAAAAGTAAGACCTAGAACACTCGGACAAGCGAGCAGAATCAGTGGTGTTAATCCAAGCGATGTTCAAATCCTAATGGTCTATATGGGTAGATAAATATGTAAGCATTAGTTATTAACTTTAAAATAAACTAAATGCTTTGAATAAATATCTCAAGTATACACTTAGAATATTGAGTGTATTATTTGCCATCATTATTATTGCCTTTATAGGAATCAGTTTTTATATTTCTTCGCATAAAGCAAAACTAATTGCAGAAGCAACAGAAAAGATCAGCGAGAAAATTGCCGGGAAAATATCAATAGATGATATGGGAGCTAGTCTCTTTGAAAACTTCCCCTACATAGCTATCAATATAAAAAATATTCAAGTAACTGATTCGCTGTTTCAAAAACACGGACACCCGTTAATACATGCAGAAAATATTTACATAAGAATAAATCCATGGAAACTACTTACACTAAATATCTCTGTCAATAAAATAACAATCAAAAATGCTCGCTTCTATATATATACAGATACAAGCGGTTACAGCAATGGATACCTTTTAAAGGGAAATGCAAACTCGAAACCGAAAAAAGTAAATGATGACGAACAAAAGCTAAAGCAAATATTAGATAAAATTGAATTAGAAAATGTAGGGGTGACCATTGACGATAATAAAGAAAATAAACTATTTGATTTTTTTATCAATAAAATAAAAGCAACAACAAATATTAATGATTCATACATGGCGATACATATGGATCAAGATGTTTTAATCAAAAACTTTTCATTTAACAAACGTCTCGGATCATTTGTACAAAACCATGTATTAGCAGGGACCTATGATTTTAAGTTTTTTCAAAAAACGGCAAAACTAGAAATAGATAGCATGCCTATCACGATTACAAAACAACCTTTTTTATTCAAAGCTACATTTGAGTTTGGTCAAATTCAAAAGTTTCAGATTGACGTAAAAACACCAGACATTAAACTCGAATTTGCTAAAACATTATTGACCAAAAAAATAGCAGCAGCTATTACTAAGATTGTTGATGTAAGCGGACCACTTAAGGTTCACACAACAATAGCGGGTTCTCTTGTTGGAGGAGGTGATCCGTATATCAACGCAAGATTCGAATCAATTAATAGTACCATAACAACTTCGTTCATCACATTAGACTCAACAAGTTTTAAGGGTTCCTTCTTAAACGAAAATGTGACTGGATCTGAAAGAAACGATGAAAATTCAAAAGTTTCAATACATGATTTTGTTGCAAACCTTGGTGGCCTAAAAATAAAGTCAGATGATATACTGATCATCAACCTTACACATCCTTATCTGAGTTCGGATATACATTCTGATTTTGACGTAAACGATCCAGATAAATTTTTAGATACGCAATCTTTCAATATGTCTAAGGGTTCTGGTAAAATAGATGTTATGTTTGAAGGACCTCTTGAAAACCCTACACCACAAAACACAAAAAAAACAGGAATCATTCAATTGAATAAAGGGCTTATTAAATTAACAGGCTCGGGCGCAACGCTAACAGATTGTGATGCAAAAATTAAAATTGATAATTCAAACATAATTATCGACACGCTTCATTGTGTAATTGGCGGATCCCAAATAAAAATAAATGGGAAAGCAAAAAATGTGTTGGCCCTAATCGGAGAAAATCCAGATGGGGTAGAATTAGATCTAAATGTGTATTCTCCTTTTTTAAATATTGATCACTTAAGTAGTATTGTTTCAAGAAAATATCCAGTAAAGAAAAGAGAGAAGAAAAAAACTAATAGCAGTTTAGCAAAGAACATTGATCGTATTGATGCGCTTTTAAACAATGGCAGAATTAAAGTAAATGTAAAAGCAGATAAAGTAAAATATCATTCTTTTGAAGCAAATAAACTAGTGGCAAAAATGAATGTTAATGAAAACTATTGGGACCTAGAACAGGCTTCATTAATGCACGGAACCGGTAGCTTGATACTTCAAGCAAATGTTAGAGAACAGGCTGGGGGTATATATAATTTATCAAGTAAAATAAAAATGAATAATCTGGATGCCCAGAGAATCATGCGGGAGTTTGATAATTTTGGAATGAAACAATTTACGTCACAAAACATTAAAGGAACCCTTACGCTAAATAGTGACATTTCAGTAAACCTAACCCCAAAAGGTGATTTTGATCTTGAGTCTCTTTCTGGTAAATCTAATTTCTCAATTAAAAAAGGCGAGCTAATTGATTTTGGTCCAATTAAAAACATTCAGAACTTCCTTACCAAAAAAAGAGATATGGTAAATATTAAATTTGCCGAGATTAAAGATGATCTTGATTTTAAAAAGGGAGAAATTACTATCAATAAAATGGAAATTAACAGTTCTATACTAACGCTTTTTGTAGAAGGCATATACAGTCAGAAAAAAACAGATATCAGTATTCAGGTTCCAGTGAGTAATTTAAAAACGAAGAAAGATTATGATCCAGAGAATGTGGGTACGGGTAAGAGTGGCGGTATGAGTGTATTTCTTAGAGCTAAATCAGATGAGAAAGGTACCGTTACAATTAAATATGATCCTTTCAAGAGATTTAGAAAATCGGCTATAGAGAAGAAAAAATAAGCCCTTCAACCATTCATCCTTTTTTAAAAACAAGCGCTAGCTGTCATTCCAATAATTTACTACATTTAAGATGTTCCTAAAACCTAAACTACATGAGAAAAATTAAACTCTTTTTCTTAGGGCTTTTGTTTGCATCATTGCTACAAGCTCAAGAAAGCTTTCCCGTAAACGGTGTAGCCGATAAGCGGGAGGGTTGTTATGCTTTCACAAACGCCACTATTGTGAAAGACGCACAAACCACCATTAGAAATGCAACGCTGGTAATTCGTGATGGAAAAATTACAGCAGTCGGTGCTGGTTCTATCGCAATTCCGAAAGACGCTGTTGTGATTGACTGTAAGGATAAGTTTATCTATCCTTCATTTGTTGATATTTATAGCGATTATGGAATTACCCAACCACAACGCACACCTGGTGGATTTAACTTTGGCGGTCCCGCCCAGTTAACCTCCAACAGCAAGGGCGCTCTTGGATGGAACCAGGCGATCCACCCCGAAGTAGATGCTGTTAAACAATTTGCGATTGATCAGACCAAGGCCAAAGGTTTACGTGAATTAGGTTTTGGTTCAGTATTAACTCACGTAAAAGATGGTATTGCTAGAGGAACTGGAGCTTTTGTAACATTGGCAGAAACCAAAGAAAACCTGGTAGTACTAAAAGATAAAGCAAGCGCACATTACTCTTTTAATAAAGGAACTTCTTCACAGTCTTACCCAAGTAGCGCCATGGGTTCTATTGCATTATTGCGTCAAACTTTTATTGATGCACAATGGTATAAGAACAAACCCGCTAAAGAAGGTTTGAACATTTCTTTACAAAGCTTCAACGACAATCAATCCCTTCCTCAAATATTTGAAGCGGAAGATAAATGGAACGAAATCCGTGCCGACAGGATCGGAGACGAATTCTCTGTTCAATACATTATTAAAGGCAGTGGTAACGAATACCAGAGAATTAAAGAGATTGCTGCTACCAAAGCAACTTTAATCGTTGGTCTAAATTATCCTCAAGCAATGGATGTGGAAGATCCCAATGATGCAAGAGCGGTTTCTTTAGCCGATATGAAACATTGGGAATTAGCTCCATCAAATGCGGGTGCATTGGAAAAAGCAAATATTCCTTTCTGTATCACTTCTTCTGATCTAAGAGATAGCAAAAGCTTTTTGGCTAATCTTAGAAAAGCTATTGATATGGGATTGACCGAAACCAGAGCCTTAGAAGCTTTGACAAAAACACCTGCAAACTTATTGGGTGTTTATGATAAAGTGGGAAGCCTTGAAACAGGAAAGGTTGCTAATTTCTTAATTAGCTCCGGTCCGATCTTCGCTGAAAAAACAATCCTCTTGCAAAACTGGGTAGCTGGTGATAAGTTCAGCGTGAAAGACGATCAGTGGTTTGATGTAAAAGGAAACTATACATTATCAATCAACACAGCAGCTGGTCCGATTAAATACACACTCGATGTAAAAAACACCAGCACAGCGAATGTGATCGGTAAAGATACCCTCACAGGTAAATTCAGTTTCGATGGAAAAATGGTAAAACTTAGTTTCTCTCCAGTTCCTGCTAGAAGACCTCAACCACCTGCTGCTCCTGCAGCGGGCACAGCTCCAACCACAGCAGCTCCGCAAGGAATGGGCGGTGGTGGCTTTTCAAGAGGTGGTGGCGGATTTACGCCAACTGTTTACCGTTTAAGCGGTGTGTCTAATGGCCTGTCATGGGGTGGATACGGAGAAGATACTGCAGGTAATAAAATTACTTGGACAGCAACTTTTGATTCGGTTTCTATTGCATCATCAGATTCTACTAGAAAAAGACAGGGTCCTCCACAACGTCTTGCTAAAGTAACTTATCCTTTTGATGGATATGGATGGGAAGAGGCGCAAGCACCAAAACAAGAAACTATCTTGATCAAAAATGCAACGATCTGGACCAATGAAAAAGAAGGTAAACTGGAAAATGCTGACCTTCTAATTAAGGATGGCAAGATCGCAAAAGTTGGAAAAAATATTTCTGAAACTGGCGCTAGAACAATTGATGCTACAGGCAAACACGTTACTGCTGGGATCATTGACGAACACTCACATATTGCAGCTAGCTCTGTGAATGAAGGCGCACAATCTGTAACTTCTGAAGTTCGTATCGGAGATAATTTGAATCCAGAAGATATCAATATCTATCGTCAGCTTAGTGGCGGTGTAACAAGCTCTCATATCTTACATGGTTCGGCAAATACTATTGGGGGGCAAACTCAATTGATTAAACTTCGTTGGGGTGCCGATGATGAAGGTTTGAAATTTAAAGGAGCCGATCCATTTATTAAATTTGCATTGGGAGAAAATGTAAAACGCACAACCGCTACACAAGGAAACAATCGTTTCCCTGATACACGTATGGGTGTTGCAGAAGTATTGAACGATGCATTTGCAAGAGCAAAGGATTATGAGAAAGAAATGAAGCTTGATCCGAAAACCAGAAGAGATCTGGAATTAGATGCACTAGTTGAAATTTTAAATAAGAAACGTTTTATCACTTGTCACTCTTATGTACAAAGTGAAATTACTGCAGCAATGCGCGTTGGTGATAAATACGGATTTGTTTTCAACACATTCACACATATTCTAGAAGGATATAAAGTTGCAGATAAAATGAAGGCGCACGGTTCTAATGTATCTACTTTTTCTGACTGGTATTATTATAAAGTAGAAGTTACGGATGCCATCGCATATAATGCAGCAATCATGCACAAAATGGGGTTGAATGTTTGTATCAATTCTGATGATGCAGAAATGGCTCGCCGTTTAAATCAGGAAGCTGGAAAGATTGTTCGCTATGGTGGTGTTAGTGAAGAAGACGCTTTGAAGATGGTGACATTGAATCCTGCTAAAGCTTTACACGTTGAAAATAAAGTAGGTAGTATTAAAGCTGGCAAGGATGCAGACATTGTTATTTGGAGTGATAATCCTTTAAGCATTTATGCAAAATCTGAACAAACAATTGTTGATGGTATCGTTTATTGGGATCGCGAAAAAGACCTGTTACAACGCAAGAAAATACAGGCTGAGCGTTTTCGTCTGACTCAAAAAATGATTGGTGAAAAAAGAAGCGGTGGACCGGTTCGTCCCGCAGAACCAAGCTGGCAACAGATCCTAAGCTGTGGCGATCATAGTCATAAAGATGGAATCTATACAGTAGATGTTCAAGAAATTGAAAACCTCAACAATAAATAATTAGCAATGAAAAAAATATTATATACACTAACAGCACTATTAGCGATTAGCAGTTATGCAAAAGCGCAAGAGTCTGTTTATCCTGCAAAGGATCAAAAAGGTTTGTTGTTCATCACAAACGGAACGGTGCATGTTGGCAACGGAACGGTTATAGAAAACGCAACAATTAAAGTCAACAATGGAAAGATCGTTGAAGTAGGAACCAATATTGCTATTCCTGCAGATAATGTACAAGTATTTAGTGCAAAAGGGAAACAGGTTTATCCTGGTCTGATTCTTTCTGCTTCAGATGTTGGCTTGAAAGAAATTTCTAATGGCGTACGCGCGAGCAACGATTTTGCCGAACTAGGTGATTTTAATTCTAATGTTCGTGCAATTACCGCATACAACTCTGATTCACGCGTGATCAATGTTTTGAAGGGTAATGGTATTTTATTAGCAAGTGTTAATCCAGAAGGAGGAACAATCTCGGGTTCATCATCTGTAGTACAATTTGATGCCTGGAATTGGGAAGACGCTTCTTATAAAATGGATGCGGGTATTCATTTAAATATGCCAAGCTTTGTAACCCGCTTTGGTAGAAGAGGTGGTTTCGGTGGATTTGGAGGAGCAGCAGCACCACCCGCCGATCCAACAAAAATTGCTTTAGATAAGGTAGAAGAAATTAAAAACTTTTTCCGTGAAGCCAAAGCCTATAACCAGGAAAGCAATCACACCAATACCAATTTAAAACTAGACGCTACAAAAGGTTTGTTTGATAAAAAACAAAAACTGTTTGTACATGCTGATCAGGTAAAACAAATGTTGGTGGCAATTGACTTTGTAAAAGAGTT
This sequence comes from uncultured Bacteroidota bacterium, assembly GCA_903821465.1. Classification (GTDB taxonomy): domain Bacteria; phylum Bacteroidota; class Bacteroidia; order Chitinophagales; family Chitinophagaceae; genus Sediminibacterium. Next base: position 9,089 of record CAIJLK010000023.1, on the reverse strand, counting down.
CGGGTTCGATGTGGTAATCGTTGGGGGAACGGAGAGTTTTCAAATTGCAGATCTGCTCAAATCAGCTAATATTGCAGTGATCCTTAGCGAAGAGCATGCATTACCAGCAACGGAAGATGATGATATCGATCAGCCTTATAAAACACCAGGGGTCTTACAAAAAGCGGGTGTTCTATATTCTCTAAACGATAACTCGGATAATACACGCTATCGCAATATTTCTTATAATGCCGGCACAGCTGCTACTTATGGCATTACAAAAGAACAAGCCTTAAGCGCCATCACGTTGAATGCTGCTAAAATTCTAGGCGTTGACGACAGAACCGGTTCTTTGGAAGTGGGAAAAGACGCTAATATTATTATAAGCGCAGGAGATATTCTAGATATGAAATCAAGTACCGTGGAACAAGCTTTTATTCAAGGAAAAAAAGTAAGTTTAGAAAACAAACAAACTCAATTATACGAAAGATATAAGTTCAAATATGGCATTAAGTAGTTGATCCCACTAATTACCTTAATCGCCAGAACCCTTCCCATATTCTCGGGAGGGGTTTTTTTATTTGGCAACTAATTTCTATAACTTAGCCGAATGCCTAAAAAACTTTTTCTTTTAGATGCTTTTGCACTCATCTTTCGTGCCTATTACGCCCTGATCAGAAACCCACGTATCACTTCAAAGGGATATAACACTAACGCACAATTTGGATTTACAAGTACCCTTTTTGATTTGATCAATAAAGAAAAGCCCACACATTTGGCCGTTTGCTTTGATACTAAAGCGCCTACAGAACGGCATACGGACTTTGCTGATTATAAAGCTAATCGTCAGGAGACACCGGAGGACTTACTTGCCTCGGTTCCGGATATTAAAAGAATAATTCGAGGCTTCAACATTCCTGTAGTTGAAATGGATGGCTTTGAAGCAGATGATGTGATTGGTACACTAGCGTGGGAAGCTGCTGATGCGGGCTATGAAGTATATATGGTTACACCAGATAAAGATTATGGTCAACTTTTAATACACCCTAGTGTATTTATTTATAAGCCCCCATTCATGGGCAACCCGCACGAGATTTTAACTGCAGAAAAGATTTGTGCAAAATGGGATATTGAAAGAGTAGAGCAGGTGGTGGATATGCTGGGTATGATGGGCGACGCAGTAGATAATATACCCGGGATCCCGGGTGTAGGTGAAAAAACAGCGGCTAAACTATTGAAGGAGTTTGGCACATTGGAAAATGTTTTAGCAAATGCCGATAGTTTAAAGGGGGCACTTGGTGAAAAGGTTCGGAACAATAAAGAGCTGGCCATTTTGAGTAAAAAATTAGCAACTATTATTACAACGGTTCCTGTTGAATTTCATGAAGAGAACTTTAGATTAAAAGAATGGAATAAAGAAGAACTGATACAAGTTTTTACAGAATTAGAATTTAAGACACTCGGTAAAAGAATCTTGGGTGATTCCTTTAATGCATTTCAATCTGCACCAATCGGCGGACAGATGGACCTCTTTGGAAACCCAGTAATTGAGCAAGAAAAGAAAAATAAAACTTCCGAAATAAAAGAGGCACTTACAGAAGATGCAGGTACCGCTGGTTTATCGGCCGATAAAAACATCGGTAACACTTTACACAATTATCAATTAATTCAGGCCGATGCAATTGACGATTTGGTCATTAAATTATTAGCTGAAAAAGAAATTTGTTTCGATTCTGAAACCACAAATATTGATGCAAATAAAGCTGAATTGGTTGGATTAAGTTTTTCAATCAAAGCAACAGAAGCTTATTATGTTCCTTGCCCAGCAGATAAAAAACAAACGGAAGAAATACTAAAGAAATTCAGTGCGCTTTTTGCAAAAGAAGATCTGCTTTGGGTGGGACAAAATATTAAATACGATTTATTAGTTCTAAAATGGTACGGTATTGAATTGAAGGGAAGGTTATTTGATACGATGCTCGCACATTATTTAATAGAGCCAGAAGGCAGGCGTAGTATGGATTTGCTGAGTGCACAATACTTGGGCTACGAACCAGTTCATATAGATTAATTGATTGGTAAGAAAGGAAAAGGTCAGGGTACCATGCGCGATGTTGAAATAGAAAAAGTAAAAGAATATGCAGCAGAAGATGCGGATATTACACTACAACTAAAACAAGTTTTCGTTCCACTACTTAAAGAAAAAGACGTAGTGCGTGTTTTTAATGAAGTTGAAAATCCTTTAGTTCCCGTATTAACAGATATGGAATTTGAGGGCGTAAAAATTGATGTTGCTTTTTTAAAAAGCTATAGTAAAGAGTTAGAAATAGATGCGAAAGTTTTTGAAGAAAATGTATATGCAAAAGCAGGGGTTCGTTTTAATTTAGCATCACCCAAACAACTAGGTGAAGTGTTGTTCGATAAATTAAAAATTGATCCGAAGGCAAAGAAAACGAAAACGGGACAGTATGCTACCGGAGAAGATGTCTTACAAAAATTAGCTTCACACAATCCGATTGTTGCAGATATTTTAGGCTTTAGAGAATTAACAAAACTCAAGAGTACTTATGTGGATGCATTGCCAGAGATCATCAATAGTAAAACAGGACGTGTTCACACTTCTTATGCGCAAGCAGTTGCTGTTACCGGAAGGCTAAGTAGCAATAATCCAAACTTGCAAAACATTCCCATTAGAAGTGATAGAGGAAGAGAAATTAGAAAAGCTTTTATTCCGCGTGATGCAAAACATATTCTGGTGAGCGCCGATTACTCTCAGATAGAATTAAGAATTGTCGCAGCCATCAGTGGAGATCCCGCAATGTGTGAAGCGTTTAAAGCTGGCAAGGATATTCATACAGCAACAGCAGCGAAGGTTTATAATATTCCAGAAGCAGAAGTAACCAAAGAAATGCGCTATAAAGCCAAGAGTGTAAATTTTGGGATTATATACGGACAGGGGGCATTCGGACTAGCAGAAAATCTAGGAATTCCAAGAGCAGAAGCTAAAGAGATCATTGATAACTATAAGAAGGAGTTCGTAGGAATCACAAGTTATATGGACAATACTATCAATTTTGCCAAAGAGAATGGATATGTAGAAACACTAATGGGAAGAAAGCGTTGGCTAAAAGATATTGGTTCGGCCAACTTTACGGTGAGAGGATTTGCAGAACGAAATGCTGTTAACTCACCAATACAAGGAACGGCAGCCGATATGATCAAACTTGCGATGATAAGAATTCATCATGCCATCAAGGATGCGGGGCTACAATCAAAAATGATATTACAGGTACACGATGAATTGGTCTTTGATGCGATACCCGAAGAATTAGAGATACTTAAACCGATCATACTTGATAATATGCGCGCGGCATTACCATTACCAAACGATGTACCCGTTGAAGCAGAATTGGGTGTGGGAGAAAATTGGTTACAGGCACACTAAAAAATAAAAACATGAACAAAAACGAAGAAACCATTAATCGATTCTATACAGCGTTTCAACTTTTAGATTACGCAACGATGCAATCCTGCTACCATTCAGAAGCCGTTTTCAATGATCCCGTTTTTGGTTTATTGGATGCAGAATCAACCAATGCCATGTGGGAGATGTTATGTAAAAGGGCAAAGGATTTTTCTTTATCTTATGGAACAATTATATTGCTAGACGAAGAGTATACAACTTGTGAATGGAATGCCAAATATACTTTTTCAAAAAATGGGCGGCGGATCAATAATAAAATCAAAGCATATATGCGCTTTAAAGATGGATTGATCATTGAACACACAGATGGTTTTAATTTTTATAAATGGACGCGCATGGCGCTAGGTTTACCGGGATTTCTTTTTGGCTGGAGCAATTTTATGCAAAGAAAAATTCAAAAGCAAGCAAGAGAAGGATTACTAAAATATATGGACTCAAAATAAAACTACATGCAAATTGATTGGGGTTTTTATTGGATCATCGTAAACCGAATTGGCAGCAGGTATTATATCACTGCCGGTATTGTTTTTTTTATATTCTATGTTTTGCTTAAGAAAAAATGGCAATATAAAAAACTGCAAGAGCGTTCAGCAAAATACACTGATTTTATTCGTGAGATCTTGTATTCATCCACAACTATTTTAATTTTCGCATCCTTTATTTTAATCTTACACAATCCAGCAATAGCGCCACACACAACCAGATATTTGAATATTTCAGATCATGGGTGGGTATATTATTTTGCGGCATTTCCAATATTGTTTTTAATACACGATACCTATTTTTATTGGGTGCACAGATTAATTCATCATCCACTTTTATTTAAGCGGGTTCACTTGGTACATCATCAATCTACCAATCCATCACCTTGGGCGGCTTATGCATTTCATCCATTCGAAGCACTGGTAGAACAGGGGATTGTTTTTATTTTTTATTTTACACTGCCCATTCACATCACACATTTGGCGATCTTCTTTTTGTTTTCTATTCTCTATAATATTTATGGACACTTAGGATACGAAATATATCCAAAGAATTTCAACAGATCAATAATTGGAAAATGGATCAACACTTCTACTTGCCACAACCAGCACCACCAATTTTTTACGGGCAACTATGGATTATATCTTTTGTTCTGGGATAGAATGATGGGAACATTGCGAGATGACTATGATGCAAAGTTCGATGATATCACAAGCAGGAAAGCTTAAGGTTTCGGCAAAGCTTTTTTATAAATTGGAACCGTACTGCATGGCTCTCCGAACATGATGCTTTTTACAAAAGGGCGTAAACGATTCGTAATTTCAACGTAGGCTGTTTCTGGGATCTTCAAATCGCCACAACCTTTCACAACCACCCTTTTGTCTTCATAAGCAGCAGCATCAAAATCTGTGAGGTTCTTTAAAAACATCATATCAATCAGTTTTTGTTCGTTACCAAAAACCACATCTTTTGCAAAGGGTTGCAGATAACTAGCAACAAGCATATATGCCCACATAGGAATGATGGCATCTACAGAACAATTAATAGCAACATAAGCATCCTTGTAAACCAACCAATCGGTAGTTTGCAATGCCGCACGAAAATCTTTTTCTTTTAAGATTAGTTCCATGAATAAATATCCCTTCAGGTCGAATGTTTTGATTTCGCCCTTGGGATAAAAAGTTTCTAGGTCCAACGTTATGAGCCCACTCTCTGCTACTTTGTTTACAAAAATCTCTTCTGCCATAATAATCGGTTCACTACAAAATTAAGTATTTAGCAATCAATACTGTTTCGTTATAGGTAAAACAAAGCCCGTCACTCCCGAGTAATCGGGATCGAAACGGGCTTTACTATATCTACTTAACTATTAATAGAACTTAGAGCGATTGTCGGTAACGGAAGCCGTTTTCTTGAGCGCATCGATGCCTTTGAAAGCTGCCATACGGGCAGACTGTAACAAGGCTTGCTTCAGCGCTGTTTCATCTGCGGCGCCTATTTTTGCAGAATTGTTTTCAACTCTGATTGCATATACACCACCAGAACCAGCAATTGGTTCGCTGATCTTTCCTTGTAATGCTTTGTTGAAAGCGGCACCAATTACTTTTGGTTCGCTGCCCATATTTGGAATAAATGGTGCGGCAAAAGAAAGACTGTCGTTACGCTGAACAGAAGTTCCCACACTAGCAGCAATTGCTTCGAGGGTAGATCCCTTGATTTTAGTGTCGATCAAAACCTTTGCCTTTTTCTCATTTCTTAATATGTTCTCACATAATGGGCGAGCTTCAGCAACTGACATTGTTCCCGCTTTATTAACAGCTGAAACGATCGCAACAATATATTTATCGCCAACTTCCTGTGGATCAGAAACGTCTCCTAGGGTGTGTTCATAGGTCCAACGCACTAACTGACGGCTAGCACCCAAACCAACGATTTGATTATCGTTTGCCTTGATGTCGTTTCCAATCATTAATTGTTTAGATACTTTGATCGCATTTTCATCAAATGATTTTTTATTTTTTGCGCTTGCAGCAAATTGTGCAGCAGCAGTATTTGCAGCACTTACTGTTTCGTTACTAGCAACAATTGGTTTTGATAAATAACCAATCTTATATGCAGGAGCAAAATTCTTTTGTCCTAATATTTCCATGTAGTGATAACCAAAGTCTGTTTTAACAACACCTTTCGTACCAACTGAATGATCAAAAGCATAATCATTAAAAGGGATCACCATTTGTCCCTGAGGGAAATAAGGATATACACCTGCTTTATCTTTACTACCCTGATCGTCAGAATATTTAGCACAAAGGGTAGCAAAATCAGCACCGGCCTTCACAGCTGATTCAATACTATCAATTAATTTTCTAGCAGTAGTATCGGCACGCAAAACTTGTCCGTTTTGTGGATTAACAGTACCAATCAAGATATGACGTACAGTAACACTATCGGGCCAATTTTTAACACCTACCATTTTAGCTAAAACAAAACTAGAACCATCAAGATATGGTCCGTATACACTACCAGTAGCAAGATTCATAAAAGAATCTTTATTAGCTTGTTGCATTTTTGCTTTACTGAAATAGCTATCGTAAAAAGGAAGGTCTGTACCCACTTTCGCCAAATATCCTTTTGCGTCATTGGTTACAGCAAAATCATTTTTATAAGATTTAACCTGATTCAAAACAGTTAAAGAATCCGTTTGAGACGGTGCGGAATTAAAACCAACATATGTAATTGTCCTGGTTTCTTCTTCTTTCTTGAACTGGTTGCTATGTTTATTTACATAAGCACTAATTTCATCATCGCTCACTTTTACAGTGCTATCAGAAATAGAAGCATAAGGGGCAAAAGCATAAGAAATGCTTGATATAGCATTATTATCCGCTTTTTGTTTTTCAATTAACCATTTAGGAATATAGGCCGCTTGTTGAAGAATGCCCTGGTATTTATTACGAAGGGCTTGTTCAATTGTTGGTTCTATATAAACAGAATTGATCATTTTAACCTGTTCAGCATTTTTGCTTTTTTTGATTTGGGCAAAAGCTTGTTTCGCATCATTAACACGGAACACACCTGTTTTAGGATCAGTAAATTCTTGTCTCAATGGAGAGTTCTCACCAAAAAGAATTTCAGATAATTCGTTTGAAGTAACTTGTAAACCAAGTTTATCAAATTCCTGCTGCATCACAATTCTTTCAACTTCTTGATTCCATAAAGAACCAATCAATTGCTCTCTTTGTGCACCTTGAGAACCATACATACGTTCCTGTAAGGTTAATTTTTCTTCAAAAGCTAAACGCTCGATCTTTTCACCATTAACTTTACCCAATGTTGTATTATCGGTAGATCTTCCACCGCGACGTACACCATCTTGTAAGATGAATGCAATTAGGGCAAGGGCAATGATTCCAAAAATGATCCAGGCACCTTTGTCACGAATACTTTGAATGACAGACATAATAGACGATTAAATAATTGATTTTAAGGATGGCAAAAATAGGGGAAAAAACATTAGAATAAGTTGTGGAAAAGCTACCTAAAGCATTAATTGGGGCGATTTTGCCGAGTAGGGCGATTTTGTAAAGCCTTCTTTTGGACTGGATAAGGAAAAAAAAGAAGAATTTGGGATAAATACTTTCCACACAGGCATGTGATAAAATGGCAAAATAGGTGTAAAACCCCCTTTTTTCCAGTTTGAAAAGTGGATACTGATAGAATAACTATGGCTGATTTTGGAGAATTTCGTTTAGCAAGGATTTTAGTAGCATTCTATCCGCAGTTCATTAACAGTTATTAAAAAGTGAATAGTGAAAAAATAAAAATGTGAAATGGTAAATCCACCAATGTGGAAATGAAATGAAAATCTAATTAGAATCTATCTTTCGTTATGTGAAATAACTGTGAATAGACGGGGATAAGCTTTAGATAATTAACTTTGACTTTTGTGGATAACAAACTTATTAAGATATTAACAGCCCTAATAGTAATAGTGGGTTATATAAATAAGTATTATTAAATACTATTACAAGGATTATGAACATTTCAAAAGAAAGCATTTTAGAAAAAGGTTTTGTAGATATCGACATTGATGTGCATTTGGATTTATTTGCCGAGATTGAGCGTCTAAAGAAAAAGAAGCATGCAATCATTTTGGCACACTACTACCAAGAACCCGATATTCAGGACGTCGCAGATTATATCGGAGATAGTTTGGGACTTGCTCAAAAAGCAGAACAGACCGATGCAGAGATCATTGTCTTTGCTGGCGTGCATTTCATGGCAGAAACAGCAAAGATTTTAAATCCCAGCAAAAAAGTTTTACTCCCCGATCTAAATGCTGGATGTTCGCTTGCAGACAGTGCTCCAGCAGATTTATTCAAAGCTTTTAAAGATAAAAATCCGGATCATTTAGTCGTTTCTTACATCAACTGTTCAGCAGAAATAAAAGCGCAATCTGATATTATTTGTACCTCTGGAAATGCAGAAGCAATCATTGCAAGTATCCCTAAAGACCAACCGATTATTTTTGCACCCGATAGAAATCTAGGAGCCTATTTAAATAAGATTACTGGTAGAAATATGTTGCTTTGGAATGGCGCTTGTATGGTGCATGAAATTTTTAGTTTAGAGAAAATTATCAAACTAAAGATCCGTCATCCAAAAGCAAAATTAATTTCACATCCTGAATGTGAAGAAGCAATTCTTAGAATTTCTGATTTTGTAGGAAGTACCACACAATTATTGAAATATACATTAACCGATCCTACACAGGAATATATAGTTGCAACAGAAACAGGAATACTGCACCAGATGCAACAGAATAACCCAAATAAGACCTTTATTCCTGCACCCCCAACAAATAATTGCGCCTGCAATGATTGTCCCCATATGAAGCTAAATACCCTTGAGAAACTGTATTTATGCATGGAATACGAGGGACCTGAAATTACCATGGACGAAAATCTGCGAATTGCTGCTAAAAAACCAATGGATCGGATGTTAGTAATTAGCAGGAAGGCAGGATTAATTGGTTAATGATATATAAAGATAGGAAATCTTAAAAATGCCGATTTTGATTTAAAATGCGGTTTTTTATCCCTTTTTTAGTATAAAATGGTTTTAGTTTGGCTAAAAACACCGTTTT
>CAIJLK010000022.1 GCA_903821465.1 uncultured Bacteroidota bacterium | reverse complement strand
TCCGGGCGGTTTCGCCGGAAGCATAAGGATGCAACTGTATAGGTGTATAGGATTGTACAAGCGATCGGATTTTTTCTTTTGACTCATAAGGATCGTCAGAAAACTGGGGCGACCAAATTGCTAAATCAATATCACTTAATTCATGAGGATAGCCATTTGAATAAGACCCAAAAAGAATTACTTTATTAAATGCGTAACCCTCTCCTTCTAATGCAAGAAGAAATCTCTGGATATGATTCAATAATTTTTTTTGAGTAAACCTCATTATGCTAAATTTTTAAGCAACAAATCTTTAAGCTCGTTTAACTTAATCAAATGTTCTGCTAAATATTCTGCTGAAGCACGTTTATAAATTTTTAGCTTGTAATCAGGATAGCGCCCTTCAATATTCCATTCATTTATTGAGCCCAAATAATCATACCAACCATTTGGCAAATCAAGGTCCGTCTGATTATACAATATTGTCAAATCATGTGTTCTGGGAGGATATTCAGCAGCATTATCTCTAATCCAAGTAGCTTTCAATAATTTTTCTATTGTTAAATGAAAAGCAAATAAAGAGAAAACGAATTGACCTCCATTCTTATTAAAAATAGCAGTCTCCCAGCTTCTCAAAGCATCGTCTTTCCACCAATTAATATGTTCAGATATGGTCATTTATCAAAGTTAGTAATTCTAGACCTAACAGATATATAAATATGCTAATTCCTGAAAAGATTCCACCTGTTTTTTCTCCCATTCCTGATCTTTTCCTAACTCCTTCGCCAATAAATTGGCTGCAGTTTGCGCGAGCGATATTGCCACTCTTGCATCTAAGAAAAGTAGTCGCGTTCTGCGTGCTAAAAGATCTTCGACAGTCTCTGCTAATTCATGTCGAATAGCAAATATTATTTCTGCAACGGTATAAGGATAATTTTGGTGCAGCTGTTTTGCATAGTTCGGGTCTTCTAAAATAATTGCACCAATCATCGCCCGCCGTTTTTCCGGATCACCAATTTTTAAATTCCTAGTAACACAATCGCGCTTGGGTTGTTTCGAAACAAAGAGCGCGTTATTAACGGCGTCATGGGCCATACGACGATAGGTAGTCCATTTTCCACCAGTGATGGTAACTAATCCACTTGTTGAAACGATGATGGTATGATCGCGCGAGATCAGTGCGGTTGATGCCACGCCGCCGGCTTTTACCAGGGGACGCAATCCAACAAAAACAGATTGCACATCATTTCTGCTGATCGCTACCGCATTATATTTATTAAAATGCTCGATGATAAAATCTATTTCGCCGTCCATTGCCTGGGGTTCCATGCTAATGGTATCGATCGCTGTATCAGTTGTTCCCAACACCACTGAATCATGCCATGGCACGGCAAAGAACACGCGGCCATCGGCAGTTTTCGGAACCATCATGGCGTAACTGGTTTTGAAAAATTCTTTTCGCACAACTAAGTGAACGCCTTGTGATGGACGCACGATCTGCTCTCTTTGGGCATCATCAAACTGCAACACCTGATCAGTAAAAACGCCCGTGGCATTGATGAATGATGAAGCAGGAACAGTATATTTTTTCCCGCTGATCTCATCCTTGCAATGGATGCCAATTATTTTCTGACCCTTCTTTTCAAATCCAACTAAGGATACATAATTTAAAACAGTAGCGCCCTCCGAAGTAGCAGTGTAGGCAAGATCGATAGCGAGGCGGCTATCATCAAACTGTCCATCAAAATATTGAATGGATCCTTTTAAATTTTCTTGTTTGATCGATGGTAATAATTCGATCGTTTTTTTAGCGGATAAAATTTTCGTAGCACCAAGACTCAGTTTGCCCGCCAACAAATCATAAGTCATCAAACCAATGCCATAAAAAAATTTATCGAACCAGGTATAAACGGGAATTAGAAATGGCTGAGTAGAACAAATATGCGGTGCGTTTTTTAAAAGATATCCGCGCTCACGCAAAGCTTCTTTAACCAGTTTGATATTGCCCTGTGCTAAATAACGCACACCGCCATGCACGAGTTTAGTAGAGCGGCTCGAAGTGCCCTTTGCAAAATCAGCGCGTTCGATCAACAAAGTTTTTAACCCGCGCGAAGCCGCATCCACAGCAGCACCCAGACCGGTTGCGCCACCGCCAATAATTATCAAATCCCAATGCGCTGTATTTTCCAACTGCGCTATCCTACTTGCTCTTTGCATCCAATAAATCTAAAAGTCAATTATAAACTCCAGCTCACTGCAGCCTGAATGGCTTTCTTCCATCCTGCAGATAATTCCATTCTTTTTTCATCATTCATTTGCGGCTCAAAAACAGTTTCCTTCTGCCACTGCATTTGAAT
>CAIJLK010000021.1 GCA_903821465.1 uncultured Bacteroidota bacterium | reverse complement strand
CCGAGCGAAGAGAGGTTGTCAATCCTGATGTGAAGCATTCAACAACCGAAGGTTGGTGCAAGGGCTTTGAGTAAGTCCACCACGAGAGGAAGACAACCGAGCAGGGCGAGGTTGTCAATCCTGACGAGGAAAAAAATACTACTTTTAAAATCTAACCACTCAGTAACAATGCCTATAGTATTTGGCGACGGATATTTTAGGCTACTAACTAGCCTATTCCTAAAAAGTTATACATGAATAAGCTACTGATTTTATTGAGTTTTCTACTCTTGTCTTTTTGCTCTTATAGTCAGATGGCAAAGGACTATTTCAATAGTGCTATGAGTAAAGCTAATCTTGAAGACGACAAAGGAGCTATAGTAGAATATACAAAAGCAATAGAATTAGATCCTAAGGATGCAGAGGCGTATTACAATAGAGCTGTTAGTAAAAATAAACTTCAAGACTTTGTAGGAGCTATAGATGATTATAATCAAGCAATAAAACTGAATCCAAAGCATGCAAAGGCTTATTACAATAGAGGCTTTAATAAATACAATCTTAAAGAATATATAGGAGCTATTGAAGATTATACAAAAGCAATAGGATTAGATCCTTTGGATGCAAAAGCTTATTACAATAGAGGATATAATAAATCCAATCTAAAAGACGACGAAGGAGCTATTGCAGATTATACAAAAGCAATAGAATTAGATCCTAAAGATGCAGAGGCTTATAATGAAAGAGGTATTAGTAAAAACAATCTTGAAGACTTTAAAGGGGCTATAGCAGATTATACAAAAGCAATAGAACTAGAACCTAATGATGCAAATACTTATTACCATCGAGCTAATAGTAAAGCCAATCTAAAAGACGAGCAAGAAGCTATAGCAGATTATACAAAAGTGATTGAACTAGATCCTAAGTTCGCAAAGGCGTATTACAATAGAGCCAATAGTAAAGCCAATCTAAAAGACGACAGAGGAGCTATATCTGATTATACGATAGCATTAGAACTGAATCCTAAGGATGCACAGGCATATTACAATAGAGGCATTAATAAAGCCAATCTAAAAGACGACCAAAGTGCTATAACAGATTATACAAAAGCAATAGAACTAGATCCTAAATATGCACAGGCATATTACAATAGAGGCATTAATAAAGCCAATCTAAAAGACGACCGAGGAGCTATAACTGATTATACAATAGCAATAGATCTGAATCCTACATATACACAAGCTTATTACAATAGAGGTATTAGTAAATCTAAACTTGAAGATTATTTAGGAGCTATTGCAGATTGTACAAAAGCAATTGAACTAGATCCTAAGCATGCAGAGGCTTATTATAGAAGGGGTTTAAGTAAACTACAAATTGATGATAAAATTAGTGGCTGTTTAGATCTTAATAAAGCTGCAGAGTTAGGTGTGACAAAAGCTTATGAAGTGATTAAAAAGAATTGCCAATAACCTTTTCCTACTTTTTGCAATTTCCATTGATCCCTCTTCACCAGATCAAATTGATACCCTAGTAGTTTTGAATATCACATAGTTGTATCGAACTTAAAAATTGAGTTAGAAATATTTTTGCATGGGGTCAAACTCAAATGGGATTAGGTGTACTAACTTAGTGGATTTCTCAGGGGCGCCGCAGATTGAGAAATTTTATTCAAAAACATATCTCTGAACTCAACATCTAGTTAACAGTATTTACTCATAAATTTGCACTAATTCAAAAAATATGAAATTATCTGCGTTTTTTACAATGTTTCTTTTTATTATTTACTCTAATGCTGCAAAGTCACAAGAATCTAATGACTTTAGAATTGCATCTCCTACAGTGCGCTATAAACTAATTGGAACTTATGATCTTACAAGGTTGAACAATATTTTGACTAAAGAAATACCTGCAGAAATTGGAGAAAAAGTAAACTATACTAGTCCCAAGAATTCAGTGAAATTATATAGTGTTGAATATACATCAATTGTTCCCGAACAGAATAATAGGCCTACAATAGCATCAGGACTTATTGCAATTCCTCAAACAGGATCAAAAGTAATGCCGATGGTATCTTATCAGCATGGAACTGTTTTTGGAAAACAGGAAGTTCCTTCTTTTCCAGAGGAATCATTCGAAACAAGATTAATGATTGCTCAATTTGCAGGACAAGGGTATATTGTTATTGGTACGGATTATTTTGGCATGGGTACATCAAAGGAAAAAGATAGTTATATGGTTTTGAGAAGTCAGGTACAGGCATCTTATGATATGTATGAGGCATCGAAAGTGATTTTAGCTAATGAAGGAATTTTACCTGGCGATCTTTTTATAACAGGATGGTCACAAGGTGCTGTAATAACGATGGGGTTTCTTGAAAAACTAGAAGCATCTGGGGTAAAAGTAAAAGCTGCAGGAACTGCGGCAGCTCAGTGTGATGGCTATATTATGACAAATGGCTTTCTTAATTTTCCAAGAAAGATTGATGCTCCCTGGGTCACTACCATGTTTATTTTAACTGCATTTGCCTATGAAGAATACTATCAAATTCCTGGACTTGCACAAGGACTCTTTACAGCTGATCAATACGAGATCTCCAAGAGATTATATTTAAAAGATACAACAGTAAAGTTTCAGGAAATTCCAACTAATTTACATAAGTTGATACGACCAGAATATTTTAATTCGCTGTATTATAAACAATCGGCGTACGGAAGATTAATCAGTGAGTTGCATCCTTATCAATGGGTTATAAAAACACCACTTCATATGTACTATGGTGATATTGATGAAAGTCTTTCTATCGGACTAGCAAGAATGCCATTTGAATTTCAAAAAGCAATTGGCAATAATCTTGTGGAAGTATTTTCTGCAGGATCTGATGCAAATCACAGAATCACTTATGGCCGTGCTGTTCCAAAATGGAAAACTTGGTTTGATTCGATGCTAATTAAATAGCATGAGCCGATTAATTTAATTATTCGCCTAAAAGGCCCTATTTGATAGGATGTTTGGCAATTCTGACAACCCCCAAAAATGTTTTTATAGCCACTTATTTTTAGTTGTATTTTTAAAAAGTATTATATATTTTGTTCCAAAAATTACTTTAAAGAAATGAAATTCCTTCTCGTCTTTTTTGGATTGGTTTTTACCATTATATATAATATTGGATGTACAAGTCAATCTAATGTTCCAAACATAGTAGATTCCATACAAGTTGCTTCTATTTATAAGGCTGATGATTCTTTAACCGGCATCTTTAAGTATACAGGTTATGCTAATGATACAACTCAAGATAAAGCAGGTACTGGAGATAAAATAGACGGATATTTTTATCAGGGTGGTCCAGCGTATACCTATCGTTATTCAAGTCATTTAGTTTCTGGTACTATTAGAATAAAAAAAATAGTTGCAGATGATAGTACGCTATTCATAAGTAGACCCAGGTTTGATACGGTTGCTCGTAATACCGGTGTATTATTTGAAATTGATCCTTCTTGTCAATGTTATCTTGGATGGTTACAGCCCAGTATGTATGATTCTATAATTGGAGCAACATTGATCAATAAAACCATGAATATTCCATTTCAATCAGCAAAAATTACTGCTATTGATGGGATGGTATTAATTAGCGGAGGAGATGGAAAATTTAATAATGGTCAATGGGATTTAAATTATTTTGCTAATGGAACTGGGAGAGGGTTTCATGGCTATCATCTGATTTGTAAAAAATGATTTTACATCACTAGTGTTTTGATGTTGTAAATATAAGTTCTTTGAAAGTCTTGTCTGTATTGGGTTTCAGGTATTTTTGGGCCTAACACGATTTGAAAAGTTTGTGATTTTTTCTTAATATAACACCTTGATAATCAATTTATATGAATCAAGGTACTTATTTGTTCTCACAGCTTATTTCAATCATTTCGCCAACTAGTTTTAAAACCTGTGTTAAAAGGTATAATGGTGATTATAAAACAAAACATTTTAACTGTTGGCGGCAATATCTCTGTATGGTTTTTGGTCAACTTACTCATAGAGAAAGTTTATCTGATACCATCCTTTGTTTAAAAGCCAATGCTAATAAATTATATCACATTGGCATTGGTGAAGCAATTGCAAAAAGCACTTTATCCACTGCCAATGAAAATAGAGATTGGCGAATTTTCGCTGACTTTGCTTGGGTACTAATAAAAGAAGCTCAAACATTATATGTTGGTGAAAAAGATCTTGAGCTCTCCATTGATAATCCTGTTTTTGCAATTGATGCTTCAACTATTGATATGTGCCTTTCACTCTTTCAGTGGGCTAATTTTAGATCAACAAAAGCTGGAATAAAACTTCACGTTCAACTTGATTTAAGATCGGCTATTCCAGAGTTTATTCAAATTACACCGGCTGCAATTCATGAGGTTAATATTCTTGATACAATATCTTATCAGATTGACAGCTTTTACATACTGGATAGGGGTTACATCGATTATGAACGACTGTATCGAATCCAAACTTCAAAAGCATTTTTCGTTATTAGAGCAAAAGAAAATATGAATTTTAAATGCGTAAAGTCCAATAAGAAAAACCGGGCACTTGGTATTCTAGCTGACCAATTAATAAATGTTCAAGGGCATTATGCATCTATAAATTATCCGGCAAAAATTAGACGCGTTAAATACTATGATGAAGAACATAATCGAGTACTTATCTTCCTAACCAATAACCTAGAATTAGAAGCAACAGAAATTGCAAAGCTTTATAAACACCGATGGAAGATTGAATTGTTTTTTAAGTGGATTAAACAGAACTTAAAAATTAAAACATTCTGGGGTACCAGTGAAAACGCAGTGAAGGTTCAGATATGGATTGCCATATCAGTTTACATAATTGTGGCTATCGCAAAGAAAAGATTTAACCTAAAACAATCTCTATATGAAATGCTACAAGTTATCAGCATATCTGTCTTTGACAAAGTGCCAATTAATGAACTTTTTGCAAACCCAATACAACAAAATTTCAAAGAGCTAAATCGTAACCAATTGAATATCTTCGACTAATATCAAAACGCTAGTGAATTTAAACATCATTTAAATCGCAGGTTTTTAGTTCTGATTTCTTGTCGCACAAAAGCACCAGAGGTAGTTAATTGATTAGACATCCAATTACCAAATGGGGATGATCCCGTAAATAGTGCTGCAGAAGATTCCGCTTTATCTGATAAGGACCAGTTACAGGATGAAATTTTATTTGCATCCAAGAAACTATACCAAAGATTGGTTTCGTTTTGGTTCGCTACCCCATCACCAGTTGCATCTGTGCTTCCATATTCGGTTACCATTAAAGCCACACCATTGTTCAAAGCGGCAGTTGCTTTATCTCTTAATGCCTGTTTATGTGTACCCGCATAAAAATGAAGTGTATAGGCGATATTGGTTCCCAACAATTTATCATTTGCCGCAATGTCTACATCTTGCGACCATGTTG
>CAIJLK010000020.1 GCA_903821465.1 uncultured Bacteroidota bacterium | reverse complement strand
TCCAGGTAAGAGTGCAATTTTTTTAATAGTAGGACTAGGGTGAGTATCATCGTAACCCAATTCTTTTTTCTTATCCTCAATCGCTTCGATCAATGGATGGCCTACATAGTCCACTTCCCAATTCCATCTTTCTTTATAATAATCTTTTTCAAATGGGAGGATCACGAGCATTTTGTCGATGAGCTGTTTCATCTTTTTCACACGACCTTCTTTCCAAGCCCAGACTTGCGGAGAGATATAATAGATCACTTTGATTCCTTGCTTGTGTGCCCATTCTGCTATGCGCAGGTTAAATCCGGGATAGTCGATCAGAATTACTGCATCGGGCTGAAAAGCCAAAATATCTTCTTTACAAAAACGAATATTCTTGAAAATGGTGGGCAGATTCGATACTACTTCTGCGAAACCCATGAACGCTAAGTCGCGATAATGCTTTACTAATTCAGCTCCTGCAGCCTGCATCAAATCGCCACCCCAGCAACGCATGTTTGCCAGAGGGTCCTTTGTTTTCAATGCTTTGATCAGATTGCTGCCATGCAAATCACCACTGGCTTCCCCTGAAATAAGATAGTATTTCACCCGCCAAAGATATTGATGAGACCATTTTAACAAGTTTTTTTTCAAAAACTAAAAAAATAGTTTGAAAACTAAAAAATTAGTTTATACATTTGAACAACTATAAAATTAGTTGAAGATGAAACCACTTACCAAGGCCGAAGAACAGATCATGCACAGCATCTGGAAACTGGAAGCTGCATTCTTAAAAGATATCGTAGAAGCACAGCCAGAACCCAGACCACATTCTAATACAGTTGCAACGATCATCAAGATCTTAACAGATAAAGGATTTGTAGGGGTTACACCAATTGGTAGGGTACATCAATATTATCCCTTGGTGTCGAAAGAAGAGTATTCATCAAGCTCTATCAGAAATTTAGTAGAAGGATATTTTGAAGGATCTTTTAGTGAAGCCGTGAGTTTTATGGTCAAGCAAAAAGATCTTAGTGTCAAAGAATTGGAGTTGTTGTTAACCGAAATTAAGAAACACAAAAAATAAGCACCATGCTATCTACCGCATATTATTTTCTGCAAGTAGTTTTCTGTAGCGCTGTAATGATGGGATATTATTGGCTGGTGCTACGCGATAAAAAGTTTCATCAGTATAACCGCTTTTATTTAATTAGTGTGTTGATTATGTCTTGGATCATTCCATTGATCAAAATTCAGTGGACCAAACCCGTCACTGGCGATGCACAAGTAATCAATTTCTTATCCATCGTAGCGGACAACAATGCCGAGATCGATGCCAACCTTGCAAAGACTAATTACCAATTCACTTGGGAAGGATTTGCAGTGGCAGCTTATTTTCTGATCGCTGCTATGATGTTGGGTTTATTGGTAATCGGACTGATCCGTTTATATGTTTTACTTAAAACACATTCCTGCAAAAATGTAGGCGATGTGTACCTCATTCTCACCCAAGTAAAGGGGACGCCCTTTTCTTTCTTTCGATATATATTCTGGCATGAAGCGATCGACCTGAGAAGCGATGCTGGACAAAAAATGCTAGAACATGAGTTAACCCATGTACAACAAAAACACAGCATTGATAAAGTGCTGATTCAAGTGGTACTGGTAGCAGGTTGGTTCAATCCTTTTTTCTGGATGCTGAAAAAAGAGATGGAAATGATTCACGAGTTTATAGCCGATAACAAGTCTGTGCAAAATGGTGATAGCGCTTCACTGGCACAATTACTGTTAACGGCAGCATATCCTCAACAACAGTTTCTACTCACCACCCCATTTTTCTTTTCACCAATTAAAAGAAGATTACAAATGATTACGAATAATAAAAATCCAAGATTTTCTTACTTACGCAGATTAGTGATCCTGCCCTTAATAGCAATAGTTGTTGTACTAGTTGCCTTTAGAAGCAAAGGAATTGATCATGCCAAACCCTTATCAGTAGGCAGTTTGATGGAAACTGTTGCTGATAAAATAAAAGGTGATCAATCTAAAACGAACCTTCAGCTTACTCGAATATTTAATTTAAATAAAACTTATACTGTGGTGATTGATGCAGGACATGGTGGAAAAGACCATGGTGCTCTTGATGCTTCAGCAAAAAATTCAGAAGCACAGATCAGCTTATTACTTGCCAAAGCTGTAAAAGCGGCCAACACCAATAAAAATCTTAAAATCATACTGACCAGAGAATCAGATATCACTAACACAGTGCAAGAAAAAGCAGATTTTGCCAATACACAAAAAGCGGATCTATTTATTTCATTGCATTGTAATAATGCAGAACCCATTCAACATGAAAATGGAAATAAGACAGAAAACCCTGCAAAGGGTATGGTCATATATATCGCCAATAAAGAGAAAGCTGTTAATTATAATGCAAACGCCATTTTTGCAAATGAATTGGCCAACTCAATAAAAGACTTAAATCATTTTTCTGGGATTAAAAGTAGGAATCAAGGGATCTGGGTATTACAAGCTGTTAAATGTCCTTCCGCTTTAATTGAAGCTGGATTTATAACGAATCAAGAAGATTTGAAATTGATGTTGGATGCAGGGTATCAGAAAAAATTTGCTACAGGTATTTTAGAAGGGGTGCAATCTTATTTGGCTTCTACTGAACAGAACTCATATAAAACAGTAGGAGATACAGTAATAGTGGTAGCATTAGATACCAGTAAAAACAAGAATATAGTAGCGGATACAATAATTTTTCATGAGTCATCAAAACAACCATTAATTATTGTCGATGGTAGGGTGCAGCCAAATGCAGAGATCAATAAAATAAATCCTAAATCAATTGAAAAAATTGAAGTGTTGAAAATGAATCTGCAACTAAATTGTATGGTGATGCTGGGAAGAATGGAGTAATCTTGGTTACTTCAAGACCTAAAAGGAATGAGATTACAATTTCGGATGTAAAACTTGAAAAGGTAAATGTAGAAGATGTAAAACTCGAGAAAGTAAATATTGCATCAAACGCTAAAGTTGGAGAGTATGGAGTTGTAGCAGGTTCATCTCAAAAACTACAATTATTTAGTAATAAAGTAACTTATTATATTGATGTTGTTAAAACAGATAGTGCGGGTTTAATGAAATTATCTATATCAGACATGACTAGAATGGACGTTTTGAAAGGCGACAAAGCAGTAGCTAAATACGGACCAGAAGCTGCTCATGGTGTTATAGAAATTACTACCAAAAAAACAGCTAATCCAATTGCGAAAACTGAGCAAGAGCTTTGGCAAGAAAAAATCAGGGCTGCTGGTTCAAAAACAGAGAAAATATTTTTGAATGTAGAGGGTCATTCAACGGTATTTTTTGGGAAAAGTGGCGGGTCAAGTGCTTCACTTGATATCTTGACAGATCAGATAGTTGTTAATGGCAAATTGTTAAGTCCAGATGAACTGAATAGTAAATACAAACGTTCGGATTTTATACAAGGTGCGGCTTTTGACCCTGAAATTGTGAATGGTAAGAACAGAAAGGGGATATTATTTCTTTCATCAACCAGTATGGAAAGAAAGGAAATAGAAGCAATGATCGAAAAAGTATTGGCCGAAAACGGTAAGTAATGGATGGTAATTCGATATAAATGAGCCCTGGAATTTTTTTCAGGGCTTTTTTGTGAATATCTATTAAATTTAAACCTAAAAGGGTTGCCACCGCTGATTTAAGCGGTTGTTTGGCCCAATCCAATAAAGCCAAAACGATTGTATGTATAGAAAAGTACTCCTAATAATAGGCGCCTGTCTATTATTTTCTTTTATCCATAATACGATATCAGCTCAAAAAAAATCATTAGCTCAGAAAGTTGATTCGGTTTTACGCTTAATGACCCTCGAAGAAAAAATTGGGCAGTTAAATCAATATAACGATGATCAATCTGCAACGGGTCCGGTTACACTAGACAACGATAAGATCGGTCAGATTAAACGCGGTCAAGTGGGTTCACTGCTCAATTGTGTAGGTGTTGCACGTACCCGTAATTGGCAGAAAGTAGCCATGCAAAGCCGTTTGAAAATTCCTTTGTTATTTGGTCAGGATGTAATTCATGGCTACAAAACAACTTTCCCTATTCCGTTAGGAGAAGCTGCTAGTTGGGATCTGGAGGCTATTCAACAATCTGCCAGAGTTGCTGCAACTGAAGCAAGTGCAAGTGGACTGCATTGGACATTTGCACCCATGGTTGATATTGCTCGCGATCCTCGTTGGGGTCGTGTGATGGAAGGCGCCGGTGAAGATCCTTATCTGGGTTCACTCATTGCAACTGCCAGAGTTAAAGGATTTCAAGGCAATCATTTAGGAGATCTGAATTCCGTAATGGCCTGCGTGAAACATTTTGCAGCTTATGGTGCTGCAATTGGCGGAAGAGATTATAATTCAGTTGATATGAGCGATCGATTGTTATGGGAAGTGTATCTGCCTCCTTTTAAAGCTGCATTGGATGCAGGCGCAGCTACTTTTATGAATTCATTCAACGATCTTAATGGGGTACCAGCAACTGGTAATTCCTACTTGCAAAGAACCATTTTAAAAGGGAAATGGGGCTTCAAAGGATTTGTAGTGAGCGATTGGGGATCGATCGGTGAGATGATCAATCACGGAAATGTAAAAGATGGATACGAAGCTGCACAAAGTGCCATCACTGCTGGTTGCGATATGGATATGGAAAGCAGGAATTATAAAAATAATTTGGCCAAATTAGTGGTGGATAAAAAAATCAATATTGCTTTAATTAATGATGCGGTAAAAAGAATCTTACTGAAGAAATTTGAATTGGGCTTATTTGACGATCCATTCAGTTATAGCAATGAAGCGCGCGAAAAAGCAGTTTTGAATAATCCGGAACATGCAAAGATTGCCAGATCAGTTGCCGCAAAAAGTATCGTGTTATTGAAAAACGATAATAATGTTTTGCCACTCTCTAAAAATATAAATACCATTGCCTTTATCGGTCCACTCGTAAAATCATTAAAACAAAATAAAGGTTTCTGGGATGTAGAAGTGCCAGGAGTAGATTCTGATTATATTGTTTCACAATGGCAGGGATTGAAAAATAAAGTAGGGGCTAATACCAATCTGCTCTATGCAAAAGGTTGCGAGATAGAAGGAACTAATAAATCGGGTTTTGCAGAAGCAATTGCAGTTGCCAAACAAGCAGATGTAGTGATCTTAAGTATTGGCGAAAGAAGAGATATGACCGGCGAAGCCAAGAGCCGCTCTAATATTAGCATCCCGGGCGTACAGGAAGATTTACTAAAAGCATTATTAGCTACTGGAAAACCAGTTGTGGTTTTAATTAATTCGGGTAGACCCTTAGTATTTAATTATACGGCCGATCATGCAACAGCTATTTTATATACTTGGTGGTTAGGTAGTGAAGCGGGTAATGCCATTGCCGATGTATTGTTTGGCGATGTGAATCCATCAGCGAAATTGCCGATGAGTTTCCCCGTTTCGGTCGGACAAATCCCAATTTATTATAGTCATTTCAACACTGGAAGGCCCGCTCTGAACGACGCAAACAGAATTTATAATTCCTCTTATAACGACCTATCCATATTTCCTAAATATGAATTTGGATATGGAAAGAGCTATACCAGTTTTGAATATAGTAAGCTTCAATTGAGTATGAAAAAAATCAAACAAACAGATACCATTGAAGTATCTGTAACCATTACTAATTCTGGAAAGTATGATGGTGATGAAGTAGTACAATTATACTTGCGCGATCGGGTAGGTTCGATTGTTCGTCCCATAAAAGAACTGAAAGATTTTAAAAAGATCTTTTTGAAAGCAGGGGAGAGTAAAACTATTCAGTTCAGGATCGATAAACAAAAACTCTCTTTCTATAACCAACAATTGAAATGGGTAGCAGAGCCAGGAGATTTTGATTTAATGATCGGTTCCTCTTCCCGAGACATAAGAGTAAAAGACAGTTTTGAATTAGTGAATTGATCTTAATTAATACTATGAAATTATTGACTCGACTTAATGCCTTTCTGTTATTTTTTACATTGATCGTAAACAAAG
>CAIJLK010000019.1 GCA_903821465.1 uncultured Bacteroidota bacterium | reverse complement strand
GTGTTTCTGATCAAGACAAACTTCATGGTATCGGCAAATGCACTTGGTGTATAGATCGCAGCGGAATCCATTTTGCTCAGATTCAAACTATAGCTTGTGGTTGCACCTGTTTGCGTGGGATTCCAGATCACATACATGGATTGCTTGTTATATAAATAGCGATCTACTTCTGGATTATGCTGTATCGTTTCTTGAAATACATAATTGCCAAAATTCTGATTTAGTTGATTCAGAAAATTTGCGGAAGGTCTTCTGCTAGTGTCTTTATCATTGAGTAACCCACTGCTTCCAAACTGACCACCATAAGGATTGTCGTCGTACATTTCATAAAAGAAAAGTTTCGCAATTCCAGCCCTTGCAGCAACCAGCGAAGTTCTAAGGATCCAATCTGCTTGAGTTTCCAGAATCGATTTAGTTCCTATAGCAGGCACAAATTGTGTACTCTGATTGGGGTTAATATCATAACCTGTTTCAGTAAGCCATATGGGCATGTTCTTGGCAAAAATGGCAGACATTTTCACATAACTCTGAGCCGTTTTTTCAAAGTTGGCCAACTCTGGAGGGGCCCCAACAGAAGCAGTTCCGCCATTTTGAGAATTTTTTGCATCGTTCGAATAAAAGTGATAGTTCACTACATCCCAACAATAATTAATTGAACCATCCGATAGGTATCCGCGATACTGTGCACACCAATCAATCATTCCACGTACATAATCTGTATTGGTTGATGCGGTACCAGCCATCACAATTTTAATATTTGGATCTGCATTTTTCGCACCAACTCCTGCGCCCATGGAATTTAAATGTCCGTCGTAAAATGCCGACAAGTTTGCAGCATATTCTCGTCCCATTTGATAAGCTTCTCTCCCCTTCCACCACTTATCTGTTTCGTTATTGCACTCGATATATTTTACCAGATCCAATCCTATTTTAATGGTATTGATCTGATCGCCGGTCCACCTTGGAAGCTGATATACGGAAAGTAATGAAGGATTTACATTTTTGTTTGATCCATATCTCGCGGCATATTGAAATGCTAATTTTGCTTGCTCGATATAGGATTCGGGCAAACTATAATCCCGTCCGTATTTCAATGGAACATTTTCTGCATTCTGATTATTGGGGGGATAGGTTAACTCGATCCAATCCGGAATTGTTTTGATACAGGCAAGCACTTCAATATTCGATTGCTTTAATGTGGCATAAAGCGTATCTAAATTCCAGGAACCTGAATAACAAGGATTATAGGTATATGCGCCTTCTGATTTTTCTAATTTCTGCCAATCGAGATAATGTCTGAATCCATTAAATGACTTTGCCATTTGCAAAGACTTTTGATTAATGCCATAACCACCACTAATTAAAAAATCCCATTCAAATCCATTCACACCCGTCATATTTTTCAAAGCTGTATTACCAGCAATTAATGGATTAGGGATAGGTGTAGGTGCCTGATAATTTCCGTAAAACTCAATCTCAGAAGGCATATTGCCATAGGTATTGATAATAATATATTTGATATTGGTAACGAGCGAATTTAAATTGTATTGGTTAGGTGAATCGGGATAAGGGCCTGTCCATAAATCATATCGCGGCCCAGTGAATCTTCCGATCTGAGTGCGCTGCCATTTATCGTCAACCACATAAATCGTAGCCGGCTTATCAGTAAACACTCCCTCCCAATCGTACATTTTAATTTGATCGAGCTGTATAATCTCTCCAGGAAGTACCTGATACCATGCCTCCCAATTTGGCAACATTAGTCCATATCCAAAATCCACTTTCTCATGCAGAATTCCATTGAAAAACTGACCCATTGAAGTTTTGGTATTATTGTTTTGATACCAACGTGTTGAGTCGATGGGGATTTTTCCGTTCACTAAATTCTGAGATGAAGAGAAAAAGGGTAATAATAAAATGAAACAAAAAAATAGACCCCGCATGCTACTACTTATATTATTGATAAATCAAAGGTACTCTCTATTATTTTTTTCTAGCTACACGATATAAGATGGTTCCCATGGCTGCAAAAAAACATGCACCTAGGATAAAATAACCCCCTTTTGACAATGATTCTACCATTGATTGCTCCATAGTAATACCCTTAAGAAATTTATCACCTGTAGTTGTTCCTGCCAAAATCGCAATCACCACACCAGCAACTGCGCCACCTGCAACCAAACCAGTTGCAAATAGGTTACCCTTACCCAGTTCTTCTTCTTCGGCTGATTTTATATCGCCTTCTTTTTTATGTTTCATTTCCACGATTCCTCTAATTGCTCCTCCTATAAAAATGGGTAAAGTAGTTGCTAATGGAAGATAGGCTCCCACTGCAAAACTGAGCGATTTGATACCACATAATTCCATGGTAACTGCTAGGAATACACCTGCAAAAACATATTGCCAATCTAGGTTATGAGACAAAATACCTTTGATCAAAGTGGCCATCAAAGTTGCCTGTGGCGCAGCATATTTTTCTGTACCAATGGCATGGTGAATTCCCTGACTCAACATTTCTGCAGTAGGTTTGTCCAAAAACTTAACAGTTAAGCCAATCACAACAGATGAAACGATGGCACCTACAAATAATGCGATCTGTTGATTGCGTGGTGTAGCACCCACGATATAACCACTTTTTAAATCCTGAGAAGTGGCTCCTGCATTTGCCGCAGCAATACAGATCATACCACCAACTACCAACACAAGCGGCTCATAGTTTTGGCCAGTCCAACCCACACTCAAAAAGATCAAACTCGTTCCCATCACCGTAGCAATGGTCATACCACTAATGGGATTATTAGAAGAACCAATTAAACCCACAATGCGAGAAGATACTGTTACAAATAGTGCTCCGAATAAAATCACTAAAACACCGATCAATAATTTCTGCAAAATGCTATCGCCCGGAACCTGCGGTAATACAGTAATCAGTGCAATCAAACCTAAACTTCCCCAACCTACCCATTTTAAACTAAGGTCTTTTTCTGTACGTAAAATAGAAGGTGCACCTGCACTAGATTCTGATTTCAAAGAAGCCACACTTTCTTTTACAGATTTAACAATAGTAGGAATGGTTTTGATCAGTGTGATGATTCCTCCAGCTGCAACTGTACCTGCACCGATTTGACGGATAAAGGCATAATAAACCGCAGCGGAATAATCAGCGAATTGATGCGTAATCGGATCCCATGATCCCTTACCACCTGCTTTTGTAATATCTGCTAAGTAGCCCAATTTTACTAATTGTGTAGCAATCACATCTGGTGGCACTAGTGATGACATCAAAGGAATAAATACTAACCAACTTAACACTCCACCCGCAACTAATACACCACCAATCTTCGGACCAATAATATAGCCCACACCCATATATTCAGGTGTAATCTCACCACTCACTTTTGCAGAAGGAAAAAATTTATTCGCCTGTTGCGTTGCATAATAAGGTGTTTCAGCGATTACGTGCAAAACCTTCTGCAGCAGGGCATACAGAAAGGCAACGCCCAAACCCCAGAAAGCAGTTTTTGCAAAATCGCCCCCCTTCTCTCCTGCTTTCAACACATCTCCACATGCGGTACCTTCCGGATAAGGAAGGTTATCGTGTT
>CAIJLK010000018.1 GCA_903821465.1 uncultured Bacteroidota bacterium | reverse complement strand
TTCAGAAAAATTTGGGATAAAATCACTATTTTTCGACACCAGCCAATATTTTTGTACCGAAATTTTTAGCGTAAACATGTCAACTACAACAACTGCAACAACAACGAAGCTATGGGGCGGAGGAAGAAGTCCCTTCGACGTAGAGTACGGAAAACTGATGATGTGGTACTTTCTTATGAGTGATGCTCTTACATTTGGAGCATTCTTGATCTCGTATGGTACCATTCGTTTCTCTACTAATGGATGGCCTGACCCAAACAAAGTTTTTAAGAGCTACCCATTTGCAGCCGAAGGTGTGAACGCACCATTGGTGTTTGTGAGTATCATGACTTTCATTCTGATCATTAGTTCTGTTACTATGGTGCTAGCGGTTCAGTCTGGTAAGGAAATGAAAAAGAAAGCGGTTGCTACATACTTGATCTTGACAATCATTGGTGGTATTGCCTTCTTAAGCTGTCAGGCTTGGGAGTGGAACCACTTGCATAGTGAAGGTGCTTGGTGGGGTATGAATCCGTTCTTAAATGCTGATGGATCTGCATCTTCAACCAATTTCACCAACTACTTCTTTACCATTACAGGTTTCCACGGATTCCACGTACTATCTGGGGTTGTGATCAATATCATTATGTTGATTATGACTTTAACGGATAAATTTGAAAAACGCGGACACTACCTAATGATCGAGAAAGCTGGTCTTTACTGGCACTTTGTAGATCTAGTATGGGTATTTGTATTTACTTGTTTCTACCTGATCTAATTTCAACCAACAACAATTAAGAAAATTATTATGTCACATACTGCAACACACGAAGATCATAGCGCTGAAGTGAGAAAAGAAGTCACTAAAGTAACGATCATCTTATCAGTTCTTACGGTAATTGAATTGGCTTTAGGATTTTTTATGATGGGAATTGAAGCTCAAGGCACACGCCTTTTGATCAAAGGAACTATCGTGATCTTAATGCTAGCTAAAGCATTTTATATCGTAGCTTATTTCATGCACTTGAAACACGAAGTAAAGAACCTGATCATGACGGTTTGTGTACCACTTTGTATCTTTTTCTGGTTTATCACGGCTTTCTTGATCGATGGAAATTCTTTCAGAAATCTGCGTAATACCTACGATCCGCATTTTAAAGCGCAAAGCAGTATTAAGGCTGAGCAAAAAGAACCTGTTCGCCACGAAGAAAAAGAGGAAAAGAAAGAAAAGAAAGAAGGTTTGCAACTTGATGCACCTAGAACAACTGATTAATTTTTCTGAATTTATAATCAAAGCCATCACAAAATCTGTGGTGGCTTTTTTATTGTCCTATTTTTGCAGCATGAACAAGAAAGCCATCCTAGGTTTGGTAGTAGCGTTATTTATACCCGTACTATGTTACCTGGTTTTAAAATACAAAAGCGATAAGGCTGTTGATATGCCCCGCAGGTATTTGTTGGATACAGTTGTTACCAAAATAGTGAAGGGTAAAGAAACCGATGATAGTATCTGGCATGTTACAAAAAATATCCAACTCGTAAATCAGCTAGGAGATTCGGTACATTTATTCGACAAGCAAGGTAAAATTTTTGTGGTTGATTTTATATTTACTAGTTGTGGTAGTATTTGTCCACGTATGACTGGCAATATGGTTAAACTGCAGCAATCATTTTTAAGAGGCGGAGATGTTAGAAATAAAATTGATACAGGAATTGTACAGTTTATTTCTTTTACTGTTGATCCTGAACGCGATTCTGTTGCTACACTAAAAAATTATGCGGATAAGTTTAAAGTAAGTCACGATAATTGGTGGTTTCTCACCGGCAGTAAAGAGTCGATTTATAAATTTGCGTTTGAAGAATTGAAAGTAGATAAGTTTAGTACTGAACCAATTAGTCCAGATTTTGTTCATACAAGCAGATTTGTCTTAATCGATAAAGATCATTTAGTGAGGGGTTATTATAATGGCTTAGATTCTTCTTCTATCTCAAAACTGGCTAGGGATATTGGTTTGCTCATGTTAGAGAAAGATAAGAAAGCGACTAGCGATATTTTTAGGCAAATCATTGATTTGAGTTGGCTTTGGTTATTGATTGTATGTGCTGTGATATTCTTTATGGTATATCTGAATGGCAGAAGAAAAATTAATGGATAATATTTAAATAGAAAAAGATGTTGCAAGCTGTTATTGAAAAAAACGATAAGAAAGCATATTGGTTAATTGGCATATTTTCTGTAGTGGTTTTTGTTGCAGTAAGCGTATTAACTAAAGTAAAGTTGCATGTTGATCTGGGTTTCGACGTGCATGTATTTGCACTCTTTAATGCATTAACCAATGCTACTATTGCAGTGTTATTGGTAGCAGCATTATTGGCGGTGAAAAAGGGTAACTATCAATTACACAAACAATTAATGATGGGTGCGCTGATCTTATCTGTTTTGTTTTTAGTTTCTTATATCGCACACCATTTACTGGCAGGTGAAGCTAGATTCGGCGATAGCAATCATGATGGAATTGTAAGTGAAGATGAAAAAGCAGCTGTTGGTGGAATACGTTTTGTGTATTATTTAATTTTAAGTACACATATTTTTTTAGCGGGAATTATATTGCCATTTATTTTATACACAGCTTATCGTGCATTAACAGCTGAGTTTGCAACACATAAAAAAATTGCAAAAATTACCTGGCCTTTGTGGCTCTATGTAGCTATTACTGGACCAATCGTTTATTGGATGATTAAGCCTTATTACTTGTAATTAGTCGATCGACAACTCCATCGCGGGGTCCCAAAACTTTTTTTGAAAGTCGATAATGATATCATCTTTCACAAAGATCTTTTCTTTCGCAAGTAATTCTTCCATTTGAGTTGGCGTAGCAAAATGTGCTTTACCACTGAGCATGCCATTTCTATTAACAACGCGGTGTGCGGGAACGGAGGGACTAACATGGTGCGCCCCATTCATGGCCCAGCCTACCATTCTTGCACTCATTTTAGAGCCCAGAAATGCAGCAATGGCACCATAGCTAGTAACACGGCCTTTTGGAATTAGTCTAGCTGTATCATACACTAGTTCAAAAAAGCTTTTGTCTTTTTTGCCACTTGGTAAAATGCTTTTGAGTTTATCCTGTTTGCTTTTCATTGAGTAAAATGGTTCTCTTCGGCTCGGGAACTGAAGCGAAATCATAGGGACAATGTATGCATCCATGTCCGCAGCAATAGCCTTTTTCTAAATGATATTTTTCAGTGAAAACGAATAGTCCGTTTTCATCGATATAGTAATCCTGTTCATTATTATTCGTCGTCTGGCTCACTGAGTATTTGTTTTAAGACGACATCCTTCTCTAACGGAATTTCCTTATCTAATTTAAAACAGAGCCAATGAATTCGATTGCTTTGGGCAATATCCAATCCCTCGTAATGTGTTTTAATCAGCAATTCAGGTTTAATCACCGGTAATGAATGCAGATGGTTCGTATCTTCTAACACC
>CAIJLK010000017.1 GCA_903821465.1 uncultured Bacteroidota bacterium | reverse complement strand
TCACCGGGTCCGCGCATCCATGTTGGTGTACTCAAATCGAGCGGAAGCATTTTATAATCCGTATCCACATTATCGCAAGCGTATAAAAATTTTGAAACGTCTACAATGCCTTCTCTAAAATCTTCATATCGGGAAGTATTGCTGATGGCACTATGCGATATGCCTATGAATTTTCCAGATTTATCTGCACCGATTCCAATTTTCTGCCATGATTGCGGACGGTAGCCTACCAACGAAAACATTTGTGGTCGGGTTAGCAAAACCTTAACGGGGCGATTTAATTTTTTGGCTGCAATGCAAGCTGCTGGTACATGTAACCAACTACGCAAACCATTTCCAAATGCACCACCCACATATTCAGTAATCACACGAACATTTTTCTGCGGGATATTAAATGTCTTGGCAAGTGTACTTTGAGTGCTCTTAGGTCCCTGTGTTTTATCGTAAACAGTAAGTTTATCATCACCATCCCAAAAAGCAATGGTGGAATGCATTTCCATGGGACTATGTACTTCTATAGGCGTTTTGTATTCGGCTTCAATAAAAACAGGAGCCGTTTTATATGCCTTCTCTGTTCCTCTTTTATAATTGCCTGCTGGTTTTAAAGCAGTTTCAATTTTTCTATTCTTTTCAAAATCTGTTTCATGGGCTTCTTTCTCATAAGTTACCTTAACCAAATTAAGAGCTGCAGTTGCGTTTTCAAAACTATCGGCAACTACCAATGCAACAGGTTGTCCGTAGAATCTCACTTTGTTATCGTACAGGGTTTTTAAACCAGACCATTCGAATGCGCCTTTTGCAGGGCTATATCCTGGAACAGCTGGGCAGTTTTGGAAAGAAATCACATCTAAGACCCCAGGAGCTTTTAAAGCATCACTCTCGTTGATCTTTGTAACAGTTCCTTTGGTAATAGTGCTACACACAAAAAGTCCGTATGCCAAATTAGGCAGCGCATGTTCTGCAGTAAACTTAGCTCTGCCGGTAACTTTTTCGGCTGCATCAGCACGATCGTCATCTGCAAAGGGGGCGAAGAAATTATGATTGGTTGACATAAATAATAAGTTTGGGTTAAACAGGCTTACCTGATTTTTTTACATCCAAAATGGCATCAACGATATTCTGATAAGAACCGCATCTGCAGATATTACCTTCCATATAAGCTTTGATTTCATCACGTGTATTAGCATGCCCCTCACGGATGCAAGCAACGGCCGACATGATCTGTCCGGGTGTGCAGTAGCCACATTGCATGGCATCGTGCGATATAAATGCTTCTTGAACGGGGTGTAGTTTTTCGGGACTAGCTAATCCTTCTATGGTGGTTATTTTATTATTAGCATTATCAACCGCTAAGGTCATGCAACCATTCACTCTTTTGCCATTTACTAGCACGATACATGCGCCACACTGACCCATGTCGCAACCTTTTTTTGAACCGGTAAGGCCAATCTGCTCTCTTAATAAGTCTAACAGACTCATTCGAATATCAACAAGTAGTTCGTATGACTTACCGTTAATAACAAGGGCTAATTTTTCTTTTTCAACGGGTAATGGAACTATTTTGTCGTAAGCAAATGCCTTAGTTAAAAAGGAGGGACTAAGGTATAATGCAACAATGGCCGTTGATTTTTTTAGAAATCCTCTCCGACCGTCTGCGTGTTTGCAAGCTTCCATAAAACACTTTTCTTAAAATTAAGAAATTTAAAAGCATTTATGAAAGAGAATTAGGGGAACGGTTAGCTCAAAAGCTAACTTAATTCTGTTTTGATTTTTTCTTCAGCCACTCTATTAGCCTGATGGCATCTTTTAGCTGATAAATATTGACCTGAGTTTGTCCAATATAGCCATTTAGAAGCGCTTTGTCTACCTTGAATGCGTTCGCCAGTTGTTTAGATTGCCTTATTTCAATCATCGTATTTTTATCATAATAACTGAATAGCGGAATCATATTCACGTTATTGTTATTCTTATAAACTTTCAATGAATTGGCTCCTGTAATGGTATTACTGCTTTCAGAAGTTTCACTCTTGTGGGCTCCATTATGGTCTGCTGTAAAATCGGTTGGAGTTACACTGTAATCATACAAAATATATAACCCATTATATTCAGTGCATTGATATATTTTTTCATTGATAGGAACGAATTTGATGGTGGTCACAACTTCTTTATTCGCCTCAGAATCAAAACTCTTTCCTAGAACAAGCACACTATCAATGGTTTCCAATCCTGCCAATTCTTTATATTGTTTATCCTCGATAAATATTAATTGATGACGCTCTAGATTATAGTTTAATCCAACTTCCACAATCCTGCCATTTTTTAAATACACTTCGCTTACCTGAAATTTAGGGTAGAGCATCATTTTTAGATTTACGTTGTCGTAAACGGACTGTGACTGACTGTTTAAACCCAATATCAAAAGGCAAATGAGAATGATAAAATTTTTCATAGCTGGATATTTATTGGATGAAGCGTTATTTCATATTAAAGTTATATGAGCTGTCAATCATTACCAATTTCATTTTTGCTGATCAATTGCAAGAATTGCCTGTTTTTCGAGACTAGACAAAACCGGAGGCAGATCAAAAGGAATTCTTTGAAAATAGAATAGGGTAATTAAGTTGCGTTTTTTATCAACCATATAAGCAGTATTAAAAGCACCGCCCCAGAAAAAACTGCCTTCAGATGCATTGTTTAAGATAGTTCCTTGTTTGGTTGTAAGTCCAACCCCCAATCCAAAATTGTTCAAAGATTTCATACCCCCAAAAATGAAAGTTTTTTCGCCAAGCTGATTGCTCGTGAATTGATCCAAGGTCTCTTTTTTGAGAAGCCTTTTATTTTTTGCGTATTGCCCATCTTGCAGAAGGCAAGAAAGGAATTTGGCATAATCGTGTGTAGTTGATACTAAGCCGCCAATAGCTGAATAATAACCTTTGTTTTCTGCTTTAGGATAATTAATGGGATAAATGTCAGGTGTTACTTCTAATAAACTATCCGCCCTTTTATTCATGTATACTTTTACTAACCTATTTTGTTTTTCTTTAGGCAGATAAAAATAAGTATCCTTCATTTGAAGGGGGTTAAAAATATTTTTTTGTAAATAACTATCTAAGGATTCGCCTGAGATGATTTCGATTAATCTGCCAATAACATTGGTACTTAAACCATAACTAAATCTTTCGCCAGGTTGATGTGCAAGCGGCATTTTTGCAATTTGATCTACTTCTTCCTTCAAGGAAAGAAAGGCATTATTCAAAGGCTTATCAAGTTGATATGCTGCATAAAGCTTTTTTAATTTTGGGTATTCATCTGCAGAAGAAATGCCTGACTGGTGACTCATTAAATCCCTTATAGTAACTGATCTGTTTTTGCCAACTAGTATTATCGAATCTTTTTCAACGATGGCTACTTGCTGTTTTTGAAAAGCAGGAATAAATTTTTCAATGGGGTCATCTAGACTTATTTTACCAGATTCCACCAATTGCATAAAAGCAATTGATACAATTGCTTTTGTTTGTGAGGCGATTCTAAAAATCGACTCTGTTGTCATTGGAATTTGATTGGCTTTATCGGCATAGCCATAGGCTTTATCAAATACCACTTTGTTATGGTGCAAGATCATTGCAACAGCACCAGAAACTTTTTGTTGTTTAATTTGTTTTTCGATAGTGCTATCGATGGAATGAAAGTTTTGTGCAAATAAAATTTGAACAGAAACTAATAAACAAATAACGAATGTGGGTATTCGATAGAACATGATATAGATTTTTACGAAAGTATACCATGTTCCTGAATACGAAAGTTATCAATCCGAAATTAACATATGGATAAAATTATATTCCTCGTTTCGAAATTATTGCACTTGTTTTAAGAATTCAATTGCGGCTGCCTTTTGTTGATCTGTCATATCAACTAACTTATATTTTCTTTCCATCATATTATACATTTCTACCGTCTTTCTAAT
The DNA here is from genome assembly GCA_903821465.1 of uncultured Bacteroidota bacterium. Lineage (GTDB taxonomy): Bacteria > Bacteroidota > Bacteroidia > Chitinophagales > Chitinophagaceae > Sediminibacterium. Next base: position 28,463 of record CAIJLK010000017.1, on the reverse strand, counting down.
CCGATTAAAATCTGTTGTAGAAATTTTTGCGATGGTATTGGCTTCTTTTTGTTTCCATACTTCTGCATCCAATAATTGATCTGCCTGACGGCCATTTACACCAGCTTTACTGATCAAATCTTTTCTATATTTGGTTTTAAAGCTTAAAAGTAAAGTTGCTTTTTGTGCTGTGTCATATATGGGATTGTAGTTAAGGGTTACCAACGCACAAGGCTCTGAGAAAGTATTAGCTTTTCTTCTATCCACCAGTGTTTTTAATTGATCGGTCGTTAAGGAAAGTGATTTAAATTTCTTCATCACTTCTGCTTCTACCTCATTAGCAGTTGCAAAAGTATCGTTGGTGTTTTCTTGCACTTTAATTTTTTGCAGGGTTGCCCAATAATCGATCTCTCCAATTTTATCGGCTTTATCTTCAGGGATCTTTAAATCATTGATCAAAAATCTTTTTTCGCAGTAACCAAACAATTCCTTTTGTTCTAAGGGTGTCCAGTTAGTATTTTTATCTTGTGCTTGAACATGTTGTTTCAATCCGCAAAAAAATATCAGAAAAAAAGTAAGACTTAATAGTTTATTTTTCATGTGGTTATTTTTGGCAATTCTTGCTGTAATTTAAATCCTGACAGACTTTGAAGTTAATTCATAAATTTATTACCATGAAAAGGAAAGCATTGATACCAGGGTTTATTTTACTTTTTTTATTCCATATAAATGGTTTTGCCCAAACCGAGAAAGCAGAAGCGGCTATTCAATCGATCATGCAAGAAACTAACGCTGTTGGAATTTCGGTAGCAGTTGTAAAGCACAATAAGATTATCTATACCCATTCATTTGGTTTGAGGGATGTAGAAACGCAGCAACCATTAACAGATGATTGTATCTTCAGAATTGCTTCTATTTCAAAATCATTTTCTGCAACTGCCATTATGCAATTAGTTGAAGCGGATAAGGTATCATTAGATGACGATGTGAGTAAGCTAGTAGGTTTTGCAGTGCGGAATCCTAAATATCCTGAAACAGTTATAACGCTTAGAACCCTTTTGCAGCATCGTTCTTCGATCAATGATAGTCAGGGTTATTTTTCGTTAGACAGCATCAACCCGGCAACTAATCCTAACTGGGCGAAATGTTATAATAACTATGAACCAGGTAAGGGTTATATGTATTGTAACCTGAATTATAATATGACAGGAGCGATTATTGAAAAGCTCTCGGGCGAAAGATTTGATCTTTATATCAAACACCATATTCTTGATCCTTTAAAATTATATGGTGGGTATTGTGTTGACTCATTGGATAAGAACCGATTTGCAACCATCTATGAATACAATAAAGACTCTGCAAAATTCACTGCATCGCCCAATGCTTATCATCCCCGCCGGGAAGAGATCGCGCATTATGAAATGGGTAAAACAACGCCTATCTTTTCACCTACTGGAGGCATGAAAATTTCCGCTACAGATTTAGCGAAGTATATGATCATGCATAGTAAGCAGGGAAAATATCAGGGTAAAAGGATTATTTCAAAAAAGAGTGCAAACGAAATGCAGACAAAGGTTTCAGAGGAAGAAGGTTATGGAATGGCGATTGAAACCACTGAAACTTTGATCAAGGGAAAAACCATGAAAGGGCATACTGGATCTGCGTACGGATTATACAGTGGCATGTTTTTTCAGCCCAAAGAAAAATTCGGTTTCGTTGTAATCAGTAATGGCTGCGGACCCAAGTTTGAAAGCGGATTTAATGCTTTGATCAAAAAAACAATCAACAGTTTATACGAAAACTTCATTCAATAATATAGGATCTATTCTTAATCAAACAATCAATGATGCTAACAGAAAATCAATCCGATAACAACTCACAAAACAGAAGAAAATTTATTCGCAATGGATCAGTAATGCTTGGTGCTGCTGCATTTATGCAGATCCCATTCGTTTCATTTGCAAGGGATATTTTATACAATCAGCAGCAATATACTGTTCAAAATATCATCGATCTGATTATTAAAGAAGCGAAATTGAGTCCCTTTAAAAATACAGTAGATACCATTAAGTTTGGCTCTGCAGATCAAATTGTTACGGGTATAGTTAGTACGATGTTTCCAACAGTTGCAGTGATTCAGGAAGCGGCAAAACTAAAGGCAAACTTCATTATTGCGCATGAGCCTACTTTCTATAGTGCCACCGATAACCTGGCGCAACAGGAAACGAATGCGATGATCCAGAAAAAACAGGCATTGCTGAAAGAGCATGGAATCGTGATTTGGCGGTTTCACGATTATAGTCACTTTATGCAGCCCGACATGATCAGCCTAGGTGTAAAGAAAAAGATGGGTTGGGAGCCCTACCAGAAAAAGGGTGAAACGCTGATCAATATTCCTGCGCTTACTTTAAAGCAGTTGATTCATCAGTTTAAAAAGAATTTATCTATTCAGCATCTTCGAACTATTGGCGATTTACAACAATCCTGCAGCAGCATTGTATTGTTACCTGGTGCCTGGGGTGCTCAAGCTCATATTAATGCGATCGAAAAAAATAGCCCAGATGTATTGATCGTCGGAGAAATGGTAGAGTGGGAAACAGCCGAATATATTCGCGATGCAAGAAAAATGGGTTCTAAAACGGCACTTATTATTTTAGGACACTCTGTTAGCGAAGAGCCTGGTATGGAATTGTTTGTGGATTGGCTGAAACCAAAGATTCCAGGGTTATCCATCACCCATATCGCTTCTGGAGATCCCTTTTTGTGGATTTAGTTATGAAATATAAAAAAGAATTATTACTTTGCGTCAGATTGACACAAACATATAAAAAAGTAACTCGATTGCAATGAAAAAAATCTTCTCCAAAATGGCTGGCATGTTGGGATTGCTTTTAATGGCATCCACTGCTTTTAGCCAACAAGCCCTTCCTCAACTTGGAAAAAGTTCCGTTCAGGAAGTTGTAAAAGCAATGACGCTTCAAGAAAAAGTAGATTTAGTAATAGGTCAAGGCATGTTTCTCCCCGGGATGGCGTTCCCTGGAATGGGCGGTGGTGCTGAACCAACCGCAGCCCAAAAAAGGGTGCTCGGTGCAGCGGGTACAACAGTGGCTATTCCTCGTTTGGGCATCCCAGCAATAGTAGTTTGTGATGGCCCTGCTGGAACTCATGCATTTAATAGTGGGAAAAGCCGAATTTATTATGCAACTGCTTGGCCAGTTGGAACTTTACTAGCATCAACTTGGGATACAGCAGTGCTTCGTAAAGTAGGCGATGCTTATGGTAAAGAGGCAAAAGATTTTGGAATTGACGTAATACTCGGACCAGGTATGAATATTCACCGTAACCCATTGGGAGGAAGAAACTTTGAATATTATTCTGAGGATCCATTGATCACTGGTACGATGGCTGCAGCCGTAGTTAACGGTATTCAAGCCAATGGTATCGGTGTTTCTGCAAAACACTTTTTCGCAAATAATAATGAGAACAATAGAAATACGGTAAATGTCATTATGAGTGAAAGAGCCATGAGAGAAATTTATTTGAAAGGCTGGCAGATCATGGTGAAACAGTCAAATCCTTGGACCATCATGAGTTCGTATAATTTAGTAAATGGACCCTATACTTCTGAGAATCCAGAATTGCTGAACACTATATTGCGCGAAGATTTAGGTTTCAAAGGAATGATCATGACCGATTGGTTTAGTGGTAAGAACGTGGTTGGACAGCAAAAAGCAGGCAACCACTTAATCATGCCAGGAACACCGCAGCAAAAAACTGCAATATTAGATGCAGTTAAAAAAGGGGATTTAGATGAAAAGATCTTGGATCAAAATGTAACAGAAATTCTGAACCTCGTATTGAAAACTCCATCATTCAAAGGATATAAGTTTTCTGATGCACCAAATTTAAAAGAGAATGCACAAATTTCTCGTTGGGCTGCAACTGAAGGGATGGTTCTTTTAAAAAATAATTCACAAGTTTTGCCTATTGAAAAGGGAACAGCAGTAGCTGTATTTGGTAACAATGCACTTGATCTTATTGCTGGAGGCACTGGTAGTGGTGACGTAAATAAAATGTATGCAGTTCCATTGGCTGATGGTTTATTCCATGCTGGCTATAATTTAAATGCAAGTGTATACAGTGCCTATAGCAATTATGTAGCAGCAGAATTAGCAAAGAAACCAAAAAGATCTTTGATGGAAGAATTGATGTCGCCTGCAAATCCAATTTCAGAAATGATTGTATCAAACGAATTGATTCAGAAAGCAGCATCACAATCTTCCATTGCTATTATCTCAATTGGTAGAAATGCAGGAGAAGGTAACGATCGTAAAGTGGTTGATGATTATACTTTAACAGCGAAAGAACAAACTTTAATAAAAGCTGTATCTGCTGCTTTTCATGCAAACAACAAGAAAGTAGTGGTTGTATTGAATATTGGCGGAGTAATAGATGTAACAGCTTGGCGCGATAATGTGGATGGTATTTTGTTGGCATGGCAGCCTGGTTTAGAAGGTGGTAATGCAATGGCAGATATCATTACTGGTAAAGTAAACCCTTCAGGAAAATTGAGTTCTACTTTCCCACTTAGTTATAATGATGAAATTTCCGCTAAAAATTTTCCCGGACGTGAAATTCCTGGAACTGAAAAGACTGCTTTATTCGGACAAAAAGCTGTTGATGCAGAAGCGATTTATGAAGAAGGCGTTTATGTAGGATATCGTTATTATAGTTCTTTCGGTAAGAAAACTGCTTATCCTTTTGGATACGGACTTTCTTATACTACATTCAAATTCACTGATCTGAAATTGAGTGCTCCAGTAATGAACGAATCTATTCAAGCAACAGTTACTATTACCAATACAGGTTCTGTGGCAGGTAGAGAAGTTGCTGAATTATATCTAAGTGCGCCAACAACAAAACTTGATAAACCAAGTGCAGAGTTGAAAGCTTTTGCAAAAACAGCTTTATTGGCACCGGGTACATCACAAACAATTACCTTAACGCTTACTCCTGCTGAGTTAGCATCATTCCAAACTGCAAGCAGTTCATGGATCGCGGATGCTGGCGATTATACAGTTAAGATCGGAACTTCAGAAGAAACATTTGCTTCTGCAAGTTTCAAACTTCCTAAAGAAGTAGTTATTGAAAAAGTAAATAAAGTAGTGGTTCCTAAAATTGCGATCAACGAATTAAAGAACGTTGTTGCAAAACCCAAAAAGTAGTTCATAGATAAATAGCAGGCATAGTAAAAGGTCCCTCTCGAGTATTCGGGACGGGACCTTTTTATTTCATTAAAAACTATTGAATAGGGGGTCTTTTAAAGACCTGTCATTTTTTCCATGGCTTCGGTATACCGATCTCCTTGAATCTGAATCTTAGATGCAGCTTCTTGAATTTCTTTTAATTCACTATCAGTTAATACAATATTTGCTGAGCCAATATTTTCAGTGAGACGATGTGTTTTGGTAGTTCCTGGAATAGGAACAATCCAAGGTTTTTGTGCCAATAACCAAGCCAATGCAACTTGTGCAGTGCTGGCATTTTTTTGATTTCCAACTCTTGTCAATAGATCAACCAATACCTGATTTGCATCAATAGCTTCTTTAGTAAATCTTGGTAACCCACTTCGAATATCATTAGCGGCAAATTCAGATTGATTATTGATGGCGCCAGTTAGGAAACCTTTTCCAAGTGGACTAAACGGCACAAATCCAATACCCAATTCTTCGAGTGTTGGAATAATTGCTAGTTCTGGTTTTCTGGTCCACAAAGAATACTCACTCTGTAACGCACTCACTGGTTGAACGGCATGTGCCTTACGAATAGTAACTGCACCAGCCTCAGATAGACCAAAGTATTTAACCTTGCCCTCCTGAATCAAATCTTTAACAGCGCCTGCTACATCTTCGATTGGAACTGATGGATCAACACGGTGCTGATAGAACAAATCAATCACATCAACCCTCAACCTTTTTAAAGATGCTTCTGCTACTTTTTTGATATGTTCCGGTCTGCTATTTAGGCCTATAAATTTTGGTCCACCATTTGGATCCAATTCAAAACCAAATTTTGTTGCGATAGTAACTTTGCCTTTAAAAGGGGCTAAGGCTTCACCAACCAATTCTTCGTTCACAAAGGGTCCGTATACCTCTGCTGTATCAAAAAATGTTACCCCCTGCTCAACTGCTTTGTGCATGAGTTGAATCATCTCTGCTTTATCTGCTGCTGGCCCAAATCCAAAACTCATACCCATACAACCCAATCCAAGCGCGGATACTTCTAATCCGCTATTACCTAATTTCCTCTTTTGCATAATGGTATTATTTGAAACAAAGGTATAACTCTGTTTGAGGCTGTATTAACTAAATACAAAGAAGTTCTTACAAGATTCAAATATTCCTAAATTTCAGGGGACTTGTTTGCAGATGTTTTTTAAAGAAGTTATTGAAATGTGTTACTTCGGTAAAGCCCAAGGCATAAGCAATTTCAGAAACCGTCCATGCACTATGTTTCAACAAGATTTTAGACTCTTGTAAAATACGTTCTGCAATAATCTGAGAAGTGGTTTTTTCTGTTGTGTCTTTTACGGAACGGTTTAAATGATTCACGTGCACATTAAGCTGACCAGCAAAATCAGAAGCAGTTCTGAATTGAATTTTAGGATGCACTTCATCTATTGGAAATTGCCGCTCCAGCAGTTCTAAGAAGAGCGTGGAAATTCTTTGAGAGGCATTGATCTGTTGTTTGTCGAAACTAGAACTAGGTTCCATTTTCATGGCAAAGTGTAACAATTCAAAAACTAAGTTTCGTAGAGCGTCGTATTTGTGTACATATTCAGAATTGATTTCCTGAAAAATTCTATCAAATATGGCCTCTACTTGTAAAAACTGTTCATCCGTTAATTCAAAAAGATGCGTTCCATTCGGTTGAAATACAGAATATTGATTCAGGCTTCCAAACTGATGAAAAAAATGCTGATTAAAAATACAGAATGCACCAGACCGAATATTATCTAAGTGCTCCCACTTATAAGGAATTTGCGGATTTGAAAAAGAAATGGCTTGCTTTTGAACCTCTATTACTTTGTCGGCATAATACACTTTACTATTACCCTTTACAAGCATGATTTTGTAGAAATCACGTCTCTTATAAGGAACAGGTTGGGCTTTGTCGCCTACAAATGGTTCTAAACTGAATACGTTGAAATGACCGATTTCATTTTTTAAATTTTCGGGCATCCAATCGAATTTTCTTTTATAAAAATCCTCGATGGTTTCAACTTTATTCATATAGGAAATATACAAAATTCAAATAGTAATACACTAACATTCCTCTAAAACTACTTGCGTGTATAGTTATTATTAAATGTATAGTTAAGGCTCAGATTCCATACAAAGTCCTTACTAACGATTGTTGAGTTAATCTTTTGGTTGAAGATGGCTGAAACAAAAAAGGGGAATTTCTTTTTTCCGAGTGATACTGTGGCGCTAGTATAATAACCATCTAAATTATCCATTTGCAAATAATAAACCTGAGGTTTTACATTAACAAAGAATTCATTGGTGATAGGAATATTAGTGATATTAGAATTCAATGTGAGAAAGTGGGTGTTTTTTGTAGTCCCTCCATCTAAACCATGTGAGTATAAATAATACAGCCCCACACTAATATGTTTATTCAGGATATAGTTTGGAACCAACTCTCCGGCCCAGTACCTTTTTACTTGAGTGATATCAGTTGAAACCCCATTGATAATTACGTTTGGAAAGTTGTACGACAAGCCCAAATGCGTTCCTGCTGTAAACTTAAAACGATCGCTATTGGTTACTTTATATCTAGCCCATAAAAGGATCGACCATGGTTTACCTTCTAATGAGAATCTAAATTCAGGATCAAAGCTAAGGCGCTTATCGCCCATCGATAGATTAATGATGGTAGCTGGTTTACCCAATGAGAAAGTTGGGATAAACGAAATACCATTATTTGTTACTAATGCATTGCCTGAAAAATGATATACTGTTTTGGTACTATCTTTTGTTTGAGCAAGGGACAAGAAGGACGAGGTAAGTAGTAAAATTATAAGGGAAAATTGATTTCCAATTTTCTTGCTGTCTGCATTCATTTGCTCTTTTTAAATTAATACAAAAGAACAAAGACTCAGATGTTTTTTCTAACTAAATTCAAGTTGATTATTACAATTTTCAAACAATTATAATAATCAACTTGATAAAAGTGTATTATAAATGTTCATTTACAAAATCAAAACAATATTTCTTGATCATTTCTCTAACACGTGCAAATTCAAGTCTTAGTTCTTCTTCGGTTCCAGTTGCTTTTGCAGGATCGGGAAAATTATAGTGAAACTTCTCTGCCCTGCTTGGGAAATACGGACATCTTTCTTTAGCATTATCACAAACTGTGATAACATAATCAAAGTCAATTCCCATATATTCTAATATATTGTTAGAGGTATGATTTGAGATATCGATACCATCTTCTTTCATAGTAGCGATAGCTTTAGGGTTTACACCGTGCGTTTCAACACCAGCACTATAAACTTCTGCCTTATCTCCAGCAAATTTCTGAAGATAACCATGTGCGATCTGACTGCGGCAGCTATTGCCAGTACATAGTACGAGTACTTTTTTCATATTGTTGTTATTCGATTTTTAATTAGCAACATCCCGATCCAGGTGTGCAGCAAGACTGTTTTTCGGTTAATGGTTTTTGAGCAAAAACAGTGATACTAAAAATGCCAGTTACACCAGATTTTAGTAACTCTATTTTTTCAGGAGTTAAGTAGCGTGTTAGAATATCGTCAGGAATGGTAATTGGTTTTTCTTTTTGAAGGGTAATATTTTCAAAACCATTTGACTGTATCAGTTCGAGATATACTTCTTTTTGAATGGCACCCGCAACACAGCCCGCATACATTTCAGCGTCTTTGCGTAATCCATCAGGAAGAACGCCAGTAATTACCACATCGCTAATACTAAAGTGTCCACCTGGTTTTAATACTCTATAAATTTCTTTGAATACCCCATCTTTATTGGGCACTAAATTCAACACACAGTTACTTACAATTACATCGGCAACATTGGATGTGATGGGCATATGTTCAATATCACCCTGCCTAAATTCTACATTATTAAACCCGCGTACCTCGGCGTTTGTTCTAGCTCTGTCGATCATGGCAGTTGTAAAGTCAATGCCTATTACTTTGCCTGCTTCACCTGTTTCATGGCGTGCAATAAAGCAATCATTACCTGCGCCACTTCCCAGATCTACAACCACATCGCCTTTCTTGATTTTCGCAAATTGTGTTGGTAAGCCACAACCTAGACCTAGGTCAGCATCCGAGTTATAGCCACCCAAATTGGTATAGTCATCGCTCATAATATTATAAATTTCGGTTGAGCAACCACCTGCTCCACAGCAGGATGACATATTTGTTTCTTTATCTTGTAAGGCAATCTCGCTGTACTTCTGTCTTACAATCTCTTTTAATTGTTCATCTGTTTGCATAAAAGGTATTTTAAGTTGTTTATAATATCGTAATAAGACGATGAAAGGGTTCAAAAAAAATCAACAACATTTTGACTTTGAGCTCAACAAGGTCTGAAAAAGTTCACCCAATTGAGACATCGCTTTTTTCCATACTTTTTCATCGATGCAATAACATACTGAAGCCCCATCAATATCACCCTTAATCAATCCCGCTTCCTTTAATTTTATTAAATGTTGCGAAACGGTACTTTGGGATAATGGCAATTCATCCACAATATCACCACAAACACAAGCCTGCTTTTTTACCAATAAGTTTAAAATGGCAATACGGGCAGGATGCGACAAAGCCTTAGCGTAATTGGCTAATTCAATTTCGTTTTTTGTGTATTCTGAAATTTTACTTGCTCCCATATTCATCGTAAAAATACGATGAATAATTTAACCGCCAAATAAATTTTTTGAAACGGCTTTTTTCCTTCAAAAATGGATTAGATATGCTGTATTTCGCCAATTAAGTAGAGCTTTCCTTCTCCTGAAATAGTTACCCTATCTCCTAAGTATTCGCAAAAAAGTGATCCCCCTCTTTCTGAGAGCTGCTTTGCTGTTAAGCTGGGTTTATTTAATTGCTTACTCCAATAGGGAATTAGTGTTGTGTGAGCTGAACCCGTTACTGGATCTTCATTAACTCCAGATTGAGGAAAGAAACAACGGGATACAAAATCAACCTCGTTTCCCATGGCTGTAATAATTAATCCTCTACCACCTAAAGAAGCGATCTCTGTAAAATTTGGAATGATATGGGTTATTTGATGTTCATTTTCATAAACAAACATCAGATCAGTTTTTCCTTTGAATACTTTAGTTGGCAGAATATTGAAGCAATTTTTATAATTTGGTTCGATAGTAACTTCATTGAATATATCTGAAGGAAAATTTAGCGTAAGCATATTTCCATTTTTAGTTACCATCAAATCGCCACTTCTTTTGGAGTAGAAATTGATTATTGTTCCTTGATAATTTAGTTGATTAAATAAAACATAAGCTGCAGCTAATGTAGCGTGACCACATAGATCCACTTCAATCCCGGGTGTGAACCATCTGATCTCATACTTATCTTCTGTTTTTATAAAAAAAGCCGTTTCGGATAAATTATTTTCCATCGCAATTTTCTGAAGCGTATCATCATCTAGAAATTTTTCTAAAGGACAAATAGCCGCAGGATTCCCTGAGAATAATTTATTGGTAAACGCATCTACTATGTATAATGGAATCTTCATTTTATTTATTTTTGGAAATAAAGATATAAAACAAAAAAGGGACAAAGCATCAGCTTTATCCCTTTTAATAATAACTTAAAAAATTAATATTTCTTCTTTGAAAGATTCGCTACGCTTGTCTTCAAACTTTCAAACATATCGCCCTTACTTGTATCCTGTTCAACGAACCAATGTTTCATACCCGCTTTTTTTCTAGCAGCAAATATTCTGTCGAAATCAATTACTCCATTTCCAATTTCAGTGATTTCTCCAGCACCGGCAGACATGTCTTTCACATGCCATAGTTCAAAGCGACCTGGATATTTTTCAAAGTATTTCACAGGATCTTGTCCCGCTTTTGTAGTCCAGTATAAGTCCATTTCCATCTTCACTAAATCGCCGGAAGTGTTTGTGAGAATATGATCATATACAGTTGTGTCACCAAATTTTTGATATTCAAAATCGTGGTTATGGTAGGCCATCTGAATGCCGGCCGACTTAGATGTTTTACCCGCTTTTTCTAATAATGCTGGAAGTGCCGTATAATTTTCTATTGTTCTTTCATTCGGCATCAGATAGGCACAAGCCATATACTTTGCTCCAATACTGTGTAAGTCTTCAACTGCTTTATCCCATCCATTTAACAAACTGCCGTTTCCTTTTGAAGCAAATCCTGTAACATGGTGAGAGCTTAGTACAGAAATGCCAGTTTTGTCTAAAATAGATTTAAACTCAACAGCTGTTTTTCCAAAGAAAGTTCCGTTGTAGCCATAAAGTTCAATATTGTCAAACCCAAGCGCAGCAAGTCTTTCTAATGCGCCCTCTAAATTTTTAGATACTGCGTCTCTAACTGAGTAAAGCTGAACGCCTAATGATTTCTTTTTTGCGAAATCTGCAGCTAATAGGTTGCTGGTATATAAACCTGCTGCTGCTAATGAAATGCTTTGTAAAAAATGCCTTCTTTGCATATAGTTAATTTGATGATGAACAATTGCGGGTATCAAATTAAACAATTAATGCGTCTAAATGACGCAATGGGTCAAATATTTTTTGTTATTAAAGTGTACTGATCATTTCTAGATCTTCCTCCTCCACTAAAATCTTACTTGCCCGATTGATTACCCTTCTCTTTCCTAAAGCATACAGAAGAGATGCAGAAATGGAGCAGGTAGCCATAACAGCTGTCATAGGAATGGCAGTCCCGTTTTGCAATACACTTACCATGGCCGACATCAGGGCACCAACGCTCATTTGAATAAAACCCATCAGCGCCGATGCGCTTCCGGCATTCTGTGCAAATGGAGCCATGGATAATGCAGATGCATTTGGAAAAATAAAACCCTGACAGCATAAGAATAGCATGATCAAAAGAATGGTTAGGTATAAATGATGCATTCCTAAAATAGCTGTTGCTGCAAGAACAATACCGATAGTATTTTGAAAATATAAAGCCGCTTTAATGATTTGTTCTGAACGATATTTTCTAAGTAGGAAATTATTCAGCTGACTAGCACTGATTAATCCACCTGCAATAATAGCAAAGATCCATCCATAATATTTTTCACTTACCCCGTAAATTACCATGAATACATAGGGCGACCCACTGATATAGGAATACAATCCTGCATAAGCAATTGCACCAGTAAATGTGTAAATAGCGAACTGTGAATTTTTAATGATCGAGATATAGCTCGCTGCAATGGCCGAGGGGCGAAGTGAAAAATTAGTATCAGGCTTTTTACTTTCGGGTAATAAGAAATACACAGCAATCAGAATCAAGGAAATCACGATAATGAGCATTCCAAAAATATACCTCCATCCTAAATAGGCGGTAATATAACCTCCCAATGTGGGTGCAATAATGGGCGATACTGCAACAACCAACATCAATGTAGAAAATACTTTTGCATTATCCTTCACTTCAAAAAGATCTCGCACCATGGCTCTGGCCGCAACCATGCCCACGCAACCACCCAATGCCTGAAAGAGCCTGAAAATAATGAGTCCGTTTACCGTTAAAGTACTAGCACAACCAATAGCAGCAATTGCATAAATAATCAATCCAAAATACAAAGGCTTTTTTCTGCCATATCTTTCTAAGAGTGGTCCGTATATTAATTGACCAACGGAGATTCCAATAAAAAAGGAGGATAAGGATAGCATCACAGATGCAACAGAGGTATTCAAACCCTTCGCGATATCTGGGAATGCAGGTAGGTACATATCAATCGAAAGCGGACCGATTGCTGTTAAGAGACCCAAAATTAGTATGAGGTAAAATTGTTTCTGTGATTTGTTATTATTCATTATTACTAGATCTGCAGCAAAGTTAAAGTCATCTGTTCAATATTTTAATGATCTAATCTTTAGTATCAAAATCATTATTTCAATTTCTTAAATGTTTTTATTAAAGACTCCGCAATCATCTGATATCCTTTATCGGATGGGTGCAGGCCATCAAAAGTAATATTCATAGATTCTTTTGGATAAGGGTATTCATCTGTATCAGGATTAAAAGGCTTACCAATAAAATCGGGGTATTTATAATTGATATATTTTCCAGTTGCGGAATCTTTTAAACGTTTGAATTGCACAAGCTTTGAGTGGTCCATTCCTTTTTTATGATAGAGGTCGATCACTTGAATTTTTTCCTGTTTACCAATAGCTATAATTGCATTTGCAAATTCTTCTAGATATTGTCCGTTTTTATCTTTGTAAGAACCGTATGCGTTGTTCTTGAAATTATTGATATAAACAAAGTCAACTCTTTGCATGGGAGTAATCAGAACAATCTTTGCTCCTTCATTGAGGCTATGCAATTTATTAATAATTACTCTAAAGGCACCATACACAGTAGACACCCCTTTATTGTTTATATAATCATCTAAACTGCCTAAGTTCTTTGCACCCCACCAATCATTCGTGCCAAGGAACACTGTATAAATAGCTGCTTTCTGTAAACCCAGTTTTTCAATATTGGTAGCGATGTTAACGGCTGTCCACCCATTAAAACCCTTATTTACAAAATGGATATTCGGAAGTTTCTCTACAACGCTTGTCATATATCCTTTCGTGATGCGGTTTCCGGTTTCATCTGGATGGTCGTTCAAATAGGTAATGGAATCTCCAATGGCAACCCAAGAGATCTCTTTTGGAATGAAGGATAATTGAGATGATAGTATTAACGTGAGTAGAATTATCTTTTTCATGGCTGCATTCTTGTAACTTGAAGATATTATTTATAACTTAAGTAATTGTATGCGCCAGCCATTCTTTTTACTCTTATTGCTTTCTAATATGATATTGACTAATATAAACGGACAGCAAGCTGTTGCTCTAAATCAAAACACTTCCAAAGCAAGCAATATCATAGCAGCTAATGCTACACTGCAATTAGTTTCAAACCAATTTGGTTTTACGGAAGGTCCCGCTACAGATAAACAAGGGAATGTTTTTTTTACTGATCAACCAAACAATAGAATTTGGAAATATACTACAGACGGGAAGCTAACTATTTTCTTAGAAAATGCAGGACGCTCTAATGGAATGTATTTCGATAAGAAAGGTAATTTAATTACTTGTGCAGATGAACATAACCAACTTTGGGAGATACAGCCTAATGGAAAAATAAAAGTACTAATTAAAGAATTTAATGGGCGCCATTTAAACGGACCAAATGATGTATGGGTTGGTTCATCTGGCGGCATGTATTTTACAGACCCCTATTATCAAAGAGATTATTGGACAAGAAAAACTTCGGAGCTGGACGGACAAAAAGTTTATTATTTACAACCTAATAAAAAACCATTTATTGTAGCAGATAATTTGGTACAACCCAATGGCATTATAGGTACCAAGGATGGGAAGTACCTGTATGTTGCAGACATTGGTGACAATAAAACCTATCGGTATCAAATCGCTCCAGATGGTAAACTGAAGGATCAACAATTATTTGCGCCAATGGGGTCTGATGGGATGACGATTGATGCGCAAGGAAATGTTTATTTAACTGGGAATGGGGTGACTGTTTATAATAAAGCCGGTGATTTAATTGAGCATATTCCTGTGCCTGAAGAATGGACCGGCAATATTACATTCGGTGGAAAAGAGAATGATATTTTATTTATTACAGCCTCTAAATCTGTGTATGTTTTGCAGATGAAAGTTAAAGGAGGGAATTAAAAAATTAGTTAAAATAGTATTTATGAAAAAAATCATTGTTTTCGTAGTCCTTATTATTAGTGTGTTGTCATTTAATAAAAAGCAGGAATCTGTAAGCAAAAACTGGATCAATTTATTTGATGGAAAGTCGCTGACAGGTTGGAAAGTCGGAAAAAATGCCGAGACCTTTTCGGTAGATAGTGGGATGATAGTTGTTCATGGAAAAACGGCACATCTTTTTTATGATGGGGATGTGAAAGCCCATGATTTCAAAAACTTTGAATTCGTTGCAGACGTGAAAACAATGCCTGGTGCAAATTCCGGAATCTATTTTCATACAGCATTTCAAGATGGTGGTTGGCCTGAAAAAGGATACGAAGTACAAGTAAATAACTCACATGCCGACTGGCGCAGAACTGGTAGTCTTTATGGTATAATGGATGTAAAAGAACAATTCATTCCAGACAATGAATGGTTTACAGAATATATTAAAGTAATTGGGAAAAGAGTAATTATTAAGTTGAACGATAAAATAGTTGTTGATTATACAGAACCAGATAATGTAAAAACAGAAAGGGGCGCAGATTCTCTTCGTGTCATTTCAAGAGGAACATTTGCTTTACAGGGCCACGATCCTAAGAGTATTGTGTACTTTAAAAATATTAAGGTAAAGCCTTTAGCTGAGTAAAGCTTAGGCATTTAATAGAATGAATGGGCAATTACAGATTTAGTAATCTACTATCATCTTTTAAAGTTACTCCTGATAATTTCAAACGAAGTGATTCTGAGATGAGGTAAAAAATCTTTTCTGCTGCAGTGATATAGTCTAATCCCTCTAGTCTAATATTTGAAATGCAATTTCGATTTTCGTCAGTTAACCCAATTTTAGGAGAATAAGTGATATAGGCCCCCATGCTATCAGCTGAAGTAAGTCCAGGTCTTTCTCCAATTAACATTACACTAAGCTCGGCATTTAAAAGTGAAGCAATCTCATCGGCTATAGCCACTCTGGATTGTTCAACAATACAAATTGGAGCAAATGAAATATGCGCATTTATAAATTTGGGTATTAAAAGTTGCAGTACTGGTAAAGCATGTTTTTGTATAGCATCAGCAGATAATCCATCTCCAACAATGATAGCAACTGATGTTTGCTGTTTTGGTATTTCTGATAAAACTTTAACTGAAGCCTCGTTTAATCTTCTTCCTAAATCAGGGCGTTGTAAATATTGTTCTCTGTTTGTTACACTACTAAGTAATAATATTGGGGATTGATCTATTGTTTGTAATGCAGTGATAAGTTTATTGGTATTTAGTACACTATAAACAGCATCTCTAGCGTGTGCATGTGCTAATTTAAATTGTAAGGTTTCTTTTAAAGGAACAGATATGCCTGTCCTTCCCAGTGCTATTCTTGCTTGCGTATAAGCATTAAGTGACTGCCATGGATCGCGTTGTATTTGATGAGGTTGTATGGGTAGTTCTTCATTCATTTATTTGAAAGAGTTTAATAGCTGATGTTGTGGAGAAACGGATAAAAGGTTTCCCTCACTATTAAAGATCCCTTGTTGTATTAACCATTGTTCAAACTCAGGAGCAGGTTTTAATCCCAATATTTGGCGAACGAACAGTGCATCATGAAAGGAAGAGGATTGATAATTCAACATAATATCGTCTGCACCAGGAACTCCCATAATAAAATTACAACCTGCTGCTCCTAATAAAAGCAACAGATTATCCATATCATCTTGGTCAGCAGCTGCATGATTGGTATAACATGCGTCCATCCCCATTGGCAATCCTAATAACTTGGCACAGAAATGATCTTCTAATGCAGCTCTTGTAATTTGTTTGCCATCAAATAAATACTCTGGACCAATAAATCCAACAACAGAATTTACTAAATGCGGTTTAAAATGTCTGGCAACCGCATAAGCTCTTGCCTCACATGTTTGTTGATCTACACCATGATGTGCATTTGCAGATAGGGCAGTACCCTGACCAGTTTCGAAGTACATAATATTATTGCCAATGGTACCTCTATTTAACGACAGTCCCGCTTCATAAGCTTCTTGCAATAGAGATAAGCTAATTCCAAAACTTGCATTGGCTTTTTCAGTACCTGCAATAGATTGAAAAATCAAATCCACTGGCACATGCTGCTCAATTAATTGAATAGCTGTGGTAACATGACAAAGTACACATGATTGAGTTGGAATAGAAAATTGTTGAATCAAGTTATCAAGCATGTATAACAGTTTACTAACTGCGGCGGGACTATCAGTTGCTGGATTAATACCTATTACTGCATCTCCGCTTCCATAAAATAGACCATCAATAATACTTGCCGCAATACCTCTGGGATCATCGGTAGGATGATTTGGTTGCAACCTGGTAGAAAATCTTCCTTTTAAACCAATCGTATTTCTAAAACGAGTAACTACGATACATTTTTTTGCCACAATTATTAAATCCTGATTACGCATTAGCTTACTAACTGCGGCAATCATTTCTGGCGTAAAAGCAAATGACATTTTTTGTAAGGTAATAGTATCAGCGTTATCGCTCAATAGCCAATCTCTTAATTCCCCAACGGTAAAACTTTTAATTCTTGAAAATGAAACTGCATCATGAGAATCAATAATCAATCTGGTAACCTCATCTTTTTCATAAGGTATAATTGCCTCATTTAAAAAATGCAATAAAGGTGTTTCGGCTAAAGCCATCTGAGCTGCTATCCGTTCTTCATAAGAGGCCGCAGCCAATCCAGCTAAAGAATCGCCACTGCGAAAGGGAGAAGCCTTTGCTAGTAAGGTCTTTAAATCGTTAAAAACATACTGGTGGTCATTAATTTTAAAACGGTAAGCCATCTTAATTAAATAATAGTCTTTTTATGTTTCCCCATAAATATAAATATTAAAAGCACGAATACTAAGCCAGTAAAGAAAATAATACTTAGATAAAGATTATACCAAATAATTGCTACTAAACAAACGAGCGACAAAAGCAAGGCAATAAGAGGAAACCAGGGATAGAAGGGAGTTTTAAAAGATTGATTTGTGATGATATTTTTCTGACGCATATATAGTAAAGAAAGCATAGAAATCGTGTACATTACTACTGCACCTAATGCTGAAATAATAATTACTTTATCTGTTGTTCCTGTAAATAAAGAGAATAATCCAACTACTGCACCAGCTATTAAAGCCCAATGTGGGGTTTGAAATTTTGGATGTATCGCACTTAAAAAAGTTGGTAATAGACCCTCTCTTGATAATGCATAAATTTCTCTCGAATAACCCACCATCAGTCCATGAAAGGAAGCAATTAATCCGAATAAACCAATCCCCGCAAAAAATTTTGTAAAGCTATTTGACTTACCCAATACAATACTGATCGATTCTGGTAAAGGATAATCTATATTACTTAAGAGATGCCAATCGGTTAAGCCTCCTGTTACAACCATTACAGCTAAGGCCAAAATAATCAAGGTTGATAAACCTAAAATGTACCCTTTAGGAATATTTTTTTGAGGTTCAATTACTTCTTCTGCAACCATTGCCACACCTTCAATGCCTAAATAAAACCAGATAGCAAAGGGTAGTGCAGCAAACACACCTTTTATACCAAAGGGCATTCCATCTTTCACGAAATTTGTCAATTTAAAATGTGGTGATACTATACCAATGAATAGGGACAATTCAGCTACTGCTATAATGGTAACAATAGAAGTAAAAATGGCAGACTCCTTAATCCCTAAAATGTTAATAGCTGTAAAAATAATATAAGAACCAATTGCCACTTGCATTACTGAGAAGGCGGGATATAAAAAATGAACATAACTACCTAGGGCTAAGGCAATCGCAGGTGGTGCTAAAACAAATTCAGTAAGTGTAGCATAACCTGCAATGAGTCCGCCAATTGGCCCAAAGGCTTTCTCTGCAAAAGCATAAGGCCCCCCAGCGTGCGGAAGAAAAGTTGTAAGCTCAGTAAAGCTGAAAATAAAAGTGATATATAAAATGGTAACAATAATAGTTGCTATTAAAAAGCCAATTGTACCACCGGCCATCCATCCATAATTCCACCCAAAATATTCTCCGGAAATAACCAGACCTACTGCTAGTGACCACAGATGAATAGGTCTTAGAACTTTTTTTAATGCTGGAGATTCTTTGCTCATATGCGTTAGTACAACTTAAGTAAAAGAAAGGAATAGGGTTCTGATTAACTGACTTTAAATATATCGATGATTGGGGCTCCGGTAATTTATTTTTTCAAGATATGCCTTGCTAGAATTAATTTGTAAATTGCAACCTAATTAAAAGTTCAAGTATTGAAGTTTGTTGTAATATGGGTAGCACTGTTTGTTTTTCCTCTGGCATTATTTGCGCAGAAAATGGTTGTGTATGAGCAACAAATTTGGACAGGCTATAATGCCAATATTAAATTCAATAGTAGGTGGGGTACCTGGCTAGATGGTGAAATTCATACAAATGATAACTATTTTAATAATTTTTCACAGTTTACCCTCCGGTTTGCCGGCACCTATTTTTTAAAAAACAACAATAAGTTTACAGCAGGGTATGGCTATACCGATTATATGCCTGGAGAGGGTCATAAATATATTTCTATACCAGAGCATTTTATATGGGAGCAGTTTCAGTGGTTCAACAATTCCACCAAATACAAGCTCATGCAATGGGTAAGGCTCGAACAGAAGTGGAAAGAGAATGTATTGAACGATTCAACGGCTGGTAATAATTATACCAACACCTATAAGTTGCGATACAATATTTTTTATTCGCTTCCTCTAAGCAAAATGGGGTTTTCTCCAAAATCACTTTCTTTAGCACTGGGTGATGAGTTCTATTTATATTACGGTACTTCTATAGCCAATCATCTATTTGATCAAAACCGTGCTTTTGTAGGATTAAGTTATGCTGTGAATAAGCACGACAATTTTGTTTTTGGCTATATGAATATTTTACAGCAAAATTCTACAGCTACAATTTTAAAAATAGCAAGTGTGATAAAAGCTACCCTATTCTTAAATCTGGGCTATTGACTTTATTTTTTTTGCAGGATTTCCTGCTACGATAGTGTTGCTAGGAACGTCTTTTGTAACAATAGAACCAGCAGCAACAATTGAGTTCTCGCCTATAGTGATACCCGGTAATATGGTTGCGGATGCACCTATCCAAGCATTTTTTTTAATCAGGATGGGTTTGCCTATTAACGATTTTCTTTGAGTTGGATCAATTGGGTGATTTTCTGAAACTAAATTTACTTTAGGCCCTATCAATACATTATCTTCTATAGTAATGCCACCCATATCTAAAAATGAGCAGGCATGATTGATGAATACATTTTTACCGATGCTGATATAGCGTCCAAAATTTGTAAAGAAGGGTACAAAAATAGTAGTACTCTCATCGATCTTACTTCCTATAATATCGCTCAATCGATCTCTTATCTCATCAATATTGGTAGAGTTATTTAGTTGAATGGATAAACTTAAAGTTCTGTCCTTTAAGTCATTTATTTCTTGAAATTCCGGATCGTCTAAACGAAATGGATTTCCAGATTTCATTTTTTCAGAAAGTTCTTTATACATGATACTCATTTAAATATTTTTTCTAGAAAGATATTTAAAACCTCTACTAAGATCAAAATAATAATGACCCATTCTAAAACAAGACTGTTTCGATATTGAAGTAGATCTTTGAATAATTCAAGGTTTTCTTTTACAATTTGTAATCCTTCTTGAATTGTTCGAAAACGTGATTGAAGGTCAAAAGTTTTCTTTAACCCAAGATCTAATTTATTTAAATGCTCATCTTCCCATGTTGCTTCAGGTGAGTCAAAAATATACAGGTTCCCCGCAATTCTATTCTTTAGATTCAAGGTTCTTCCGATATATTTCTTAAGTTCTTTACCTCCAAGATCGATTTTACCTTTCTTTTCTAATTCCTGAGTTTGATAATTAGTTTCCTCCAATAAAAGATTTGTTTGCTGATCAAAATAGTCTAACGAAACACTTTGAGAAACATTGAGCATAATCAGCCTAATCGCATCAATACTGGGATCAGGGATTTCTATTTTATTATAACCATAATTAATAGAAGGGGCATTGGTTTCAATATCAAACTCATCACTTAACCGTTGATCAAAATAGTTTTTACAATACGGGGTAATTAATTGTAAGAATCCAGACATTTCTGTTTCATCATATCCTAAAAAGCAAATAATTCCATATTTAAAAACGTAGAGATATTTGAATTCATCTACATGATAGAATAATTCATCGGAATCTGCAAAGTGAATATTAGCGGTAAATGCAGTTTTAAATTGTTTGATATCTATGCTATCTGCAACCTGAAAGGATAATACTTTTAAATTCATGACACAGGATTAATGTTTTACCTAAAGTTAAACTTAATCTGTAAGAGAGCAATATTGTGATTTAGTTACTAATCAGTTTCTTCTAACATAAAAACCTCATCAACCGGCTTATTAAAAACCCTGCATATTTTCAGAGCCAATACTGTTGATGGAACGAATTTTTTTAATTCAATTGCATTGATCGTTTGCCTTGTAACCGAAATCCGTTCGGCCAATTGTTCTTGCGTAAGATTGTTCACCGCACGTTCAATTTTAATCTTATTGTTCATTTTTAATGATTGAATTGTTGAGAAGCAAGTAGTGAAATCTAATAATGTAAATAATGATTACCGTGAACATATTGTATACCATTACATCAAGAAATGGAAGTCCGTGGATGAATAAAATGCAAAGCAATAAAAGACTATAGTTGATGAAAACAGAGAACTGTAAGCTGTGTAAACGAATTTGGTTAATGAATTCATCTTCTCTTTTTTCTTTCGAAAACATTACAAACATGCCGCCAATTAATAACATAATACTAATCAAGTTTGGGATTAGTTCAATTTCACTAACCCGAAAAGCGGGTTGTTTTGCATGTCCAATTTCAAACCCCATTCCGAATAAGCCGAAAGTATTGATCTTAGGCTCGAATGGTAGTTGAAAATTAAGGACTACAAAGATGAGCCCTGCCAAAACTGCCGGCACCAATAATACCCATCCAATTTTCTTGTAAGAGTGAGGTAATAGTAAAGATTTCATGATTGTAAATTTTATCAAAAGTAAAGTAAACTATACATAATGACAAAATAAAATTACAAAAAGGAATATAAAACAGACTAATAAACGGGGTGTAAAATAGTTTTTTTGAATTTTCCATTAGTATTTTTCCAGCCATTGAAATTGTTCGTATTCCCATTTCCAATATCCGGTGTGACTTCAAATAGAATCTCTTTGACACCATCTTTGTCTATATCCCAAATTTTAAACCAATTCCCAACTCCTAAAAATTCATTGTCACCCTTATCAAAGAAAGAACTAGTAATATTCTTAAACGTACCATCTTTATTATTTTCATATAATTCAATAGCAGAATTACCTGAAGGACCATCTGCATTTAAACTCCAGGTTAAAATATCAAGATAGCCGTCATTATTTAAATCCGAAATGGCAAAATCCATGGTGCAATCAAATAAATTGATTAGAGTTTGAGGGGTAGCATTTTTACTATTATAATTTGTTGGTAAGACAGTGGAAACATCATTTATAAATGGATAAGACCCTTTCCCATAATAAATTTGGGCGGTTAAACTGTAATTAGATAAGTCGCTATGCCAGTTTGGATAACTAGTAAGGTTCCTTGCAAATCCAGCTAATAAATCAACATAACCATCATTATTTACATCGGCAGCTTCTAATTCAAATACACCAGTTTCACCATGAAAATCAAATTCCCCTGATCCGGTTTTAAAACCAGCTTCAAAAGATTGGTTTTTAAAATGGCCAGTCCCATCATTTAAGAAAACTTTTATAGGGCCTCCTCCGGCAACAATATCAATCCATCCATCATGATTAATATCTGCAAGTACGCCAGTATGAAAGAAAAAATCATTTCCTACAGTTAAAGGAACAACATGTTCTAATTTAAAAATGCCTTTTTCATTTCTAAAGATATCAATTCCCCCTGCTGGTTGATTATGTGGATTTACGATATTTGAATTAGCATCTTCTGCAATAAATCCAACAAAATCAAGGTCTCCATCATTGTCAATATCAGCGGAGACTATTTTTCTGTAAAGATTGAAAGTTTGTGTTTCTATCACATTGGGTATTTCTGTCCAATTATTTTTACCATCATTAACACACACATGTAATCTGTGAATCCCATCTGGTGAGTTATCGTCTCTGCCAAAAATGTCAAAAATGCCATCGTTGTTATAATCAAAATAAGTATACCCACTTATAAACATTGGTTTATACGGATTATTAAATGACGAAAGTAATGATGATTCAAAACCATTATTCCATTCATGGTTTTTTGTAGACGTTTCGTAAATAGTTTGATGTTCAACTTGGGTTACTGGATTGGTCTTTTTGCAAGAACTAAATACCAAAATAGAAATAATTAATATGGAAATATTTTGAGTCATTTTGAATGAAATAGGTCGTTAGTAGGCCCTCAAGATCATATGAGTACTAATCGGATTTTTAAATATCCTTTAAGATAATACAAAAAAACAAAAAACAACAATTAGTATGAAACATAAGTTTTTGTTCAATTTATTAGTTTTATTTTAATTTTAGCATCTTGGCAGTTTGCCATTTATTAATGCCAATTTTAATTCTGTATGAATTTATATACTTTTTTAAAAACCGCTATTTCTTTACATAAAGAGCTTGAATTTCAAAAAAAATATATCGCTAAAAATATTAAGCCATACTTAGAATACTTGGAGGAGAAATATAACGGTACTCTTACACCATATCAAAAATTTAAAATACTAACTAATTACGGCTTATATGTGCCTAGTATTATGTGCGTTAGTTATAAAAAATTATTTAGCCAACCTTTTACCTTAGAGGATAGAAAATTGGCCACAATGCTAGGTGTATTTACTCCTCTCTATGACGATTTATTCGACGAATTAAATCTTGATCCTAAGCAAATTCAAAAGCTTACAATTGATCCAGCTTCGTTTGAAGCTGATATATTCATGACGAAAATTGTAAAAGAAATTGGTTCCGATCTGATTGATACAGCTGCTAATAAAGCTTCCTATCTGAATATTTTAGAAGAAGTGCTGAAAATTCAGGTTGATACTTTAGAACAATTCAATCCAAGTACTTCCCAAAGTGAACTCCAGAGAATTACTTGGGAGAAAGGTATGATTTCTTATGTTTATTATTTTACACACTTTTTTGGAACACCGAATGACAATATTAGAGAGTTATTATTTGATATAGGGGGATTACACCAGCTTAGTAATGATATTTTTGACATGTATAAGGACTGTCAGGAAAAAAGCTATACACTTGCCAATACCTGTAAAGATTTCACTTTGTTTAAAGCTTTTTTTCTTGAAAAAGTTACAGTAATGAAACAAAAAATCATTGCATTGCCTTATCGAGAAAAAGAAAAAAGATATTTTAGTCTGATTATGTTATCACTAATCGGGTCAACAATAGTTGCTATAGATTACCTGATACAAATTGAAAATAAAAAGGGTAAGAATATTGATTGGTTTAAAGAGGCAAGAGAAGTATTGGTGATTGATATGGATAAACCGATTAATCGTTTAAAATTGGTTTACAATGTCTGGAAGCTGGCTAAGATTAGCTGACATAATTAATACAACTTTTCCTTTAGGCCTTCCTTATATCTTCTTTCTATCCTTATTGTACCAAACCAAATACTCCAGTAACAATACATTATTATATCCTTCACATTCATATGTGAACTTTCCAAGTTTTGCCCTTCTCATCCATTTTTTCAAAGGATTTGAGAACTTATTTGCCAAATCACCGTCAAAAAAGGAAAAGGAACCAACCTCAATTAACTCTTCCAAACTTTTTGTTTTAAATCGTTTTATTTCCGAAGATTTTACTCCCCACTTTAAAAGGGAAGTTTGTAGAATTACATTGTCCATGAAATTGGTTGAACTTGCTAAATAGGTTTTGGCTTCTTCAATAAATTGCCCTCTGTATTTTTCTAGGGATGCAATCGGTTTAACAGACATTAACCTAGCTAAATGGTATAATATTTTAGGCGTTCTACTATAATAGGGAGAAACATCAATTGGGTTGGTAATATGTTTTTTTTCAGATACTACTTTTTCAATCAATTCCAAACTTGCACTGTCTGCTTTTGTCCACGGAATATTATAGCGTTGTGTAAAGCATAATATATTGGCCAATACACATATGTCAAATTCGACCGGAAAATTTTTTCCAAACCAAGTTGAATAGGCCCCATAATTTCTTTGGTCTGCTAACATGCTTTGCATTTTTTTTGCCCCATTATTGGTAAAGGATTGCATGATAGAATGTACTTGTATAGCGGTAGCGTCTGAAGCGTCTAGTGCTAGCATGGCAATTGCGGTACAATCCATGTCATCTGGTAAGGCCATTGATTTATCAAACATATTTAACCAGCCAGCATTAGGCAAAATCTTAGGCGGATTGGTATACCAGAAATTATAAGTAGGTCGCCCCTTTGCGTTTTGAAATTTCGGGTAAATGGGTAAAGTATTTTGAATGATTTGCGAAGCCTGTTTTTGTTGTGGGCCAGAAAGTTGAGGCAAAATATCCCTTAATGTAAAACCAATAAGCTCAGTAAAAAATATATTTTGATCAGCTTTTTCAATTTGTTTATTCAAAGCATAGGTTCTGTAACTCGGAAACATTCCTTTTGGGAAAACACCATTTTCTTTACATTGAAGCTGGTCGATTCTATGTAGTAATTTGTTCATCAACAAACTATCATTACCAAAAGACTTTACGACTGATGAAAACAGAAGAAATAAAATCATTGAAGGTATTCTAACATAATTCATCAAAAGAAAATTTAAACATTGTTTGCTAATCTTAATAAGTATTCTTCAATAAGGTATTCAAAAAAATGTAAAAAACCACAGAAACTGCAACTATAATTCAATGATTGATTATATAAGTATCAGAAAATTAAGTATTAGAGATAATTTATTTTTTTCAATTGATATGATGCCTTCAATATGGGCATAAAAGTGTGATGGGTTCTGCTCTCTGAGCATATCGTTAGGAATAATGACCCTAAAGCAAAAATTACCCAATGGTCTGATTTTGTCTGCAAAATGAATATCTAAATGGTCAGTTTTATTATTATTTTAGCAAAAAATAAAAATTTACTAATTCGTCAATCCCACTCATGAACTGGATTTCTCAAAAGAAACTATTTATTCTCATCGTTTTTACCTTAGCATTTGCTTTTGCCCAGTCGCAGGAAGCAAAACCCAAACCATTTAAATTAAAATTGGGGTATTCTAGTAATCAGATCTATAATGGAAGGGCTGATACATTAGCTGTTCCTTATATGACGGGATCTTTCAAGTATTTAAATAAATCAGGGCTTTATGCAAAAACGAGTATTTCCTATTTAACTAGTTCTTATGCACAAAGAATTGATCTGATTGGTTTAGGAATTGGGTATCAAAAATTACTAAACGATCGGTTTTTGGTAGCCGGATCTTTTGATAAGAATTTTTACAACTCTAAAAGTTTATCTGTTAGCTCAGAGATTCTTGGAAATCTTGGTGCGAGTTTTTATTATTTGAACGATTTCATAGATCTGGGAACTAGTTTAGGGGCCATATTTACTACAGGGAAATCTGATGTTAGTGTGAATTTTGATTTTTCACATGATTTCAGTTTCGCTGATGACCAATGGAGCATTGAACCAACAGCTAATGTTAATTTCAGCACAAGACATTATAGTGAGATATATAGTAATAGTCGCAAAAACAAAACTTCTAATTCAGGGAATGTGGTAAGAGGTTCTGACGTAACAACCATTCAGACAATTGATGCAGATAAACTGAGCTTGATGAATTATGAATTTTCTCTTCCAATTAATTACTATGGAAAGGGTTTTGGAGTTTTTATTTCACCCGCTTATTCGATAGCTCAGAATCCATCGGTATTAGTAACAACCACAACTTCAACAAGAACTTCTGGAGGTAATGGGCAGCCACAGACTAGTACGAGTTCTATTAGTTCTGTAGAAAAAATTCAAAATTATTTTTATATAGAGATCGGGATTAATTTTAAATTCTAAAAAAAAGCAGGTTTTTAAAACCTGCTTTTTTTTATTCAAGAGAATATTATCCGTTTGATTTCTCTTTCTTTTCTTTTTTCTCAACACCTTCCTTCTTCTCTTTCTTCTCACCACCTTCCTTCTTCTCTTTCTTCTCAACTCCTTCTTTCTTCTCTTTTCCTTCTTTAGCTTCTTTAGCTTCGTGTTTGGCTTCTTTAGCCTCATGTTTAGCTTCTTTAGCTTCGTGCTTAGCTTCTTTAGCTTCGTGCTTAGTTTCAGATTTATTGCCTTCTTTTCCCTTTGATTGAGCCATAGAAGTGAATACAAGCATTAAAGCCATTGCAGATAAAATAACTGTTTTTTTCATGATTTTTTTTGTTTGGTTAAGCAATTTGATGTCAATTTATTTAATTGTATTAAATAGAATTTGTTAAATTTTTCTGAAATAGTAAAGTTAAGATTCTAGGTATTTGAGTTTTGTCGTTATTATCAAACCATTCTTCCAGTAAGTGCAGTTGAAAACCATATTTATTAGCTGCCTGAACAAACTCTGAAATATGATGCGTAAAGCAGGTAACAACTTGTTCGCCAGATTCGGTCATATATCTGGCTTTAGAACCAGCATACTGTTTAAATGGATGAAGTTCGCCAACATAAATATATGCCTGGTCATTTGTAACTAGTTCGCACCTGCTAAAAACTGCATCCAGATCTTGTATATGCTCTAACACTAGGCTATAGGTAATGAGATCATATTTTTCATGCGTAAAATCCCAGGGTTTATTGATATCAGCAATAATGAATTTAGTATTTGCTGATTTTATTTTTTCAGCAGCTTTAGCAATCATGGCCTCAGAAAAATCTACTGCAGTGATTTGATCAGCTTTTGTTTCCAACCAAACCGTATTTTTTCCAGTACCACATCCAAATTCTAAAACCTTATGAAAATCGATTGAAGAAAGCACAGACCTTAAGGCGATTGCTTCTAGGTCTCTTGTTTTATTTTCATTGGAATCATACTGATCTGACCAAGCCTGATATGCTGTTTTTACATTCATAAAAAGTACATGATTTCAATAAATATAAAATAAATCTATGGCAAAGATCAACCCACATATTCACTTTACAGGAAAGTAACCGCAACTATTTCCATCTAATTTATTACATAGCTGTTAAAAAATGTAATTCTATATGTAAAGTTAGCTTTACATATAGAAAATCTACTTACATTTATAAAAAAAATGAAAACGGCAATTCTACTTCCAAACCAGTTTAAAAAAATTGGAATAATACTAATCCCTTTTGGGTTAATTATTTGGTGTTTAACTCAATTAGGTTATTTAAATGATGTAGTGAGAAATCAAAATGGAAATGCTAATTCGCTTTAT
>CAIJLK010000016.1 GCA_903821465.1 uncultured Bacteroidota bacterium | reverse complement strand
AATCTGACGGTCATGCTTCTTGCCATTCAGCTTTTTAAATTGTTCGTAGACCATGAGTTGTCTATTTATTGTAGGGTTTAAATACCTTATTATAAGGCAGTATTGAAAGCACGAACAGGTTCAGGAACAAGTCTAATATATTGGTAGATAATAATGTTATAAAAAAACAAAAGGATGGTTATGCAATCACACATTCACCTACAATTATTTTAGATAAAGACAAAGAAAATAAAACAATTATTATTGCGGTAACATTAGCTAAAGCCTTTATTACTATTAGATCAAATTCAGAAACTGTTAAAGATTTTAATCAAAGAATAATTGTAATGGCTACTTGTTATACGCCTCAAGAAACTTTATTAGCTCTTGGGGCTGAATTACAAATATTCAGTAGATTCTGGAATAAAAACAGATTCTTCTTCAATGCAATGTACATAAAAAAGAATGAACGCTTTATTGATTCACTTCCATCTAATTTAATTTCATTGAATAGTGCATATTTTAAATTTACCGCTTTTATAAACAATTTCCCTCAGAGTATAGTACAAGAAGCTTCAACTAAACTTGATAGATTTACTAAAGCAAATTGGGAGTTATATTGGCCTACAACCGAAATGTGGGGTACAGAAGTTGACTTAGATAATCTTAGAGTTTTTATCAAAGATGTTGGTAATATCAGTATAAAAACTCTTTTATTGGTGTACTATTGGCAATATCTAGCTATTAAAATACATGGTGAAAAAAAAGAATTCGATAAGTTGACAATGTTAATTGAACCAAAGCTTGAAGCACTTAAAGGAGATAGTGATTGGCATAAATATGATTCTGAATGGAAAACCTTAAAGTTTCAATCAGATCAATCAGTTCAATTAGATCAACTAGAAAACACTATGGATGAACTTGTAGATAGAATCAATGCTCATGTTGTTGTTTGTCATAAATTAGCAGAAAAGATTGATCTAACGCTGGATGATCGTGGCTTGATTAAAAGGATTACGGAATATTCTGGGGTACTTATTTTTCAATTACGTTACTCTTCAAGAGACAAAAAAAGTTTAATAAGAATTGAAGAAATTTTGAATAGAATATGTAAAATTATCGAAAGATCAAGAAGTAGTTCCGTACCTAGGCAATATGATAGGCGAACTCGGATTGATGACTCTATAACGATTCTTCATAAATGTCCTGAAATTTATGATAGTATTTCTGGTATTTTCGAATGTCGTATAGTTGCAAGTGGTGATAAATATATAGAATGGCTTGTTTATTTAGCAGCTCAGATTATTAAAATTGAAGACAATGAATCTTTCTTTGAACAATATTCTTATCTTAATATAGCACTATTATTAGGTATAGATCAAAGCAATAAGCCATATTCTGTTGAAGGATTTTCTGATGTTAAAAACGAGTCACCATTTACTCTTGGTCAACAGATAATTAAACATTGTGCTCAGGTTGCAGCACCTGATATTGCTATATATTCAGTTATATCACCAGAAAAAATATATGTTACTGTTAATACATTACTATCAGATTTTCTAAAAAATATAATGGTAACGCCAGCATCAGAAGATGTTACTCTAAAATATATTATCCCTCATTCTATTCATATAAAACGTTATTGCTTTCTAAAAAAGGTTCCAATTATGCCAAAAAAACCAAAAGTTGATATTGCTATCATAGTTATAGTTCCAGATGAACTTATAACTGTTATTGATGTAATTGAAAAATATGGAAAAATACAAATAAAAGAGGGTCAACAATCACAGCGTATTTTTCGATATGCAGATATTACTTATAACTCAAAAGCATTGAAAGTCTGCGTAACACAAACACTTAAACAAGGTAATAGATCAATTATATCTGCAATCAATTCAATTCTTGATGAAGTTGATACAAACTATCTTTTTTTAGTTGGAATCGCTGGAGGTATGCATCAAAAAGTTAAACTAGGACAAGTAGTCATAGGAACAGGTGTGTTATATGCAGATGATCGCGTAGAGCATAATGATAGTTATCAACGTCGAGCAGAACCTTTTCCCATACCTGCTTGGGAATTGAGCCGTATTAATGATTACTTCGTAACCAAAAAAGGTGACCCTGTATCAATTAAGTTGGATGATGAAAATAATATTATTGTTTATCAAGGTAATGTTGCATCTTCTGAAGCTGTCTTACGATCTAATGATTCTAATAATGAGCTACGTAAATTCATTAGAAATTATTCAGATAAAATTTTATGCATAGATAAAGAAGCAGGAGGATTTTCTTCTGATATGTTTGAAAAATCTTTAAAGAAAGCTAATCCGATACGATCTTTTATTTTTCGTGGAATATCAGATTATGCAGATCCAGATAAAGAAGATACACCAGAGCGATCATTAGCCGCATCGAATGCTTTTATTGTATCCTTAGATTTTGCTACAACTTCTTTGCTAGATGTTTACAGTTAAGGCCGTAAGGAGGAACCATAGATGTGTTTCGCCAGATATTGCTGACTCAACCATTCTCATTCGGCGGCTTACATCCTTGTAACCACCCGACAATAACCCACCATGAAACACCGCATAGACCCCAAGATAGATTGCGTATTCAAGGCATTGCTCGGCTCGGAGGAAAACCGCAACCTGCTGGTGCATTTCCTGAATGCGATATTAACCAGCGATTTAACCGCACCGATAACCGAAGCGGAGATTCTCAACCCCTACAACGACAAAGAATTTTTGGACGACAAACTCAGCGTGGTGGATGTCAAAGCCAAGGACAGCAAAGGACGGCTTTACCAGATTGAAATCCAGTT
>CAIJLK010000015.1 GCA_903821465.1 uncultured Bacteroidota bacterium | reverse complement strand
ATCCTCGAAATCTTGCAGTTTCGCAATATAGTTGATAGGAGATTTGATGGTCGACTGCCGGCTTAAGAAATTATGAGATGGATTACGAAATTAAAGAACAGGATAAATTTCATTTTATTGAAGAAGGAGATGGCGAACCACTTTTGCTGTTACACGGACTCTTTGGGGCATTGAGCAATTTTGCCGACTTGGTGGAACATTTCAGAAAATCTTACAAGGTTATTGTACCCTTATTACCCTTATTTGATTTAGATATCTTTCATACCACTGTTGGTGGTTTGGAAAAACACGTTCAAAAATTTATTGAACTTAGAGGCTATCAAAATATTAATTTACTGGGCAACTCCCTTGGCGGACACGTTGCACTGGTTCATATTATAAAACATCCAGAAAGAATTAAATCACTGATCCTTACCGGAAGCAGTGGCCTGTTTGAAAATGGTATGGGCGATAGCTATCCAAAAAGAGGCGATCGAGAATATATTAAAAAGAAAACAGCAGTTACCTTCTACGATCCGGCAATGGCTACTACTGAATTAGTGGATGAGGTTTTCGAGATCACTAATAACAGAATTAAAGTCATTAAGATTATCTCTCTCGCAAAAAGCGCTATCAGAAATAATTTGGGTGAAGAACTGAATCAAATTAAACAACCTACCCTGCTGATCTGGGGTAATAACGATATTATCACACCACCTTTTGTTGGACAGGAATTTCAAAAACTAATTCCTAATAGCGAACTGCATTTTATTGATAAATGCGGCCACGCTCCAATGATGGAAGTGCCTGATGAATTCAATAGAATATTAGAAGGGTTCTTGAAAAAATTACCCTAGCATTTTCAGCACTGGCCTCTTTTTTGCAGACAATAAAGAAAGATAAGCATGCTATCAACCCAATTAATTAATTCCGGATTTCCTTCAGTACATCTGAATGATAGTGCTTCTATGGCGCTGCAGTTGATGGATGATTACGATGTGCAACACCTTCCTGTGATTGCCGAAGAAAAATATTTGGGATTGGTGGCAAAGTCAGATCTGCTAGATCTTCCAGAAGAACAAGTACTCGCATTTGATACCACTTTAATTTACTCTTACTCGGTAAAGGGCGAAGAACATTTTTTATCAGCGCTGAAATTGGCTTCCGATAAAGAAATTTCTTTGGTTCCAGTAATTAATGAACAGAATGAATTATTAGGTGTAATTCCAGTGGCTGAACTAATCCAATATCTTTCGAATTTTTTAGGCAACAACGAAGTGGGCGGAATTATTGTTCTGGAAATTTCAAAACGTAATTTCTCTTTCGGTGAGATCAGTCGTCTGGTTGAAACTAACGATGCCCTCATCACTCAGTGTAACACATTTACAGAACCTGAAACGGGGTTGGTGATCATTACTTTGAAAATAAATAAGATCGAAGTCTCTGCGATCGTTGCAACTTTTCAACGCTACGAATATATTGTTCGCTACTATTTCGGTGAAGAGAATTATGCCAACGAACTAAAAGATAATTACAACCATTTACTGGCCTATCTGAATGTATAATTGCAATCACCTATTTTTATCAACTCGTAACAGGTAGCGCAATGAAGCATTGGTGCATTTTATTTTTAACTAGTATTATTTTGTGT
>CAIJLK010000014.1 GCA_903821465.1 uncultured Bacteroidota bacterium | reverse complement strand
GCAGTATACAATACCCCACGTGCAGGATTTAATATTTGTGGATTTTGTTTAAAATCTAACCATCCTTGCGGATCATCTAATCCTGTAGACCCATCCAAAATTAGTTGCGGATTTACATGCTTCGGACGGATTGGTAATTTACCAGCAGCCCACCATGCGATATTTCCTGAAGTGTCTGCCCACATAAAGTTGAGTCCGGGTGCAGTTAAAGGTTCTACTGCAATAGCAGCTTCTGCAACGTTTGAAGCGTGACTAAGATTATAGAATATCTGTAAATGTCTGCAAGGGAATTGATGATATACCCACCACAAAGCAATCGGGTCTTCCATGTCTTTAACCCCGTCGAATGCACCATTCATGATATAACCATGACGCGATTTTTTAATGTCGAAAGGAAGGTCTCGCTTCCCTTTAATTTTAATGGTCTCCTTGCGCACTAACAGATCTTCCCAATGATCTTTATACCAAACTTGGTTAGCATTGTCAGGATTGCGTTTTTCGTGGAAAAAATCTGCATCATCATTTTCAAACATCGTTAAGCCCCAACCGCCTTTATCAGAATGACCGAGTGCTGGAACAGGCGTGCCTGCTAAGAAATTACCATAAATATTAAAACCTGGACAAACCAATTCAGCTTCATACCAAATAGAAGGTTGTGAAAATGCAATATGTGTATCGTTTGATAAAATGGGCTTTCCTGATTTTGTTTTGCTGCCAGCAATTAGCCATCCATTGGAACCAAAGAATGGTGGGAATAGCAAATTGTTTTGCATGGCTGTAACATCTGTAGCCATCTTGGTTAAAGTGTTGGCTGCATTTTGCATCACTTTGTTTTCACCTGCTTGAACAGGAATTTTATGTAATGAATCTGGCCAACCATTAAGTACATCATTAAAATAATCCATCCCATATTTGCTGGCTATTTGTGTTGCAACAGATTCTGCACGAAATGCTCCTACAAAAGTGTATCCCATATAACCCACAATAATTTCCATGTCCTCCAAGGTAAATTCTGATTTAGTAATGCCAGCAATGGTAAATTCAATCGGTGTTTTTCCTACTTTAATATATTGATTGATCCCTTTTAGATAAGCTTTAGCAGCTTTTACAAATGGGGCATTGGGGTCTTTGTAAACTGTTGCTAGGGTTAGCTTAGCATGTTCGCGAAAACTAAGCATTCTAAAAAATTTATCACTCTGCAATGCTTTTTCACCAAACACTTCTGATAGTCGGCCGTCGGCCAATCTTCTCAATACTTCCATTTGAAACAATCGATCCTGCGCGTGCACATAACCAAATGCATAAAAAAGATCCTCTTCATTTTGTGCATAGATATGTGGAATAGCATAATTATCGTACAATACTTCTACTTGAGATTGCAAACCGGGAAGTTGTAAGCTAGCTTCATATTTAGGTTGTAATGAACGCAGATAAAAAAAAGCGCCTGCAGCAATAAGTAAAATAACTACCAGTAGAGACAGGAGAACTCGTTTCAAAATTTTCATATAGGGCAATTAGAATATTAATATATAAAGTTTATTTCCATTTCTTGAATGCCATGAGATAGGATTTTGCTTCTTCTGAAACAATTAACCTTCCACTGATAGCCGCACGATCGAATAAGGTTTGATCCCACTCTTCACTGCCTTGCCAAAATGCTTTTTTAATCTCGCTCATTGCTTTTTCGCTGGAAGCAGCTAGGGTATAAGCAAGTTTTTGGATGGCCTGATCCATTTCATCTGAAGTGCGATATATTTCTGTGTATAATCCTTTTTCTTTTGCCCATGCCGCAGAACGAAAATTAGTAGCATCAATTGCTAATTCATAAGTGGCAGATTTACCAATTTTACTGATGATAGCCGGGGCCACTACGAATGGCCCAATTCCAAGAGCTAGTTCTGATAGCTTGATTGACGCATCGGTTGTAGCAAAAGTATAATCGCAGGTTGCAGCTAATCCTACTCCTCCACCAATTGCTTTTCCTTGAATTCTACCGATAATAAACTTAGGACATTTACGCATGGCATTGATCACTTTTGCGAAGCCACTAAAAAATGCTTTTCCCTCTTCTTCATTTTGTATGAGTAACAATTCATCGAATGATGCACCCGCACAAAAAGTTTTTTCTCCAGCAGTTTTTAAAATCAAAACCTTACTGTTTTCATCATTGCCCGCTTCCTCAATGAGTTCTGCTAATTTATTTAAGATAGCCGAAGGCATTGAATTGTGTTGTGCAGTAAAAAATTCAATGCTACCAATTTTTTCGGCAACCTGATAACTTACATAGGACGACTGAGTCTGTTGCATACAATCAATTTATTCTTGTTTCAATTTTGCAACCATGGTTAATATGGTAGCAATAGCTGTTATTTCATTTTCTTTATCTAGAATTTCTACTAACCATTTTACAATTCCCTTATCAATATCAGATGGTTCTTTTTTCGACTGTGGAATTTTTTCTTTACAAGTAAATCTTACCTGAATACTATCATCAACATAAACTGGTTTCGTGAATCTAAGTTCA
Organism: uncultured Bacteroidota bacterium; assembly: GCA_903821465.1. Taxonomy (GTDB): domain Bacteria; phylum Bacteroidota; class Bacteroidia; order Chitinophagales; family Chitinophagaceae; genus Sediminibacterium. Next base: position 7,704 of record CAIJLK010000014.1, on the reverse strand, counting down.
TCAATGCCATAATTCAGTAACACTGGATTTTTTTCGTAACTGTCTACAAATAAACCAGCAGCTGCACTCATAATAAAATATCCATGTGCCACTTGCTTTTCAAACATGGTGCCATTAAAATCTGTTTCAGCTAAATGAGCATAAAAATGGTCCCCACTTAATTCTGCGAATGCATCAATATCTGCTTTTGTAATATATCTTTTCTCGGTGAGAATTTGATCGCCAACTTCAAGCTCTTCAAAATATTTTTTAAATGGATGTAACCCGCCAGTTATTCCTGAAGCTCCTGGTTGATAGACTTTACTTATTGCTGTAATCATATCGGGCGAACCTTGAATGGCAACCCTTTGCATATAATGTTTCACTCCTCGAATCCCGCCCATTTCTTCTCCTCCGCCTGCTCTACCCGGGCCACCATGAACTAATAGTGGCAGGGGTGAACCATGACCAGTATTTTCTTTTCCGCAACTGCGATTTAAAATCAATATCCTACCATGATAAGTACCAGCGCCAATGGCATAGTCAGTCGCTATTTTCGAATCGTTCGTTACAATAGAACTTACCAATGAACCCTTACCCAATTTTACCAAAGCGATCGCTTCTTCCAAACTGTTATAAGGCATTAAAGTTGAGACCGGACCAAAAGCTTCTACTTCATGAACTGCTTCGCTGCACATTGGTTGTTGATTGAATAATAAAAGGGGACTCATAAAGGCACCCTTCTCAGCGTCTGCATCAATTACTGCAACACTATCCATCGATCCATATATGATTTGTGAAGAGGCTAATAATTTCTGTACTTGTTCTTTCAGTTCATTTCGTTGCAACATTCCTGCTAGTGAACCCATACGAACAGTTTCGTTCAGAGGATTACCAATGATTGTTTCTGATAAAGTTTTTTTGAGTGCAAGCTGTACATCTTCTATTTTATTTTCAGGAACAAAAATGCGTCGAATGGCTGTGCATTTTTGTCCGCATTTACTAATCATTTCCTTACGCACTTCACGAATAAATAAATCCCATTCAGGCATAGATGGATCAACATCTTCTCCAAGAACAATTGAGTTTAATGAATCTGCTTCCATGGTAAATGGAACATTTTCTGATAGGATTCTTGCATGCGATTTTAGCATTTGTCCGGTCTTTGCCGAACCAGTAAATGTGATAATATCTTGTCCATCTACATAATCCAGTAAATCATTTGCACTTCCACAAATCAACTGCAATGCGCCTTCTGGCAATATTCCAGAAGCATCAATTTCCCGAACAACAGCCTCTGTTAAAAAAGAAGTAACGGTTGCAGGCTTTACTATGGCAGGAACTCCAGCTAATAAATTCACGGCTATTTTCTCGAGCATACCCCATACAGGAAAATTGTATGCATTGATATGTATGGCAACACCTTCTTTGGGAATAAGTAAATGGTGACCCATAAAGCTATTGGACTTACTCAGTGAATGATATTCTCCATCTAAACAATAGGGCTGATCAGGAAATTTTTTTCTGAGTGAAGCATAAGCAAATAAATTGCCAATACCCCCTTCAATATCTACCCAACTATCTGCTTTGGTAGCTCCTGTTTGGTAACTAATTGGATAGAACTTGTGCAAATGTTCGCGCAGATGCAGGGCGAGGGCGCGCAACATTAAACCTCTTTCCTGAAAACTCATTTTACGCAAGGCAGGGTTTCCTTTCTGACGGGCAAAATGTAAAACAGATGCAAGATCCAATCCACGCGTACTAGCAGAAGCAATTGCATCCCCATTTACAGCATGGTACAAAGTTTGGCCCTCACCATCGCCCTTGACCCAATGACCAAGAATATAGTTTTCCAATTGCCTCATTACATTAGTTTAAAACAAATCTAAGGCTTGATAGGTTGGAAAAAAAATGATCCCGCCTAGTTAGAGCGGGATCGCAGTTGGTGTTGGTTGAAAATCTTACTATTAATTAGACAATCTTTTATCGATTTCGCTGCGGAGAGATACAAAAATAGTATCTACCGTTCCTTCGCCTTTTACATGTACTACTTTATCAAACTTGCTGTAATAATTGGAAACAACCATCGTTTTGGTCTGGTACTCAACAATTCGGTTGCTAATGATGGCCTTGTTAATATCGTCTGGGCGACCACTGGTTAATCCTCTTTGCAGTAAGCGCTTCTCTAATTCTTCTTGGCTCACATCCAATGCAAGTACTACTCCTATTTCGGTATTTTTTTCAGCAAGTAAATTATCAAGCGCAATACTCTGTGCTTCGGTCCGAGGAAATCCATCAAACAGAAACCCCTTTGCCTGCGGATTTTCATCTAAAGCTGCACTGATCATTCCAACAACTACTTCGTCTGGAACAAGATTACCTTTGTCCATTAAAGTCTTTGCTTCTAATCCCAATGCTGTGCCTGCTGCAATTTCTCTTCGTAAAATATCACCCGTAGATAAGTGGATTAATCCATAAGCTTCAATGAGCTTTTCACTTTGTGTACCTTTTCCACTTCCGGGAGGGCCAAATAGGATAATATTAATCATGGTACTTGCTAACCTTAAATGAGGAGCAAATATACGGCCTGTGGGTTAAATAACATTAACAGGCAATTAATTCGCTTAAAAATGTTCAAAAACCGAACTTTCACAGGCATCAGACGTTTGATTAGGTGATATTTATTAATGATTTCGTTGAAAAATTCATATTAAATATTTTTTAACATGAAAAAATTGGAACAGGAACTGTATAATTTGAACTTCAACAACCCACTAATGGAATAAAAATATTTAAAACATGATTAAAAATATCATCGCGGTTATTACAGCAGTATTTTGCCTTCAAAGCTGCTATTCTCAAAATGATCAAAAAAAAGTTGAAAAGATGGACAACAAGAATAATCCGGCTTACTCAAGAACTGACAACAGCAAAGTAGTAATGAAAGAAGATGAATGGAAAAATATTCTTTCGCCAGAAGTTTATTATATAGCGCGGCAAAAAGGAACTGAGCGCCCCTATACCAGTCAATTTGAAAATTTTAAAGAAATTGGGACTTATTATTGCGCTGCTTGTGGCAACGCTTTATTCAAGAGTGATACGAAATTTGACAGTGGTTGTGGTTGGCCGAGTTTTTATGAACCCATTAGTAAAGGGTCCATTATTTATTTGCCAGATAATACAATTGGTATGAAGAGAACTGAAGTTGAATGCGGTAGATGTAAATCGCATTTAGGTCATGTATTCGAAGATGGTCCACCCCCAACTGGTCTTCGTTATTGTATAAATGGCGTTGTACTTGATTTTGAAAAAGCAAAAGCAGCCGAGAAAAAATATAATCAGAAATAAAAAAATGCCCCCATTAAGTGTCTAACTTTTTGGGGGCAGTCCAGTCTCGGGGGCATTTTCGTTTTATAATCCCACGATTATTTTAGCAATATCTTTTTCTTTACAGAGTTTATTCAATTCTGAAATATCATTATTCACGAGCAATTGCATTTGTTTTTTCAAACCAACCCATTGATTATTTAGGAACTGGTATTGATCTTCCTGACCCTTTGTGGTGTAAGGAATATTTGATTCCAGATCGCCTTTCAAGAAAATATAATCAGCGCTTAGTTTATTGATATAATTAATGATATCATCGTTACTCTGAGCTTTGGTTTGCACCAAGGCTTCTTCCCATTTACTTAGGTTTTTTGTAATCGCTACTGCTTTATCGCGAATCGTTTTGTTAGCAGTGGTATCTCCGGCTTCTAATTGTTCCGTTAAATCGGCGATCTGTTTATTTAGTTTACGCATTTTGTTTACCGAAATATGAATATCAACAATAGCTGCTTCAACTTTAGTCTGTAAAATATGTTGTGCCTCATATTCTGCAGCTGTACCATTAATGCGTGGGTCTGCTAAAATTTTAATAGCAACAGTTTTGCTTTCTTTACCTGCATTTAGTGTGGCTGTGTAATCGCCAGGCATTACTTTATGTCCATCATATCCACCTTCAATAAATACATTCATCATCCCTGTTTGTGGAGGATAGCGTAAGTCCCAAACAAATCTGTTCAAGCCTGCACCAGTTGGTAACAATGGATCTGGTGATGGTCCTCCTGGATAACCCCCTACAAAATCCTTATCTGCTTCAGATGCATATTTTCTAACTAGATTGCCCTTGCTATCTTTTATTTCCAAACTATACTTTGCAGTAGAATCTTTTTTTGCAGGTAGCTGATAAAATAAAACAAGTCCTGTTGCTGCATTTAGACCAGCACTAGATTGTAAAGGATTTTCCAAATCTTCATCAGTATACACTTTATCTAATTGGCTGGCTCCAGAAACACGATAAGTTTCTTTTGGTTGTAGCAATACAAACTGATCATTCTTAGCAACATCATACTGACGTAAAACACTAAGGTCATCTAAGATCCAGAATGCTCTTCCCATTGTTGCTGCAATCAGATTTCCTTGATGTATTTTTAAATCCGTAATTGGAACAATCGGTAATCCCAATTGTAATTGTTGCCATTGCTCTCCATCGTTAAATGAAATATACAATCCGGTTTCAGTTCCAGCAAATAGCAAACCCTTTCTGTTCTGATCTTCTCTGATACATCTTGTATAAGCACCATCAGGAATTCCGTTCACGATCTTCTTCCATGTTTTACCATAATCGCTGGTTTTATAAAGCGATGGAGTAAAGTCATTGAATTTATACCTTGTAGTAGCGATATAGGCAGTGGCTTTATCGAAAGGAGAAACATCAATACAGTTTACAATTGCTTCACCTAAATCAGGAGGGGTAATAGTATTCCAAGATTTTCCATTATCTCTTGTAACACTCACAACACCATCATCGCTACCAGTATAGATCACGCCTTTTTCGATCGGCGATTCTTTCACATACATGATGGTACAATAGTTTTCACCGCCCGCACCTTCATTTGTATAAGGCGTTCCGCTCATACCCATTTTGGTACTATCATGTTTGGTTAAGTCCGGCGAAATAGCTACCCAATTTTTACCATAGTCAGCCGTTTTAAACAGCACATTACCCGCATGATAAAAAGTATTGGGCTCGTGTTCGCTATAAGTGATAGGTGCATTCCAGTTAAAGCGATACTTCATATCCTTCGGTTGCAAAGACTGATATTGTATCGGGGCTTCCATAATATTTTTACCTTCCTTGATATCGTTATCGAACAAACTGATTGTGCCCTGATAACTACCGCCCATAGAGAGTTTGGGGTTATTCGGGTCGAATGCAATGAATGCACTTTCGCCACCTGCAGTGTAGGTCCAATCTGATTGATCAATCTGCCATCCGCTCGGATTCCAACTTTTGATTTTTACGGAAGAGTTGTCCTGCTGACCAGCATAAATATTATACGGGAATAAATTATCAACACTAATTCTATAAAATTGAGCGGTAGGCTGATTGTCTTCTGTGCTCCAAACCTTTCCACCATTAAATGTTACACCGGCACCACCATCATTGGATATAATAATATTCTTATTGTTATTGGGGTTAATCCAAAGCTGATGGAAATCGCCATGAATGCCACCAATATAATTCCATGTTTTACCGCCATCGGTTGATTTCAATCCAGGTGAATTCAAGACATACACAGTATTCTCTTCTTTTGGATCAGCAAATGCTTCGATATAATACCATGCGCGTTGTGTAAGTCGATGATCCTTGCTAACACGGTTCCAACTTTTTCCAGCATCTTCACTTGCAAATAATCCGCCTGTTTCTTTTTGTGTATCACTTTCAATTAATGCATATACTTTTTCGCTATTGGCGCGTGAAACGCTGATACTCATTTTACCCATTTCTTTTGGAAGGCCTTTCTCCATTCTGGTCCATGTTTCGCCTGCATCAACACTCTTATACAATCCACTTCCTTTTCCACCACTGCGCATTTCCCAAGGCAGTCTTCTATAATCCCACATAGCAGCATAGAGAATACGCGGATTATTCATATCCATCGATAAATCTGCACAACCCGTATTATCATCAACAAATAAAGTCTTCCTCCATGTTTTGCCGCCATCAGTAGTTTTGTAAACGCCACGATCTGCTGTAGCGCCATGCATCGCACCTTGAGCAGCAACATAAACGATATCAGGATTTTTCGGATCAATTCTTATATAAGAGATGCTGCGCGTTTTTTCTAATCCAAGCCTACTCCAGGTTTTACCTGCATCTGTTGATCTATAAACTCCATCACCATAACTACTCATTACTCCCCGAGGCGCATGTTCGCCCATACCAACATACACCACATTCTGATCGCTTTCCGCAACTGCAATCGCACCAACTGAACCAGTTTTAAAATAGTTATCAGAAATATTACGCCAGCTTTGTCCCGCATCTTCGGTTTTCCAAACTCCTCCACTGGTGCTGCCCATATAATAGACTAGTTGGTTCTGAACTACACCAGTTGATGTAACAGAACGTCCGCCGCGAAAGGGTCCGATCGATCGAAAACGAACTTGTTTAAAAAGACTGTCCAAATTAATTGCAGTTGCGGTTGTTGAAACAACTGTTTTTTTATCATCCTTTTTTTTCTGTGCAAATAGAGATGTACAAGAGAGCACTGCAAGTGCATAAACAAATAATTTCATATCAAATATTTAATCGGAAACAAGATACTATCAATAATGGAAGAAATAATAAAACAGCATTATTCTGAAAAAGAATAAGCTAATTTTAATGTACTCTACCGGTAGTATAATTCACCAGTTCTTCTAATGCATCTCTTGTATCTGATGCAGGAAATTCGTGTAAGATTTTTAATGCTTCATCGCTATACCAAAGCATTTTTTGAGAAGCATATTCCATGCCTCCATTTTTAACTACTTCTTCGATCAAGTATTTAACACTTTCTTCCTCTTTATTTCGATGTTTAAAAATATACATCAACTTCTTTCTCAATGCGGGTTCACAGGTATTGAAAGTATAGATCAGCGGTAAGGTTGCTTTTCCTTCTTTGATATCGTTACCACGAGGTTTTCCAATGGCAACATCACCAAAATCTAATAAGTCGTCTTTGATCTGAAAAGCAATTCCAATCTTTTCACCAAACTGATACAATTTATCGATCATTGCTTGATCAGTGAATGTTGATGCAGCTCCAGTGGCACATGCAGATGCAAGTAGGGTTGCCGTTTTCCCCTTGATAATTTCAAAATAAACGCTTTCATCAAGGTTCAATTTGCGCGATTTGTCCATCTGCAATAATTCCCCTTCAATTACTTTGCCAATTGAATCAGAGAAGATCTGTAATATTTTATAGTCCTTATTCTTTAATAGTAACAATACACTATTCGTAAAAAGATTATCGCCTGTAAACACAGCTGCACGATTTTTCCAAATAGCATTAACAGAATAAGCCCCGCGTCTCTGCATGGAATCGTCGATCAAATCGTCGTGTACCAAGGAGGAAGTATGTAGCATTTCAACAAATAAGGCTGCACGGTAAGACTGTTCATTGATGGTGCCGCCCATTTTAGCGCATAGTAAAACAAACATGGGACGCATTTGCTTACCCTTTCTGCTAGCCAGATAAGTTAGAATTCGATCAAGCAATGGCTTATCGCTCTTAAAAGTTCGGTCGAAATATTCCTCGAAATATTTCAGTTCGGCACCGACCACTTTTTTTATTACCTGCATAGAATTGCGAAGATACGGCAAAGATAAAAGTGAAGAGATAAAAGTGAAAAGTG
>CAIJLK010000013.1 GCA_903821465.1 uncultured Bacteroidota bacterium | reverse complement strand
GCTATTGCACCTCTAGAGCCTTGACCTTTATTAGGATCAATCTCTAAGTAAAAGTTAATACATTCCTGATCGCTTTGGTAAATTGAAGGAGCTTCATAAGATGGGCCAACAAAGCCAAAATCAGCCATTATCTAAAGAACCCACCAGATAAAATCCAACCAGCATCACGACTACGACCCACCAACATAGAGTCTGGATAACCAGCAGCAGCTATTGGTCGCATATTGTTGCGTTTAATAGTCGATTTAGATTGAGCTGCATAAGCATTAATCATGCCAATTTGCGTTGCTGAAGCTTTGCCATACATAGGCATCAAGCGTTCAGCTAAATTCCATCTAAGAGCCATTGAATAGCCTTGTGGAAGCACAATATCGTCATACAAAGTTTCATAATTGCTGAAAATGGTAGATGAGAACATATGCATCTCACCTTGGGCTGGATTAGGCCATACAAAAACATTACCAGTATCAGCATTAGGATTGTAATAAAGGGCTTTAGGCCAAGGGCCATTCAAAGTCTTTAAACCTATTTGATTGTAATTATCTAAAGACAAAACAGCTACTTGGTAATCTAAACCGCCATTAGGAACAGCTTGTCCATTTGACTGAGTGTTTACCCTTACATAAGCTTGATCAATAAACAATGGTTTTTGATAGTAAGCAGTAATAAGTTGAGAAGCTACTGGAGTTGGATAAGTAATGTTAAGTCGATAAGTACCAACTTCATTTACTTGACCGCCAGCACCAGTAATAAATTCAACAATTTTAGTGCCAGCAACAATACTTGTGCCTTTTAAGGTCTGTCCTTGAGCTACTGCACCAGTTGTAAGACCAGTAACAGTCAAAACATTTCCTGTAATTGAGCCTGTAAATGATGCTCCAATGTAATTTGCAGTTGATGGATTAGGGCCAATGGTGTATTGAACTTGACCAGAAATCAAAGGAAATATAATTTCTGTAGTGTTAAACACCATCATATCTTCGTTTGACCATTGATCAATCAGGTCATTAAGCATATCAAAAGCATCTTGAGCAGAATCAGCCGTTGGAACTTCTCCAGCTTCTAATGCGCCAATATCTTTTAATGCCCTACTAATAATGTCGATAGGTTTTGTCATTGAGTAAACTCCACAATATCTCCAACATTTAAACCGCTAATAAATGTAACAGTTGAGGTATTTGTTTCATTGTAATTTAACGTATTAACTTGCTTTGATCCATTTACAAAAACATACAAAGAGTTTGATCCCAACAAATAAGTAAATGGTACTGTGCAAACAGTTTGACCTTGAGTCGCTGTTATATATCCTTCTTGACCAGCAGAAGGAAGTCCTTGCAAGTTATCCATGCTCCAAATTTGAACAAAAGCAGCAGTTTGCAATACAAATTTATATGAAACACCGCTTGAAAGCCATATTTCACTTGGAGGTCTGCCAGCAGAATTTAATATAATAGGATTGGAATTTTGAATAATTCCAGATGCAGATGTATAAGTTGCTTGTGGAGTGGATGTTCCTGCCAAATAGGTGTATATAAGACCACCTGACAAAGGAACTCCATCATTATCAAAAAATTGCCATCCTGCGCCACCAATAGGTGAAAGATTAACTGCCATATAAGCTCCTAATTAGGGGTAAAGACTTGAGGCAACCAAGGCGCAACAACAGAATCTTGCTTATTTAGCTCATTTAACTGTTCTTCTAACCTAGATTTTATAAGGTTTATGCCGTCTTTCATAGTTTCTTGTTCAATCCAAAAAGCTACCATTTCTTCTGTAACATCAGAAAATGGTACTTTTAGTGTTGGATTAGCAAACCACCAGTTTCCTTCAGTTTCTACAATCTGATCTTGATCAGAAAGTTCTACTTTGTATTTGGCATGAGTAATCAAACCATCAATGGCTGATATATCAAGAATTGACCATTTATAGTTCATAACTTTGCCTTTTGTTCAATATAGAGCAGTTGGGTCATTATGCTAAAAAGTAACTAATACAGCCTGAAATGGTTTTTCCAGATAAATTAGCGTTAGTTAACGATGATGCTGATAAATTTTTAAAAGTAACCGTTTTTGCGTTAACTGTTGGAACGCCGTATATACCAGAAGCGTAATCAGATGAACTAATATTACCGCCGCCAAGAACCGCAGTATTATTAGCGGTTGTCCAAGGAAGGTTAATAATTTGAGCCGAAGCCGAGTCAGAAGTTGCAGGCCAAGTTACAGTAAACCAACAAGTGCAAAGTTTGCCTCTTTTTGTGACATTACCGATAGCCGATGAAAAATCAGCGCCAGTAATACTAGACACAGGCGTCCAAGAAAAATTCTCTACGTCATCAAAAATAGGGAATCCTACGGTATAAAACAATGATTCGTTACCAATAATATTATTGTTACCTGCATCGCTACCAACAAAATCAGTTGTATTGTTTAACCCAACGCAAGGTAAATTTTCATACATTAGCGTGTTATTAGTAATTTCACAGTAGCTAATTGCGCCACTAATCTTAATAAAACCTACAGTTCCATCGTTAGTTTGGTAGCATTTATTATCAGAAACAACACCCCATTTATTGATATTATCGCCATTGCTTCTACCAAAAATGATAGACCCACGGTTAAACGTATTTCCTAAAACCCAGCCTCTATGCTCGTAAGGGTTTAAACCTCTTAATTGAAGTTGGATAGTTCCAAATTCAAAAGAGTTATAGGAGAAAGTTATTTCATAACAAAGTGGATTAAGTTCTAAGCTAGACCAAGAAATACCTTGTGCAATTAAACTGCCAGTTCCAGCAGGGTTCATGG
>CAIJLK010000012.1 GCA_903821465.1 uncultured Bacteroidota bacterium | reverse complement strand
GTTTTTCTATCTACAGATATCTTGCTACCATCCCAAAGCTGGTTGAGCGCAGAAAAAAATCTTAAAACCGACTCATTATTCATGCCGTGCCCACCCAATAACAAGCCACCTTCAGAAAGAATAATTCCACCGCAGCACCATGTATTTTTCAAGGCATACAACAACCCCTCCATATTGACATCCATATAAGTCAATCGAGCGAATTTCATTTTTATAGGTTTTTATGCCTCAATATCGCACAACCTCTTTTCAAGATCGCTGACTGAACCAGAGCTCTTTGATTGCTGCTTAATTTTTTCAATAACACCTGAGATTCGAGCATCCCAAGCTTTTAAATCAGCAGCATATTTCTTATTTGCTACTTTTAATAGAGCCTGTTGCCTCCCTTCGAAAGCCCTAACCGACTTAAAAGCTAGGTTATCTATTGCCGTCTTCCTCTCCCCTGAATCTGCAACAATTAATATATCCAAACTAACTGGTCCTTCAAGTTGATTAGCGCGTTGTACATCAACCTGGCCTTGCGCAGCAAGCGATAAGGCGCACAAGAATGAAGATGCAACCATTTCGACAGGGGTTTTCAAGAATTTGGTGACTTCTTCTACTACATCCCGAATTTCAATTGGCAAAGATGAAATTGGGTATTTCTCAGGGCTCATTTTTTCGATAATTGGAGAAGGCGGATTCCAATTGGCTTTCTCTATAAATGGAGGTTTCATTTTGAACCTCCATTTTTACGATTAATAAAATCCACAACTTTTTGCAGATCAAATAACGTAAGCCTTTGTCCAACTTTTAATGGGCACGGAAACTCAGGATCATTTTTAGCGTAATGCCAGACGGTGCTGGTTCCACAGTCCATCAATTTCGCCACTTTGCCGACTCTACCGTAACGAGGGGGCTCCTCTGCGGACTTAAATTCTTTCGCAGTTGATACCTTAACTTTAACTTTCACAATTCACTCCCAATATAAGCATTGCTGAATTGCAATTGCTTTGATGGGAGTATTCCAAGCCTAATATCACATTCGAGGGAATTCCCTTTCAAAAAAAGGGAATTCCCTCGAATTGAACCTCTAAGCCTTTATTTACTTATGCACATTCAATTGATTTAATCCTTCTTTCAGGTATTTTCTTAAAGTTTTTTCATCAAATTTGGCACCTTTTAAATCAAGGTCTTTAGCAAGATCCTTAAAACCATCTAGTTTGTCCATTTTTTGATGTACTCCAAGGATAGTTGTCATGCCACCAATCATACGCAACATGATTTCCTTTTTGAACGATTTAAAAACATCTTCATTTTCTGAATTAATCTGTAACTTCAAAGTCTGCTGATTCATAGCAGCATCTTCTAGCTTTTTTAATAATTGCTTAATCTCATTATTTAACCTATCAACCGCCTTTGATAGGTTATTAATTTCTGATTGCTTCTGATTGTTGTCTTCTGTTAATTGAACGATCCTTTCTCCAAGTGTTGAACCAAATCTAAGAGTAGCCAGATCTTCTCCATTCCCCAGGTCTGGAGCAACAGGAATGCACCATTGTTTGCCTATTTTTCTACACCAAGTCCTAATATTTCCGTGGTCAAATATTTCCTGATTAGATTCATTTTTCTGGGAAATTAATTCCCCGCCTGCAATCCCTTGATCCAAGGATTTATTTGCAAAAAAATAAGGGCCATCATATTCGGTTTTAAACGGATGATCCTCTTCCTCAAAATACGTGTGCCTTGAAAAGGGATCAAAATTCAATAAAAGCAACGCGACTTCATGTCTTGTAAATGTTTTCCAAGATATATATTTAAATGCCCATTCTGGATAATTTGATAAATAAGTGGGAAGAGGTGCTTGCGAGCCAATATCAATGCTTTTTTCTTTTAGTAATGCAGCTATTTGCTTAAAATCAAAATAGTATTCTTGCAGAGAATGATTGCTATCCACCCCTTCAACAAAATTCCCAAAGTGAATTGTTTTTACTAACGGTTCTTGAATCCTATTAAATGCTTCATCACCTAAGATCGCTTGAATCGAATTAACATACTTGATTTTTATTTTTAGGTCTGACTTTATTTCCGCAATAGATTGCAAGAGAAAAGTTGAGGCCTCCTTTTCATTACAGCCGTCAGCAGCGGTTATCTTGGGAATCAAGTCAGATAAGCAAATTAAGCCAACAATATCCTTGTGAAGGGATTTTCTAATTTCACTCATAATTAACCTTGATTGAAAGTTCTAGATTCAATAAATAAAGGGCTAACCGTTAAATTTGTATAACCTTTTGTATAACCCTTTTGAACTATTCTGATTTGAATTATTTCAGGAAATCAGTTGAGAACCTTTATTTACATGGTCGGGGCGAGAGGATTTGAACCTC
>CAIJLK010000011.1 GCA_903821465.1 uncultured Bacteroidota bacterium | reverse complement strand
TTCGAAAGAATTTGCTGAAGAATTAGTTAGCGGTTCTTCTAAATTAAAAAAATATTCTGACGAAGAAACACCAGCTGTTGCTACAGCAGGCGGAGTGAAACAACGCCCACGTAAGAGCGGACCAGGTTCTGGCCCTGCATCTCGCCCAGGCGGATCTCGTCCAGGAGGAAATTCTGCACCACGTAAAAAATAATAACCAATCTAAAACCCGTTACCATGTCAATTACCATTTCTGCAAGTGATGTGAACAAATTGCGCCAATCTACTGGTGCTGGAATGATGGATTGTAAAAAAGCCTTAACCGAAGCTGAAGGTGATTTTGAAAAGGCCATTGACTTATTGCGTAAAAAGGGTCAGAAAGTTGCAGCTAGCCGTAGTGATAGAGATGCAAATGAAGGAGTGATTATTGCTAAAACCAATGCAAACCATACTTCAGGTGCTATTGTGATGGTGAATTGTGAAACTGACTTTGTTGCTAAAAACGAAGATTTTACTGGCTTTGTAAATAATATTGCACAGTTGGCAATTGATAAGAAACCAGCTTCAATTGAAGAATTGAAATCTATTTCTTACGACGGAACTAAATTAACGGTAGGAGATAAAATTACCGAGTATGTAGGTAAAATTGGAGAAAAGATAGACTTGACTCGTTATGAATTAGTTGAGGCTCCTAGTGTTACTGCTTATATTCACCCTGGTAATCGTTTGGCTACTGTAGTTGGATTTAACAAGCCTAACGTTACCGCTGAAATATTGAAAGACGTTGCAATGCAAATTGCAGCAATGTCTCCAGTAGCAGTTGACAAAGGTGATGTTGATCCTAAATTGTTGGAAAGAGAAATTGAAATTGCAAAAGACCAAATTCGTCAAGAAGGTAAATCTGAAGACATGGTAGAAAAGATTGCTCAAGGTAAAATTGCGAAGTTCTATAAAGAATCAACCTTATTGAACCAAGAGTTTATCAAGGATAGTAAAAAATCAGTTGCTCAATACCTGAAAGAAGCCGACAATGGCTTGACAGTTACAGGCTTCAAGCGATTTTCACTTAGCTAATTTAAAAATCCTCCGAATAGGGGGATTTTTTTTGACTCTTTTACAAAGGGAGTTTAAATTAAAACGCTACCCCTTATGAAATACAAAAGAATTTTATTGAAACTAAGCGGAGAGGCCTTGATGGGTAACCTGCAATTTGGAATTGACAACAAAAGATTGATGCAATATGCCCAAGACATTAAGGATATTGCTTCAGATGGTGTTCAAGTAGCTGTGGTAGTAGGAGGAGGAAATATTTTCAGAGGGGTTCAAGCTGAGGAAGGTGGAATGGATAGGGTACATGGAGATTATATGGGAATGTTAGCAACTATGATTAATTGCATGGCATTGCAATCTGCCCTCGAAAGCATACAGGTAGATACCAGATTATTGTCGGCAATTAAGATGGAAGAGATATGCGAGCCGTTTATCAGAAGAAAAGCAGTGCGGCATTTGGAAAAATTTAGGGTTGTTATCTTTGGTGCTGGAACAGGCAATCCCTATTTTACGACTGATACGGCGGCAACTTTGCGTGCAATCGAAATCC
>CAIJLK010000010.1 GCA_903821465.1 uncultured Bacteroidota bacterium | reverse complement strand
GTTTATGATGAACTTAAAAAACCGAACCCAAAAAATGGTTTCACTGTTGGTATCAACGATGATGTTACCCATTTGAGTTTGTCATACGATCCGTCATATAAATTAGATGAATCAGAATGGAGACAAGGTCTATTCTTTGGATTAGGGGCTGATGGAACTGTTGGTGCTAATAAAAACACCATTAAGATCATTGGAGAAAATACAGAGCTATACGGTCAAGGTTATTTCGTATATGACTCTAAAAAATCTGGCGCGAGAACCGTATCACACTTACGTTTCGGACCAAAACCAATTCGTGCACCATACTTGATCTCTAAAGCAGATTTCATTGCTTGTCACCAATTCAACTTCACAGAAAAAGTAGAAATGCTGAGTTATGCTAGTGAAGGTGCTACATTCTTATTGAATAGTCCCTATAGCAAAGATGAAGTATGGAGTAAATTAACTGGTCAGGTTCAAAAAAGTATTATCGACAAGAAAATCAAATTCTTTGTGATCGATGCAACAACTGTTGCGAGAGAAACTGGAATGAAAGGAAGGATCAATACCATCATGCAGACCTGTTATTTCGCATTATCTGGTGTATTACCAAGAGAAGCTGCGATTAAACAAATCAAGAAAGCAATTGAGAAAACTTATTTTAAAAAGGGACAAAAAGTTATCGACCAAAACTTCATTGCTGTGGATGCAACATTGGCAAACATGTATGAAGTAAACTATCCTGGAGCGGTTTCTGCTGCTGATAATAACTTACAAACAGTTTCTGATAAAGCACCTGATTTTGTAAAGAATGTTACCGCTATCATGATGGCTGATCATGGAGACACCTTACCTGTGAGTATGATGCCAATTGATGGCACTTACCCTAGTGGAACTACACAGTGGGAGAAAAGAAATGTAAGTGATCTTGTAGCTGTTTGGGAACCAGATATGTGTATCCAGTGCGGCAACTGTGCTTATGTTTGTCCCCATAGCGTTATCCGTTCTAAATTCTATCATAAAGATAATTTGAAAGGTGTTGGTGACGGATTTAAACACGCTCCTATTAACGCAAGAGGATTTCCTGAAACACAATACACGCTTCAAGTTTATTTAGAAGATTGTACAGGATGTAATTTGTGTACTGAGGTTTGTCCAGTTATAGATCCACTGAACAAAGAACGCAAAGCAATCAACTTGAGTGATAAAGAACCGATCATTGAAGTTGAAAAAGCAAATATTGCAACCTTTGAAAATATCACTTGGAACGATCGTTCTAAAATTGATTTCTCAACTGTTCACGGTGCTCAGTTCTTAGAACCATTGTTCGAGTTCTCTGGTGCTTGTGCAGGTTGTGGAGAAACACCTTACCTGAAATTATTATCACAATTATTCGGACAGCGATTATTAGTGGCAAACGCTACTGGTTGCTCTTCTATCTATGGTGGTAACTTGCCTACAACTCCTTGGACAGTAAACAAAGAGGGACGCGGACCAGCTTGGTCGAACTCGCTTTTTGAAGACAACGCCGAGTTTGGTTTAGGTATGCGTATCACTGCCGATAATCAACTGAACCTTGCAAAACAATGGCTCAATGAATTGAAACCCGAATTAGGGGAAGATTTTGTCAATGAGATTATCAATGCAAAACAAACACATGAATCAGAATTAGCTATTCAACAATTACGTGTACAATTATTAAAAGAAAAATTAGCTCCAATTTCTGCTCCAGCTGCTAAACATTTACTATCTGTTTGCGATCAGTTAGTTCGTAGAAGTGTTTGGCTAGTAGGTGGCGATGGATGGGCTTATGATATTGGCTATGGAGGGCTTGACCATGCATTAGCAAGTGGCAGAAATGTGAAGATATTAGTAATGGATACAGAAGTATATTCTAATACTGGTGGACAGTCTTCAAAATCTACTCCAACTGCAGCAACTGCAAAATTTGCATCAGCTGGTAAAACAGGAGGAAAGAAGGACTTAGCGATGCAGGCCATGTCATACGGTAATGTGTATGTTGCAAGGATCGCATTTGGTGCGAACCCGCAACAAACTTTATTAGCATTACGTGAAGCAGAAGCTTACGATGGACCAGCTTTAATTCTTGCCTATAGCCATTGTATCGCACATGGTTATGATCTGAAAAACGGATTAACCCAGCAGAATATGGCAGTAGCAAGTGGACACTGGCCTTTGTTGAGATACAACCCAGTATTAAGACAGAAAAATCAAAACCCATTTGTATTAGATTCTCCAAGACCAACAATCAAGTTAAGAGAATATGCATATAATGAGTTAAGATACAAAGTGCTGACTCAAACCAATCCTGAAGAAGCGGAAAGATTGATGGTGCATGCACAGAATTTAGTAAACTTAAAATGGAAAACCTACGAAGAATTAGCTACTAAAAAAGCGAGCGACTTTGTTCCATTGGGATAGAAAAATGCTATATGAAAATGAATGCCACCCAACTTAAAGAGGGTGGCATTTTCTTTTATGGAGTGTTAAAAACAATTGATAAATTGTACTACAAAATCTATACAAATGGGATGGTATCAATTTAATACATGGATTTTAATTTGCCTGCTTTCATTGGTAACTAAAGTTGAAGCACAATCAACACATCCCAATATCCTGATCATTTTTTCTGATGATCATACCCAACAAGCAATTAGTGCATACGGGAGTAAACTAATGCAAACTCCAGCCATTGATAGAATTGCGAATGAGGGGGCTATATTCAATAATACATTTGTTACAAACAGTATCTGCGCTCCGGCAAGAGCCGTTTTACTAACAGGCAGATACAGTCATTTAAATGGTTTAATAGACAATTCTCCTAATAGACGTTTTGATGGAAGTCAACAGCAGGTTCAAAAGATTTTACAAAAAGCTAATTACCAAACTGCATGGGTTGGCAAATGGCATTTGCAATCTCTGCCAGTAGGATTCGACTATTGGAAAATTCTTCCTGATCAAGGGCAATATTTTCAGCCCGATTTTATTGACATGAAGAATGACACGGCACGTTATAGAGGATATACCACAAATATTATTAGCGAATTTTCAATTGATTGGCTCAATCACCGAGATAGTACTAAACCTTTTTTTCTGGTAGTTGGCGAAAAAGCAACCCATCGAAATTGGATGCCCGACACAACAGATCTTGGTGCATTTGACAAAATCGATTTTCCTTATCCAAGTAACTTTTTTGACAAATATGAAAATCGAAAAGCAGCGGGCGATCAAGATATGACCATTAGTAAAACAATGCTACTTGGAAATGATTTAAAGATAGGTGTCGACTATTCTCAAAGAGGCATGTTCGGTCGCATGAATCCAGAAGAGAAGAAAGCTTATGAAACTTATTACAATCGCATTCAAAAAGAATATGAAGCAATTAAGTCTGATAGTTTAGCCGTCGTAAAATGGAAATATCAGCGATATCTAAAAGACTATTTATCAACTGCTAAATCATTAGATAGAAATATTGGTAGAATTTTAGCGTATTTGGACGCGAATCATCTTGTTGAGAACACCATTGTAATATATGCCTCAGACCAAGGGTTCTATATGGGCGAACATGGTTGGTTTGATAAACGTTTTATGTATGAAGAAAGCTTGAGAACGCCGTTTGTAATGCGCTATCCCGGCATTGTTAAGCCTGGTACAAAACTGGATCAAATGATTGTAAATATTGACTTCGCTCCAAGTATTCTTGCCATGGCTGGATTACAAGCCCCTGTAGAAATGCAAGGCAATAATTTTTTACCCTTACTTACAAAAACTCCTTTAGAAAAAGTCTGGCGCAAGTCGATGTATTATCACTATTATGAATTTCCAGAACCTCACCATGTTGCACCACATTTTGGAATCAGAACAGAAAGATATAAGTTAATCAGATTTTATGGCGATGCAGATGCTTGGGAATTGTTTGATCTAAAAAAAGACCCTACTGAAATGAATAATATCATTGATCAAAAATCTGCGAAACAAACAATCCTTCAACTTAAAAAAGAGTTGGTTAGTTTGGCCAAAGAATTTAAAGATGATGCAGCATTAGAATTTCTCTCCAAAGAAAATAAATAGTAAATTATTAGATTTATAACATTTGTAATTTTTCCAATAATACCATTTGATTGCCAGCTCTAACAAAATTCTGATCCGGATAACGGGCTCCATAATACCTATCATCGTTCAGAAAATCTGTTAAAAATCTAAGTGCCTGCATATAGATCATGAATACACCTGCATATGGCAAAGCATCTTTTTCATCGGATGTAAGCTCATCTCCCATTTCTATGCAATACCCTTCAATAATGGCTTTATAAAAGGAAGGTCGAATCTCGATTTTGCTGAAATCCTTTTCTTCTTCACTAACAGGACATAAATAGGTTCGCATCATATCGCCTAAATCACTGATGAAATATCCTGGCATTAAAGTATCCAGATCAATCACACAGATCCCGCTATTAGATTCATCAAATAAAACATTGCTGATCTTTGTATCGTGATGGGTTACACGTAATTTAAAAGCCGGATTCGATAGTATTGACTGATAAGTATCAACTATATTTATATTCTTTTTTATTTGAACGATTAGGGTTTGAGCCTGGTCGATCCTTGTTTGATTACCGTTTATTAATGCATCTTCAAACTGATAATACCTAAGTGTTAGGTTATGAAAATCAGGTAAAGTATATTGAAGCTTTGCACTATCAAACCCACTTAAGAGTTTAGTAAAAGTCCCAAATTGTTTTGCTGCTTCATAGGCTTCATTAGCATTAGCCAGCACTGTTTTTGCATGAGATCCATTTACGAAAGGGAACATCCGAAAGTATTGATGATCTATAAATACCATCGAATTTCCTTCCAAAGTTTTTACCGGCCTCACGAAGAAATAATCAGGCTTATGTAGTTTCAAATAATCTCCAACAGCATCGATATTACTAGCAATGGCTTCAGGATTTGGAAATACATGCTGGTTGATCGTCTGCAATATAAATGCCGCATCTGCAGTTTCAATTTTCCATGTATGATTAATCAAGCCTGTACCAAAATTCTGTGCATTGATCTGCTGCAGATCTAAACCATAGGCTTTTATAACCTCCGAAGGAATTGATGCCATGTATTATCTTAATTAATAAGTATCAGTTAATGCAAATACTGGCTTACGATACATCCATTGCCCCCCTGTAAAGTCAGGGAATTCAACCGTTTGAGAGCCCAAATCGATCGACTTTTCGCTCAACGGTGAAATAGCGCTCCAAGTTGCTGCATCATACACATCCAGTGGTGTAGCGGTTTTGTGTTTAATACTTTCTATAAGAGCGTGGATCACAAAGAAGTCCATTCCACCATGCCCTGCACCTGCAGTTTCTTTACTCCAGCGCTGCCATAATGGATGATCGTATTTATCTAACCATTGTTTGGCGTCATCCCATTGATGCGGCTTTGCAGATTTCTCTTGGATATAGATGCTCTTATTTACATCCATCCACAGGCCTTCCGTTCCCTGCACTCTAAATCCTAATGAATAAGGTCTTGGCAGATCAGTATCATGCTGCAGTAAAATAGTTTCTCCATTTACGCAATTAATTGAAGTTGTAACTACATCTCCTAATTTGAAATTCACTTTTGCATTAGGATGCGACTCTCCACCTTGCTTTACAATATGATTGTGTAATCCACGCGATTTGGAAGAGAAGGAACAAAGTGAGGTAAACCGATTTCCACGATTTATATTAATATAATTCGCAATTGGACCTACCCCATGAGTCGGATACAAATCTCCATTTCGATGTACAGAATGTTCAGTTCTCCAATGTGCTTCTGAATAACCCTTCTCACCAAATTCAACACCATGGCCATATACATCGGTTCCGTTATTGAATTTCACCTCCCGAAGATCATGTTGATAGCCACCTTGTAAATGTATCAGTTCACCAAATAAACCCTGACGAACCATATTCAACACTGCCATCACATCTCGGCGATAGCAAACATTTTCAAGCATCATCACATGGCCCTTATATTTTTCAGCAGCACGAACCACTTCCCAATGGTCTTCTAAACTAATGCCAATAATTACTTCAGAGCCTACATATTTAATTCCAGATTCTAGGCTTCCAATAATCATTTCTTTATGCCATTCCCAAGGTGTGGCAATTACAATTCCATCTAATTGCTTTTTCTCTAATAGTTGCTTCCACGCAAGGTTATCTCCGGTAAATATTTCTGGACTTTTTTTGCCACTCGATTTGATGATTTCTTTTGCACTATTCAATGTGCGCGCATCCACATCACAGATAGCTACTACTTCCACATCATCTCTGTGTAATAATAAATCTAGATGGCCAAGACCGCGTTGCCCTACCCCAATGATTCCCATTTTAACTTTGGCATCAGCATTAGATGCATAAGATTTGTTAGTTGCTGCAATTGCTAAAGAGGCTGCTGCCAAACTAGTATTACGAAGAAATTCCTTTCGATGCATATGCTATTTTTTAAGGGCTGAAATAATGGTTTGCTAACTATTTCTAAATTTAAGTATAAATATCAGGCAAAAAAAAACAAAGGCTGAAATAATCAGCCTTTGTTTTTTGTATTTAGTCCTACTCTTTATAATTCTTCGAAAGAAATAAAACTTTGTTTTTTGTATCGCTTTAGCAATAAAATGCATGCAGATACAAATGAAATAGAAGAAAATATTAATCCTCCTAATACTAAAGTCCATTCCTCTATAAAAATGATTTTAATAAGACTTATTGCAGTTAATAGCAATAACATTACTGTAAATACTTTTTGATTCATACGGATTATTTAGGGAACACTTAAAATGTTCCACAAATAAATCAAATTAATCAATACGTACTACCGTTAAAAACACCGAATTTTAAGCAAAAAATCGGTTGAAAACACTGAATTTTAAGAACTAAATAAATCCCCTTTTATTTTAAATTGATCAAACCCTTTTGCACAGCCAGATCATAGCGATTAGCAATTTCAAAATAGCCTTCCTTACGCCAAACTTGCCTTGCCATTAAAGTCTGTAGACGCTGACTGATTTGCGTTTTTTCCTTTTCAGTAAAGCTATTGATGATCACACCATCGTGAATTAAAGCAAAGTTTCTTAATTCGCCATATTCTTTGTCGCCAGGAATGAATTCAGTCAATATATTTTCTGGCTTCTCAATTTTATCAAACTTTTCTCTGTTTTGAACATAGTATCTGTATACAAAACTGTTCAATGAATTTCGATAATATAAACGCAACACATTTTCGCTAATATTTGCGGTATCTAAGGGGATAAAGATATCTGGACTAATGCCACCGCCATCATACACCAATTTCCCTGCTGGTGTTTTAAACGCTTTTCCTTTGGGTTTTGCAGTATCGGCTTTTAGCATCGATCCATTATGAAATCTTGTCAATAATTCTTCATTATAATCCTGATGATCTTTCCCATAAGGCTTTTGAATATTTCTTCCCAAAGGGGTATAATATCGCGCAATCGTGAGCCTTACTGCACTTCCATCACTTAATTGAAACTGCTGTTGTACCAAGCCTTTTCCAAATGTTCTTCTACCGATAATGGTGGCACGATCCCAATCTTGTAAGGCACCAGCAAGCACTTCACTAGCAGAAGCTGAACTTTCATCAACCAAAACCACTAGTTTACCTGTTTCAAAAATACCATCACGTCTGCTCCGGTTTTCAATTCTGGGTTGATGATCACCTTCTGTGTAAACAATTAGTTTCTCCCCATCTAAAAATTCATCCGCAATAGCAATGGCTTCCTTCAAAAGTCCCCCCCCATTTCCACGGAGGTCAAGTATCAATTTCTTCATCCCCTTTTTCTTCAAATCACCCATACTCTCCATAAAGGCTTCATAAGACCTGTCAGCAAACCTGTCAATTCTCAAGAATCCAGTTTCTTTATCAAGCATATAGGATACATCGATGATGGGAACAGGAAATGCAGCGCGTTCAATAGTTTTATCAATTAGTTTCCCTGAACGTAAGATCTTAATCTTCACTTTGGTGCCAGCGCCGCCTTTTAATAAAGACATTACTTTATCAATTTTCAATGATCTACCCGTAATTTGAATCGAATCATTTATAGCGATGAACTTATCACCCACTTGTAAGCCAGCTTTTTCAGAGGGACCGGTTTTAATCACACTCATCACATTTACGGTATCGTCGAAAATTTGGAATTCAATTCCAATACCCTTGATATTATCCTGTAAATGTTCATCGGCTGCTTCTAATTGATTAGAAGGAATTAAAACTGAATGGGGATCAAGGTGCGATAATAATTGATTTACAGCAAGTTGATTAATACTATCTGAAGCAAATTTATCAACATATCTACCCTTTACTAAGTCCACCACTTCCTGCAAAGAAGTTCTTTTTGAAAATCCTAAAAATCTGCCTCCAGCGGTTTCGTCTCTCAACTGATATCCTACGAGCATTCCCAAAACCATTGTTAGCGCAAACAAAATAGGTAGCCAAACCTGTAATTTTTTACTTCCCATAAACTATACTTCTTTGTAACTTGAATAGGATGCGAATATCTGTATTAATGCTTGAATCTGAGATAAAGGTTTGTTGTTTCGGATGAATGGTATAAGTTGCGTTCAGTTTTGAGAGATAGGTTAATGAAAGAATTATAGAACAGAAAAATTATCAATATGTCAGTTAAATTGATTGCCGATAGTGGTGCCACCAAATGCGAATGGTGTCTGATAGACGGAGGCAAGAAAAAGAAGATCATGACTGTCGGGATTAGTCCGTATTTCCTTAATGCAGATCAGATAGAACAATTACTACTAAAGCGTCTCGTACCTAAACTAAGGGATGTTGTTGTGGAAGAAGTGCATTTTTATGGCACGGGATTGAGCAATAAAAATAATGCCCTGATTCTTAAAACAGTATTGAAAAAAGTTTTTCGAAAAGCAAAGATTGCAGTCGAAACTGATTTAACAGCCGCCGCAAGAGCACTTTGTGGCAGGCAAAAAGGAATCGCCTGTATTTTAGGAACAGGCTCCAATTCCTGTTTTTACGATGGTAGAAAAATCACAAAAAACAGTCCCGGTATCGGTTATATTCTTGGTGATGAAGGAAGCGGTGCTTATTTGGGCAAGAAAGTGATTCAATATTATTTGTATCAAACTTTCGATGAAGAATTGATGGTTAGTTTTCAGAAAAGATTTCTACTAGATCCAATTGAAATTTTGGAGAATGTATATAAAAAGCCTTTAGCTAATAGATATCTTGCCAGCTTTGCTATTTTCCTTGCAGAAAATCGTGGGCATTATATGATTGAGAATATCATTGAGGATGGATTAAACGATTTCTTTTTCACACATATCTATAAGTATAAGGAAAGTTGGACGCATCCTATCAATTTCATTGGTAGCATTGCGTTTGGATTCAAAGACGTTTTACAAGAACTTTGTAATGGCTATGAATTGGAATTAGGAAAAGTGCAAAAAGCACCCATGAAAGGATTAATTGATTATCACAGCTAAAAGCTTGTTATGGCAACGTTTATTAAAGTAACAGAACAGACTTCAACATACAACCACCTCGAAAAAATGTCGATTCAAGAGTTGCTTGTAAATATTAATAAGGAAGATAAAACTGTTCCAGATGCAGTTGAAAAAGCAATTCCCCAAATCGAAAAATTGAGTGCCGCCATTAGCGACAAAATGTTGGCGGGTGGAAGACTTTTTTATATTGGGGCCGGCACCAGTGGCCGTTTGGGCATTGTAGATGCCAGCGAATGTCCGCCCACATTTGGAGTTCCTTATGGTTTAGTAATTGGATTGATCGCTGGTGGGGAAAAAGCCATTACACAAGCAGTTGAATTTGCAGAAGATAGTCCCTTAGGTGGATGGACTGATCTTGAAAAACATTTTATTAGCGATAAGGATGTAGTAGTTGGACTTGCCGCAAGTGGCACTACACCCTATGTGATCGGGGCATTAAAAGAATGTAGAAAAAGAGGCATTATAACAGGAAGTATTTGTTGCAATCCAAACTCACCCGTTTCAGCCGCTGCAGACTTTCCTGTGGAGGTTGTTGTTGGTCCCGAGTTTGTTACAGGTAGCACTCGCATGAAAAGTGGAACCGCTCAAAAATTAGTACTGAACATGGTCTCCACTTCCATCATGATACAGTTAGGAAGAGTGGAAGATAATAAGATGGTAAATATGCAATTGAGTAATGTAAAACTGGTTGATCGTGGCGTAAAAATGCTGATGGAAGTTTTGCAATTGACCGATTATGAAACTGCCAAAGACCTATTATTAAAACACGGAAGTGTTAAGAAAGCTGTTGAATCAGTTAGCTCCTAGAATAGATGCATGATATAGAACCATTTTTTAACTGGCGACATATTTATGTTGCAGAAGAAGACCCGAAATCTCCTTTTTTTGGTCGTACTTATAGTGAATTTGAATTTTCTCAAACCGTCTATAATTACTATATACACCCTCAGTGGGACGATTTTGGAAGTAGAACTTTATATCTTAAGATTCTCTATGTCGATTACGAATTAAACTTCGCTATCATTGAATTAATAGGGGAATGGAATGATGCTATTGAGAATGACATCATGGAATTAAAGCGAGAAATCTTGGATACCCTGTACCATTCAAAGATTTACAAATACATTCTTATTGCAGAGAATGTTTTGAATTTTCATAGTAGCGATAAAGAATATTACCAGGAATGGTATGAAGAACTCAGTGACGTTAATGGTTGGGCCGTAGCACTCAATATGCCCGAAGCCACTCAACAAGATTTTAAAAAGAAGAAATTAAACTATTATATCGAGTTAATGGAACTCATCGATTGGCGAGTTTATAAGCCTTACCACTTATTTAAAAAGATCGATGATGAGTTGATGAAAAGGCTCGATTAAACATCATTCATAAAAAGACTTTATCTTTAACTGATTAAAATAACAATATGTCATTACCAGTAAATAATAAAAACAGCGGAAAACCCGGCAGTAAAGGACCAAAAGGTTCTGCGCAGGGATCTAAGTTTATTGCCAAGCCAGGTGCTAAGGCAGTAGGAACCACGAAGAAACCCATTAAGACCGGGGGATCTAGAGGAAGTTAAAAGTGAAGAGTTAAGAGATAAGAGTGAAGAGTGGTGACAAAGTTGCTTAGTGAAAAACTTAAAACTTTAGTTCTATCTCGCTTCCCTATTATCTCTTAACTTATTCTCCTCTCTTCATTCTTATCTATTATCTTTTATCTATTATCTTTTATCTATTATCTTTTATCTTTTATCTTTTATCTAATCTTTCCAGTCCTAGTCCGAATTTTCTAAGCGTATCAAGAGCAATGTCATAGCCCGCGTCAGCATGCCGAATTACACCCATGCCCGGATCATTTCTCAATACCCTGCTTAGTCTAGCATCTGCAGCTTCTGTGCCATCAGCCACAATTACCATTCCCGCATGAATGCTATAACCCATTCCAACGCCACCTCCATGGTGCAAACTAACCCAAGAAGCTCCACCTGCTGTATTGATCAAGGCGTTTAAAATTGGCCAATCTGCCACAGCATCTGAACCGTCGAGCATGGCTTCGGTTTCTCTATTGGGCGATGCTACAGAACCTGTATCGAGGTGATCACGACCTATTACGATTGGAGCTTTTACTATGCCGGATCTTACTAATTCATTAAACGCTAATCCTGCTTTCTCACGCTCTCCTTGCCCTAGCCAACAGATTCTAGCAGGCAATCCTTGAAAAGCAATTCTTTCATTGGCCATCTTCATCCATCGATGCAGACTTTTATTTTCCGGAAAAAGTTCGAGGATCAAGGCATCGGTAACTGCAATATCATTGGGGTCGCCACTTAATGCAGCCCAACGAAATGGTCCCTTCCCTTCGCAGAATAATGGACGAATATAAGCTGGAACAAAACCCGGAAAATCAAATGCATTTTGTAATCCATGTTCCTGGGCTCTTGCACGAATATTATTGCCATAGTCAAAAACTATCGAACCCTTCTTCATAAGCTCGAGCATTAAGGTTACATGTAATTTCATGCTATCATAGCTTAGAGAAATATATTGATCCGGGTTGCTTGTTCTTAATGCATTTGCCTCAGCATTATTGAGTGTATGTGGTATATAGCCAATTAAGGGATCGTGTGCAGAAGTTTGATCTGTTAACACATCAACTTGAATATTTCTTTCAATTAACCTTTTCAGTAAATGCACCGCGTTACACAAAACACCAATACTCAATGCTTCACCAGCTGCTTTAGCTTCTAAAGCACGATCAATTGCAGCATCAATATCCAGGACCTTTACATCAAGATACTTTGTTTCTAATCGTTTGTCGATCCGCCATTCTTCCACTTCCGCCACTAGGCAAACCCCATCATTCATGGTAACAGATAAGGGTTGTGCGCCACCCATTCCGCCTAATCCAGCGGTAACAGTCAATGTTCCTTTAAGCGATCCATTAAAATGTTTATTTGCAACAGCAGAAAAGGTTTCATAAGTACCTTGAACGATACCCTGAGAACCGATATAGATCCAGGAGCCTGCAGTCATTTGCCCATACATCATCAGGCCTTTTTTTTCAAGCTCTGTAAAATGTTCCCAGGTTGCCCATTTTGGAACTAATTGTGAGTTTGAGATCAATACACGTGGGGCATCAGCATGTGTTTGCAAAATGCCCACTGGTTTTCCGCTCTGTATCAAAAGTGTTTCATTATCGTTCAAATCTTTCAGTGCCTTGATAATTAGATCCAGGCTTTCAAAATTTCTGGCCGCTTTACCCCTGCCGCCGTAAACGATCAGATCATCGGGTCGCTCCGCCACTTCTGGATTCAAATTATTTAAAAGCATACGTAAGGCAGCTTCTTGCACCCATCCTTTGCAGTTGAGTGTAGTTCCTATTGGTGTAGCATATTTTACTGGATCATATTTTGAATTTGACATACGGCGATTTTAAAAACTTAAGATTAGCATTCGAATTGAATATTGAAATTAATAAACTAAATCTTCATAAGCAGCTTGCAATTCATTATAAGCATGTTGGTCTTTTGCTTGTTTGGCTTCTTCCATCCCTTTTTCATACCATTCAATCGCCAAATCCCTCTCCCCTAATTTTTCTAGGAGTTTGGCTAAATGATAATAAGAGCCAATATAGGATGGACTCTCCATTAACAATGCTTCAAAAAGCCCTCTGGCTTCGGTATCATCTCCTGTTTTAATTAGCTCCAATGCGAGGGCATGACGCAGGAAATTATCTTTCGGATTGGCTATTAAATATTCTCTGATTTTAGCAATTCTATCCATTTACCAAAGTTAATAGAAGAAGCCAAAGAATAGTCCATTTAGCCCTTTTTACTGCAAAAATCAAATCCAAAAAAAATATATCATAAATTCTTATTACAAAATTTGCAAGTCCAATTTCATTTGTATATTTGCAAATAGTTGCATAAACAACTAATTGCAGATTCCTATCTAAATAAAGTTTGAATATGAAAATTTTAGTCTGTGTAAGTAAAACACCCGACACCACTTCTAAAATTGCTTTTAAACAGGGCAATACCCAGTTCGACGATGCTGGTGTTCAGTGGATCATCAATCCGTACGACGAATGGTTTGCGCTTGTAAGAGCGATAGAATTAAAAGAAAAAGAGCCATCAACTATTATCCATTTGGTAACTGTTGGAGGAGCCGATTGCGATCCGATTATCAGAAAAGCATTAGCGCTTGGAGGCGACGAAGCATTTCGGATCAATGCCGATAGTAATGACAGTTATTATATAGCTGCACAGATTGCGGAACTAGCCAAACAAAATCAATATGATTTGATCTTTACTGGCAAGGAAGCCATTGATTATAATAGTGCGGCGATTGGTGGAATGATTGCGGAACTAGTTGATCTGCCCTATATTTCATTAGCCACTTTATTTGAATTGAATGGCAATACAGCAACTATTACCAGAGAGATCGAAGGTGGAGAAGAAGTTGCCGAGATCATTCTTCCTGTAGTTGTTAGCTGCCAGAAAGGAATGGCTGAACAGAGGATCCCGAATATGCGTGGAATCATGGCTGCTAGAACAAAGCCATTAAAAGTGGTTGAACCAGTTGCTATCGATACCCTAACCACCATTGTAAATTTTGAATTACCTGCAGCAAAAGCAGGATGCAAAATGGTTGCCGCAGATAACGTGCCGGAGTTGATTCGTTTATTACATGAAGAAGCAAAAGCATTTTAAATTATTAATTTTTTAATTTACTATTTATGTCTGTACTAATTGTTCTTGATCAATCAGATAATCATATAAAAAAGTCGGCTTACGAAATTCTTAGCTATGGTGCTACTTTAGCTGCACAAATTGGCACAAGCGCAGAGGCATTAGTTTTAGGAACTGTGAATGACGATTTAGCGGCTCTGGGAAAATATGGTGTTACAAAAGTTCACCAACTGAACAATGAAAACTTGAATCATGTAGATGGACAATTGTATGCTAAAACAATTGCAGAAGTGGTAGCTCAAACTAGTGCAACAGTTGTTGTTTTTTCACAAACACATACTGGCAAATCAGTAGCATCAAGAGTAGCAGCTAGACTGAAAGCAGGTTTGGTTGCAGGCGCTGCGGATTTACCTGATACAAGTAATGGATTCGTAGTGCGCAAAACAGTTTTCTCAAGTAAGGCATTTGCGAATATTAGTATCCTAACTCCTATCAAAGTAATTTCATTAAATCCGAATAGCGTTTCTATAAAAACAACAGAGGGAATTGCTGCAGTTAATCAATTGAATATTTCTGTAGATAGTTCTAAAGTAAAAGTAACAGCAGTAAATAAAATTACGGGTGAGATCCCTTTAACAGAAGCAGATATTGTTGTGAGTGGTGGAAGAGGTTTAAAGGGACCAGAGAATTGGGGCGTTTTATTAGACCTTGCAAAAGTATTGGGTGCAGGCACGGCTTGCAGCAGACCAGTTGGGGATGCACACTGGCGTCCGCATCATGAGCATGTGGGACAAACAGGCGTACAAGTTGCACCAAATTTATATATCGCATTAGGAATCTCCGGTGCTATTCAACACTTAGCTGGAGTGAACAGAAGTAAGATCATGGTGGTAATCAATAAAGATCCGGAAGCTCCATTTTTTAAGGCAGCGGATTATGGTATTGTAGGTGATCTTTTTGAGATCGTTCCACAAATGACCGCTGAAATTAAAAAGCTAAAAGGAATCGCATAATAAAATGAATATGATTTAAAATAAGTCCCTCTAGTGGGACTTTTTTTATTTACATTGTTATACGAATTACACATGAAGAAGGCCATCATTTCAATATTAGTTTGTTTGCAATTGTCAAGTTGTACAGTTACTGTTAGAGACTTTTACTTTCCACAAGAGCCCAAAAATCCAATACGTGGTACGGAATTTTATACCCTTGTAAAAGATAGTAGCTGGCAAGCACGCGAAGAAATAGAATTGAAATTAATAACGGAAGGAAATACGCCCATCCGTTCCAGATTTTTTGTTCCTATAACTTTCAAATTTTTTGACAGTTCACAAAGCAAATTCTTGCATGTAAAATATTTCGTCACAAAAGATTATGTAAGTATTGGAACCAATAGAGATTTCATGCGAGTTCCAATGACACCCATGCTTGCACAAAAAATTGCTGATCATTACCATAGCTTTTTGCCAACACGAAAAATAGTAAATGATATTTATAAAGAAGCTAGGGTTAAACTCGAACCATTTCCATTAACAGAGGCCAGAGATAGTTTCAAAACATTTTACATCCATCATCTTTTAATTGAAAAGGAAAGAAAAGGAAGAGGAGGAATTATTGCAGGGATTAAAAAAGATATCGTAATAACAGACAAAATCAATAGCGGACTTAAAACAAATAAAGTAGCTATTTATGGATGGCATAAACTAGACGGGAATCCCATACAACCCTTATATACCGGCCATGTTAACTGGTATGTAGATTATAGTCACGGCGTACGACTAGTATCTAAAACCATTTATATTGATGAGAAAAAATATGATTACACGGATATATTGAAAAGTAAAACCCTCCGAAAAATCTTAACAGATGAAGACAATTCCGAATTTGTTCGATACCCTGATCATTTTTAATATTAACGATCTACACCCATTAACACAAAACCCTTTAATTGATACCCAGAAATAACGGTCTTAGCAGTTAATGACACTTTCACTTGAGGTAAGAATGCTTCTTTTTGAATATCTAAAAAACTCATTGCCTGTCCGCATGCAATAAATTTAGTCCCAAATTTCTCAAGGTCTCCGATCAACTTAATATTAGGGTTATCGATCTTATATTTTTTTCTGAAGTGCTCATTATTTTTCAAAGAATGTAACACACCACCATGGGCCACAATTACAGGAATAATATTTTTAAGCGGTATACCAGAAGCAGCATGTAAGTTAATGATCCTTACCACTTCTACTAAACCATAATTCAATTCTTGAATAGTTGAATCGGGATTGTTCATCGTTAATTCAAACAATAATTTATAAGTCATTTTAGGGTCTGGTATTTCCTCCTGATTTTTTACAGGAACAACTCCAGACATTTCACTAGCATTTATAATAGGAAATATTTCAACAGCTTTCATCTTTTCCCATTTAATCACCTCTGCAAACTCTTTATTTGTTTTCACAGAATCATTATGAAGATCCGAACGATAAACACTGTCTCTTTTCAGTTTTGATGCTTTTAGTACACTATCCTTTTGGGTTTTGATTACTTGTAAAGAACTATCCAAATTAAAATTCTGTGAATAGCCAAGTATACTAATACAACTTACAATAATTAGAAAAAATAATTTTCTCATAAGTGGGGTTTTCTAACAAAATATGATAATAATTTTATTTATTATAATTTTT
>CAIJLK010000009.1 GCA_903821465.1 uncultured Bacteroidota bacterium | reverse complement strand
GATCCGGCAGATCATTTTAAACCAGAAGAAACAGCAGAAGAATTTAAACAGAACTCAAAACTCTATGAACGTTTTATGAAAATAAAACAGAGTAAGCTCTTAAGTATTTTCAGAAAGAAAGAAGCTAGTAAAGGTGGTGGAAGTAGCATCAAACAAAAATCATTCTTCCACAGTTTTTTTAATTTTTAATTTTTACTTTTTAATTAATATTCTATGAGCGAGGTAAAGAAAGTTGTATTAGGATTCAGTGGTGGACTAGACACTACCTACTGCGTTAAATACTTAAGCGAAGACAAAGGATATGAAGTGCATTCCATAATTGTAAACACAGGCGGGTTTACTGAAGATGAATTAAAACATATTGAACAACATGCGTATAGCCTAGGTGTTAAAACACATACTGCTATCAACGCTGTAAAATCTTATTACGATAGCATTATTAAATTTTTAATTTTTGGAAACGTATTAAAGAACAATACCTATCCTTTAAGCGTAAGTGCAGAGCGACTAAGTCAGGCTTTACATATTGCCGAACACGCAAAAAAATTGAATGCAGATGCTGTTGCACACGGAAGCACAGGTGCGGGAAACGACCAAGTTCGTTTTGATATGATTTTCCATATTATGATTCCTGGTGTTGAAATCATTACCCCAATCAGAGATTTACAATTGAGCAGAGAAGCTGAGATTACTTACCTCAAGGGCAAAGGAGTAAATATGAACTTCGAAAAATCAATGTACTCTATCAATAAAGGATTATGGGGCACCAGCGTTGGTGGTAAAGAAACATTGAATTCAAAAGGAATCTTACCCGAAGAAGCTTGGCCGACTCAGGTTACATCAACTGAAAGTAAAGAAGTGAAATTACATTTCGAAAAAGGTGAATTGAAAGGAATTGACGATAAGAACTTCCAACACAGCACAGAAGCTATCCAATATTTACAATCCATTGCAGGCCCTTATGGTATTGGTAGAGATATTCATGTAGGAGATACCATTATCGGTATCAAAGGACGTGTTGGTTTTGAAGCTGCCGCTCCTATGGTAATTTTAAAAGCCCATCATGCTTTAGAAAAACATATTCTCACCAAATGGCAATTGGGATGGAAAGACCAACTGGCCCAGTTTTATGGCAATTGGTTACATGAAGGCCAGATTCTTGATCCAGTTATGCGTGATATCGAGGCATTCTTATTACATAGTCAGGAAAATGTTACAGGGGATGTATTTGTACAATTACTACCTTACCGTTTCCATGTAATTGGTATTGAATCTGCTTTTGATTTAATGAATAGCAAATTCGGAAAATATGGTGAAATGAATAGTGGGTTTACTGGAGATGATGTGAGAGGCTTCAGCAAGATTTTTGGAAATCAGGTTTCTATCTGGCACAAAGTAAATCAAGGTTCTTAAAAGAATGCAAACATTTAATGATGGCAAAACTAGATCTACATACTAAAAAAATACAAGTTGGCATTGTAGGTGGCGCCGGATATACCGGAGGAGAATTAATTCGTTTACTGATCAATCATCCTAAAGTTGACATTCGTTTTGTACATAGCAAAAGTAATGCAGGCAACCCGGTGTATAACGTTCATAACGATCTTCTTGGTGAAACCGATCTTGTATTTGCAGAATATTTAGATCAAGATATTGATGTACTTTTTCTTTGTGTGGGTCATGGTGATGCCATGAAATTTTTAGCTGAAAACAGTATTGCCTCCCATATCAAAATAATAGATCTATCACAGGATTTTAGATTGAACTCCAATAATATTGTGTCGGGCAGAGCATTTGTATACGGACTTCCTGAACTAAATAAAGAAGCCATTAGCAATGCCCAGAATATAGCCAATCCAGGTTGTTTTGCTACCGCTATTCAATTAGGATTACTACCACTTGCAAAAGCAGGAATCTTAGAAGAAGTATATACCACAGGCATTACAGGCTCTACAGGAGCTGGACAAAGCCTGAACAACACTTCACATTTTAGCTGGCGCGCCAATAATATTTCAGCATATAAAACCTTGCAACACCAACACTTAAAAGAAATAGGCGAATCGCTTTATCAGGTCTCTGACAATAATTTAAATACAAAAGACCTCATTTATTTTACTCCCTGGAGGGGCGATTTCACTAGAGGTATTTACACTAGCAGTGTAACGAATTGCAAACTAAGTTTAGATGAAGTTATAAAACTATATCATTCGTTTTATGCCGATGCGGCATTTACTCATGTGAGTGATACGATGATTGATTTAAAACAAGTTGTCAATACCAATAAATGTTTGATTCATATTGAAAAGCAGGGCGATAAAATTGCCATACACACTGCAATTGATAATTTATTAAAGGGTGCATCTGGACAAGCTGTACAAAACATGAATATTCTATTTGGATTAGATGAAGTTCTAGGGTTGCGACTCAAGGCAAACTATTTCTAAAATAACTAGTTTGCCCAGAACCAAATTGAAATTGAATTGAATACTCATTAAACAATTAACATGAAACTATTCGACGTATATCCTATTAATAATATTACCATTACTAAAGCCCTTGGCTCTTATGTATGGGACGAACTGGGACAAGAATATCTTGATCTCTATGGCGGCCATGCTGTGATCTCAATTGGTCACACTCACCCTCACTACGTAAAACGTTTAACAGAACAATTACAAAAACTAGGCTTCTATTCTAACAGTATCAGAATACCATTGCAGGAAGAATTAGCTAGCAAATTGGGCGACTTAAGTGGCAAAGAAGATTACCAACTATTTCTTTGCAATAGCGGCGCTGAAGCAAATGAGAATGCTTTAAAAGCTGCATCATTTTTTAATGGCCGTAAAAAAATCGTGGCTTTTACTAAAGCATTTCACGGGAGAACTTCCTTAGCTGTTGCAGCAACTGACAACCCGAATATTATTGCTCCAGTTAATGAAACAGATAATGTTG
>CAIJLK010000008.1 GCA_903821465.1 uncultured Bacteroidota bacterium | reverse complement strand
TTAATAGAAAAATATCAAATTGGGTCGTCAAACTATATTTTCAAAAACTCTGGCTTCAAAGAATATCACAGTGAAAAGGGAGCAACAATATTTTGGCAAATAGATATCGCAGGAAATATCAGAACTGGCAAAATAATGTTATTTAATAAAACAACTGGCAATAGAATTAAGAATCCATTTAATCATATAAATTGGATTCACATTGTTATGAACTACCCAAATTTCAATTTAGAACAATGCTTCTTCGGAGAACATTTACTTAATGAACATCCTAACAGAACAATTGCAATTGTTGAAAGCGAGAAAACTGCATTAATCGCAAGCGTGTATTATCCAGAACTAATTTGGATTGCGACAGGTGGATTAAGCAACTTAAACCAAAGGAATATTAAAATTTTAAAAGGTAGAAACGTGATTCTATTTCCCGACAACGGGGCATATGAAATTTGGAAAAGAAAATCAGAGTGCCTAGGTAAGACACAGAGATTAATGATTTCCAAAATTCTTGAAAATGAATCAATCATTCCCAAATCTGACTTAGCTGATTTTTTAATCAACTATCCTATTACAGCATTTCAACTATCAAGTATGTCCTTAACAGATTAATACACTCACTATGATTAAAGCAATGACAAAAAAGGAATTAGCCATCGCATATGGTATTCATATTAGTACATTAATGAGATGGCTTAAAGAGATTCCAGAATTAAATCTCACGACCTATCAGAAATTATTAACTCCAAGACAAGTTCAAATTATTTTTGAAAAATTAGGAGTTCCAATATGAACTTGACCATTTTAAAGTTGGATATCATATTAAATGCTTTGTAAACCTTTCTAATCAAAGAACCTATTAATCAGATTAATCTATTTTAGAGCTATGATAGAAGCAACAATGTATACCAACCCTAAGGCATTAAATCTTGATACCGCAAGAACAAGCACAAAAAAAGTAACACTTGGTTTTACTTGTGAACCAGAATTAAAAATAAAATTAGCAGAGCAAGCCTATGAAATGGAAACCACATTAAGCAGGTATGTAGAAGAACTTGTATCTGAAGAATACTCAATAAGAAGAAAATATGAAAACTTAATAAAATCCAAAATTGAATTAAATAATAGTATCACTAAATTAAAGAACCGAATCAATTTATATGAAAACGAATCGCTTCATATTCTCTTCAATCAATTCAAAGATCAGACCATAACCTACAATTCTGCTAATGGACAATCCACTTCTTTGAAGATTAATGATATTTCAGATATATATACCATAATCATCAATTCATTTAAAACATCAAAATGATTACTCAATTTCAATACCCGCTGGGAAACAATTCATCAAATAAAAAAAGCCCCATTGGATTAATCTTATTAATTATTGGTGTGGCAACTATTAGTATAGGTTGGTACTCAGTTTATCAAATGTCAATTTCAACTACTAATCAGAAGAATATTGTATAACATGAAACATCTTTTCATCAGAACTAGCACTACTGAACAGGAGCCGACATTACAAATAAATGATTGTTGTAGAGCCTTTAATTTATCTACATACACACTCATACAAGAAAAAGATTCTGCATATAAGGAAACTGCAAAGAGAGTAGAATTTGAAAAACTTAAAAAAAAAATCGCAAATGGCAAAGTATCTGAACTTTACGTTTGGGATTTAGACAGGCTTTTTCGCAACAGAAAAAAACTGATAGAATTTCTTTCTCTATGCAAAATTTTTAATACAAAAGTCTTTAGTTACAACCAGCAGTGGATACAAGCCATTCAGAAGCTTCAGCCACCATTTAATGAAATAATGTTCGACTTCATGCTATCAATTATGGGATGGCTAAGTGAAGATGAGTCTTTAAAAAAGTCCAACAGGGTAAAATTAGCTATTAAAAAGA
>CAIJLK010000007.1 GCA_903821465.1 uncultured Bacteroidota bacterium | reverse complement strand
TGGGTAAACGTTCTAACAAAGATTCTATCTAATATAATACTATTTTTTCTCAATAACCATGACAGGCGTCATGGTTATTTTTTTGCTTGGATTTTACATTTATTATGTCAAATTTTACGGATTAGACGCCCCAATTTTCTTCATCCTAAAAACGATTGCAATGATAACAGAAGAACAACATCTGGCACTCATTGGCGAGTGCAAAAAATGGAAGCAAGACCTAACTAATTATCGAGAAAAGATTAACAAACTAAAAAACGAATTGTATTTATTCGCTCCCGGAAAAACAGATCACGAAACGGTTGAAGGCATCGAACATTTTCATAATCAGTTTCACATTCAACTCATCAACCTCCATGATCTGAAACACGAAATCAAACATCATATTTTTGAAGCAGAGAAACATCCCAACTTCGGACATCGTATCCCACACCACTACTTAAAAGACAAACTAGATATTCTATTTAGTTTTCTAAAAAATCTAGAAAAAGACTTTCATCAATTTTTGAATAAATAATTTAACCATGGCTACTTACGATTCAAACCACGTAAAAAATATCGCGCTGCTGGGACACCCCGGCAGCGGTAAAACTACCCTTGCCGAAAGCATGTTATTCGAAGCCGGACTCATTAAGCGTCGCGGCTCGGTGCTTACAAAAAATACGGTGAGTGATTACCACGAATTAGAAACAGAACGCGAGAGTTCTGTTTTTGCGTCTCTAATGCATACCGTTTGGCGCGACTATAAAATCAACATTATCGATACCCCAGGCTATGACGATTTTTCAGGTGAATTAATTAGTGCATTGCGTGTTGCAGATACTGGTTTAATGATCCTCAACGCTACAGCAGGTGTAGAAGTGGGTACCGATGTGATCTGGGAATACACTGATAAATTTAAAACACCAACTCTCTTTGTTGTAAATCAATTGGACAAAGACGAAGCTGATTTTGATAAAACATTACAGGAAGCAAAAAATCATTTCGGCGCTAATGTGGTTGCTGTTCAATTTCCTGTTCAAACGGGCGCTAAATTCAATGCCATAGTTGATGTGTTAAATATGGTGATGTATCATTACGGACCAGATGGCGGTAAGCCCGCAAAAGAACCCATTCCCGAACATTTAAAAGAAAGAGCTGAGCAGCTGCATAAAGAATTGGTGGAAACAATTGCTGCGAATGACGAGGGATTGATGGAAAAATATTTTGATAAAGGCGAGTTGGATGAAAATGATATGAAAGAAGGTCTACATAAATCCATGATCCGTCACGACATCTTTCCTTTGTTCTGTGCATCAGCAGAAAAAAATATGGGTAGCGGAAGGATCATGGGATTCATTGATAATGTTTGTCCCTCTGCTATTGAAATGCCACCACAAAAAACAAAGTCTGGAAAATTATTACCCTGCGATCCAAAAGGACCTGCTTGTATTTTCATTTTCAAAACCATTACCGAACCACATATTGGTGAACTGAGTTTATTTAAAGTTTTCAGCGGAACCATTAAAGCTGGCTGCGAATTGGTGAACGAAAATACCGGCGGAACAGAAGTGCTGAATCAACTCTTATTACTCGAAGGTCATAACCGAATGCCAGTTACAGAATTAGCAGCTGGCGATATTGGTGCTACACTTAAACTTCGCAGCACGCATGTGAATAATACCTTGCATGAGAAAGGAGCAAATATTGAACTCGAGCCCATTCAATTTCCAAAACCAAATGTTACTGTCGCCATCGCTTCGGTAAACAAAGGGGATGATGAAAAATTAGCGCAAGTATTACACACATTGGTAAGCGAAGACGCAACGGTTAGATTCGAAGTTTCTCCTGAACTAAAACAGATCTTATTACACTGTCAGGGTGAATTGCACCTGCAAGTGATCCAATGGAAGATCGCACATATACATAAACTCGATATTACGATCGACAAACCAAAAATTCCGTATCGTGAAACCATCCGCAAAAAAGCCGAAGCCACTTATCGCCATAAAAAACAAAGTGGTGGTGCCGGACAGTTTGGTGAAGTCTTCATGTTGGTAGAACCTTGGTATCAAGGAATTCCTGATCCACCCGGATTACATGTACGCGGTAGAGAGGAGATTAATTTAGATTGGGGCGGTAAACTGGTCTACCTAAATTGTATCGTTGGGGGTGCCATAGATACACGTTTTCTTCCTGCTATCTTAAAAGGTATCATGGAAAAAATGCATAACGGACCCATCACCGGTTCTTATGTGCGCGACGTTCGCGTAAGTGTTTATGATGGAAAAATGCACCCGGTTGATAGCAATGATATCTCCTTTAAGATCGCGGGTTTGCAGGCCTTCCGTTCTGCATTTAAAGATGCCGATCCACAATTGCTCGAACCCATTTATCAGGTTGAGATCTCCTGTCCCGATGACCAAGTTGGCTCCGTAATGGGCGATCTACAAACTCGTATGGCTGTTGTAGAAGGAATGGAAGCAGAAGGCCATTTCCAAAAGATCACAGCCAAAGTTCCACTTGCACTCATGTACCAATACTCCTCCTCGCTTAGAAGTTTAACGCAAGGACGTGCACGCTTCAATATGCAATTCGCTTCTTATGCCCCAGTGGCTGTTGAAGTGCAGAAAAAACTAATGGAAGCGTATAGCAAACATGATGTTGACAAAGAATAATCTTTTGTTTTTTTAGAGGAAGAGCTTACCACTCTTCCTCTTTCTTTTCATTTACTATTTAGTTCTTATTCCTCTTTTGTATATTGAGTTATCAATCATTTGATAAATCAATTAAGATGCATTTCAAAAAAATTCTCCCCTCATTATTTTTCTCTTTACTAGTTTTTTGTAGTACAACAATAGAAGCACAACAATTTTCTAGTGCCTATTTCAATGCCATGCAATACCGCATGATCGGTCCGCATAGAGGTGGCAGAACAGTAGGCGCAGTAGGTGTTCCTACTCAACCCAATGTATTTTATATCGGCGTAAATAACGGCGGAGTTTGGAAGAGCACCGATTATGGTCGCACTTGGAACCCCATCTTCGATCAGATGCAAACAGGTTCTGTGGGCGATATCGCCGTCTCAGAATCCAACCCCAATGTCGTTTACGTTGGATGCGGAGAAGGAATACAAAGACCCGATCTGTCGGTGGGTGATGGTGTTTATAAATCTACTGATGCAGGAAAAACTTGGACCAATATGGGTTTGAAAGAGGGACAACAAATTGGCAATATTATCGTCGATCCGAAAAATGAGAACTGGGTTTTTGTAGCTGTATTGGGACATCCATACGGACCAAACACTGAACGGGGGGTTTACAGAAGTGTCGATGGCGGCAGGACCTGGGAGCGTGTTTTATATAAGGACGAAAACACGGGTGCTGTTCAAGTAAACTTCGATCCAAATAATTCGAATATTATCTATGCCGATCTTTGGGCAGGCAGACAGGGACCATGGGAAAACGGCGCATGGAACGGAGCTGAGAGCGGACTCTTTAAATCAACTGATGGGGGAACTACCTGGAAAAAACTCACCAAGGGTTTACCAACTCCTGAACAAGGACTAGGCAGAATTGGATTCACTATCGCTCCAACCAATAGTAATCGCCTTTATGCAACTGTTGATGCCGGAAAATACGGAGGGATTTATAGAAGTGATGATGCGGGCGAATCTTGGATTAATGCCAATGCAGATGGAAGATTCTGGGGCCGCGGTAGCGATTTCGCAGAAATAAAATGCGATCCTACCAATGCAGATATGGTATATAGCGCGAACGTGGTGGTTTGGAAATCAACCGATGGGGCAAAAACCTGGACCGGCTTTCGGGGTGCACCGGGTGGTGATGATTACCATCGCATCTGGATCAATCCAACTAATCCGCAGATCATGTTGATCGCCTTAGATCAGGGTGGCATTGTTACCGTGAATGGAGGAGAAACTTTTTCATCATGGTACAATCAGCCTACAGCACAGTTTTATCACGTGAGCACCGATAACGCCTTTCCTTATAATGTGTATGGTGCACAACAAGAAAGTGGTTCGGTGGGGATTTCGTCTAGAGGAAACGACGGACAAATCGGTCTACGCGAATGGCATCCTGTGGGTGTGGAGGAATATGGTTATATAGCGGCAGATCCGCTTGACCCCAATATTATTTACGGCGGCAAGATTACCAAATTTGATAAACGCACAGGTCAGTTACAAAACATTGCACCCGAAGCTTTACGAAGCGGTAAGTATCGTTTTGTAAGAACAGCCCCTGTTTTATTTTCGCCTATCGATCCAAAAACCCTGTATTTCGCAGGGAATGTGATTTTCAAAACCAGGGATGCTGGAAATAGCTGGGAAATAATTAGTCCGGATTTAACCAGAGAAAGTTGGGACATTCCTGCTAGCGTGGGAATATATACCACCGAAGACATGAAAAAAATGCCACGTCGTGGTGTGATATATACAGTAGCTCCCTCTTATAAAGACATCAACACCATCTGGGCAGGTACCGATGATGGGTTGATTCAAGTAACGCGCGATGGGGGAAAAACATGGAAGAATGTTACACCAGAAGCCATTACTTCTTGGAGTAAAATATCGTTGATGGATGCTAGTCATTTTGATGCCAACACGGTTTACGCGGCAGTCAACAGAATACGTTGCGATGATATGCATCCCTATGCTTATAAAACAACTGATGGAGGAAAAACATGGAAACTTATTACAAAAGGGTTGCCTACTAATGAGCCAATCAATGTGGTTCGTGAAGATCCAAATCGTAAAGGATTATTATTCGCTGGTTCTGAAAATGCAGTGTATGTTTCTTTTGATGATGGAGAAAATTGGCAATCACTTAAATTGAATATGCCACCAACCTCTATTCGTGATCTAGTAATTAAAGATGATGACTTAGTAATTGGAACTCACGGAAGAAGTTTTTGGATCTTAGATGATATCACACCACTCAGACAAATGAGTGCGAGCATGGCAGCAGAAAAAGCAATTCTATTTAAACCACAACAAGCTTTACGCGTGCGTTGGAATATGAATACTGATACCCCAATGCCACAGGAAGAGCCGGGGGGACAAAACCCTCCAGATGGTGCCGTCTTCAATTATTATTTATCAGAAAAATCTACTAGTGAAGTATCACTCGAAATTTTTGATGCCGCAGGAAACCCTGTTTGCAAATACAGCAGCAACGATAAGCCCTATGAAATTCCGGATTTGAATATTCCATTATATTGGATCCGTCCCCAAACTATTTTATCGGCTGATGCCGGTGCGCATCGTTTTATTTGGGATTTACATTATACAGCATTAAAAGAACCTGCTTCTTATCCTATGACTGCGATTTATAAGAACACGGCACCTTCTGCAACATCCCCTTGGGCAATGCCAGGGAATTATACAGTGAAACTAACTGCCGGTGGAAAAACTATTAGTCAGCAGTTAATAATTAAAATGGATCCTCGCGTAAAAGCAAGTACAGCTGATTTGCAAAAACAGTTTTCATTATCGATGATCTGTTACGAAGGAAAGATCAAAGCAAAAGCCATCGCAGCAGAAGCGGCAGAGCAAAGAAAACTCTTGAAAACAAAATCAGCCAACCCAGAAACAATGAAAGCATTGGATCAGGAATTGAGTTTGTTTGAAGGGGGTACGAGATCAAGAAGAGGTGCAACAGCACAAGCAGTGCCAACACCAGCCGGAGTAGAATCTGCTTTCTCCGGGCTCTTTG
Source organism: uncultured Bacteroidota bacterium (assembly GCA_903821465.1). Lineage (GTDB taxonomy): Bacteria > Bacteroidota > Bacteroidia > Chitinophagales > Chitinophagaceae > Sediminibacterium. Next base: position 21,287 of record CAIJLK010000007.1, on the reverse strand, counting down.
GGATTTTGCAAGAAACAGAAATGGTACCGACAACGCAGGCCGTTGCTGGGGTGAAACAAATCAATGAGCAACTAAAAGAACTTTCTAACAAGTTTGCCAACTTAAAATCAAGAATCGCATTGTTGAAATAAATGTAAGATAAAAGATAAGAGATAAGAGTGATTTGAAAAGGGTGAAAGTGAGGATGAGTCTCGCTTTCACCCTTTTCATTTTCCAACCACTCTTCACTCTTCACTTTTATCTCTTCACTTTCTTCTTATCTTTTATCTTCCGCCTTATTTCCAATAAATAAAAATATCTACGCGTCGATTCAGGTCCTTCTGTTCGTATTTTTTTGAAATGCCTTCGCCTCGTGCGGAAATTATTTTCGGGTCGATTCCTATTTCTTCTGCCAATAATTTTATTACAGAAGCGGCCCTGTTTTTTGAAAGTTCCCAATTATGTTCTTCTGTTCCGAGATCATCGGTGTAACCAATTACTTCCATTCTTTCAATAGCATCTTTTTTTTGTGAGAGTGGGGCCAACATTTTCACAACCGATTTATCTGTGATCCTAGAATCATCTAAAGCAAATTGAATACTGTTGATGCTAAATGTATCAACCACATGATTAGGTTTTACCAATACAGAATCTTGACACAGCGGTTTCTGCGTTTCGATCGTTGGGGGTTTAATCAACTCTATTTTTGAGTGTCTTCTCTTGATGGCATAAAGTGAATCTTTTATATGTGAGTCAATGATACAAGCTGTTTCTTTGTCGCAGTTAATCTGAATATCATCAACAAAAATTGAAATAGATTTAATATCGCGTCGTCGCTTTGCAAATAGGTCGCTATTTTTTTCTTTCGAAAAATTACCGATTACCAGAATCGACGCGGTATCCGAAACGGTTATTTCTTTATTAATTAAGAACCAACCATTCTTCATCGATTTTACTTTCGCATCTAAAAACCCAACATAATTATTTGGTTGTAACAGTGTGTCTTTGCTGGTATAGATAAATTTATTTGTAAACCAAAAACCAAGATCATTCAAATTAGGATCGGCCCAGGTGGCAGAGATTTTTAATGAAATGGAATATTTTTTTCCGGGTTCAACAGGGCATAATAATTTGGTTTGCCAATAATCTCTAGAACTGTCTTGTGCTGAAGCGGCCATTAAATTAAAATGATGGATACCACTTGCCGAAATAGATTTATTTGCGCTGCCGGGGTTAAGGTATCCAACAGGATCTGCTTTAAAATAAAACCAGCCAGCAGGGCTGCACAGTGCATTATGCTCAACACAAATATTCACATCTTCCAAATCACCATTCACAACTATGTTCTGCGCGAATAAGGCAGTACTAGTAAGAAGGCTAAATATAAAAAGTAAGAGATGTTTCATTTGTGTATTGGTAGTTCATCCAAAACACTAAGTTCTACTATTTTGCGTAACTGGGATGGAAAAATGGAATTCAGATCCCGTGCCCTTGACACTGGTAAATCCTGTAGTTCCATGGTGCAACTCCACAATTTTCTTTACGATTGCCAAACCAAGTCCGGTTTTTGTTTCGTTATTAGTAGGTTGATTACTCGTTGTTGCAAAAGCATCGTACAGCTTATCGTGAAACGCTTCATCAATTCCCAATCCCTCGTCTTTCACTAATGTTGTTATATAACCTTGATCTTTATCTTCATATTCAACATAAACAACGATATGGCTATCCTCGGGAGAATATTTGATAGCGTTGTTTATAAGGTTATTCATCACCTGAACCATTCTACTCTTATCAAATTCCACTTCCACATTGCTCATGCTACTTTGAAAAAGAATCGTTTGTTTTTTTGTGATTGCCAAATGATTGTTCACGAGCAGATTATCCTTTATGAATTTGATATAATCTTCTTTCAAAAAGTTCATGTTAACAGAGCCGGCACGAATCTGACTAATATTTAAAGTGTTATTCAAGATCAACAGGGTATTACTAGCCGAAACCTGAATTATTTCTACCCATTCTTTTGCTTCTTTTGATAAAGTTTCATCTTCAACCAAAAAATCTGAAATCATTTTAATAGATGCCACCGGATTACGTATATCATGGGCCGCCATTGCAATAAACTTATTCAGCTCGTAATTCGATTTTTCTAAAGCCAATTTTTGTTCAGTAATTGTTGCTTTTTGCTTTTTCTCTATATAATAAGTATGGGCACCAATGGAAGTAAGAATGGAAATAAGAATTCTCGAACTACCACTAATAATTGCAGTGATTTGGGTCGTAAAATGATTATTTTCGAGGTCCCCGTATGCCCAGAGAAAATTGGTGATTACACAAAATACAATAGAGCCAGAAAAGGAAATATCGTCCTGGTAAGAAAATAAAATGATCACCCCTAAGAATAACAAACCATTTAAATTCCCAAATTGAAAATAGTAGTTTCCTATGCTTAATAACAAAAGAAGTACGGAACTAAGTATAATTCTAATATTACTGTTTTTTAGCATCTCATAATATCATTTGGGGGGGATAAATATGATTTTGTTACAAAGGTTGGTGAATTTCGTGTTACTGTATCAATTGAGATAATAAAAAATAAGCATTTTGTTGCACATTATAAGAATCCTTGCCTATTTTTTCTTAATTCGTTAACTATTTCATCCCTTCCAATTCTTTTTGAAGACGAAACATCTCATCTCTTAATCTTGCAGCCTCAATAAAGTCAAGATCCCTTGCGGCTTTCTCCATTTCTTTTTTGGTCTTTCCTATTGCTTTTTCAATTTGCGGAATTGTCCGATATGTTTCCTGTTCCTCAGCTGCTTTTGATGCTACTAATTGAGCATCCTGTTGCAAAGCGTAGGGATTCGATGGGTCATATCCTTTAATATCCAACACAGATCCCTGCGCAAAAACTTGTTCCCTACTTTTTATAATTGTCGTTGGGGTAATTCCGTGTACTATATTGTAAGCAACCTGCTTTTCTCTTCGCCGAGAAGTTTCATCAATAGTCCTTTGCATGCTTTCTGTCATTTTATCAGCATAAAAAATCACAAAACCGTCCACATTTCTAGCTGCTCTTCCTGCCGTCTGTGTCAGTGATTTTTCATTACGCAAGAACCCTTCTTTGTCCGCATCAAGAATCGCAACCAAAGAAACTTCTGGAAGATCTAATCCTTCCCTCAATAGGTTTACGCCAACCAATACATCGATCTCCCCTAATCTTAACTGACGTAAAATTTCTACCCGCTCTAATGTATCTACATCGCTATGGATATATTTTGATTTGATATTAATGCGACCAAGATATTTATCCATTTCCTCCGCCATTCGCTTAGTAAGTGTAGTCACCAAAACACGATCGCCCTTTTTTACCGTCTTATCAATCTCATCCAACAGATCATCGATCTGATTTACGCTTGGCCTAACCTGAATTGGTGGATCTAATAAACCAGTGGGACGAACAATCTGTTCTACCACCACACCACCTGTTTTTTCAAGTTCATAATCGCTAGGAGTAGCGCTTACATAAATGGTCTGACCCGTTATTGATTCAAACTCATTAAAATTCAATGGCCGATTATCCATCGCACTGGGTAATCGAAATCCGTATTCTACCAACACCATTTTCCTACTTCTATCTCCCCCATACATACCGGCTACTTGTGGGATTGTCTGGTGACTTTCATCGATCACCAATAAAAAATCTTTGGGGAAATAATCTAATAAACAGAATGGCCTAGTACCGGGTTTTCTTCGATCAAAGAAGCGGGAATAGTTTTCGATTCCGTTACAATATCCCAGCTCTCGAATCATTTCAATATCATACTCCACACGTTCTTTTAATCTTTGTGCTTCAATAAATTTTCCGGTGCTTTTGAAATACGCTACCTGCGCCATCATCTCATCTTGAATTTCATGCATCACCTGCAAGATCATTTCTTTCGGCGCCAAATACAATGTGGCAGGAAATATAGCTGCATTATCCATCAAGCCAATACGCTTGCTGGTAGCGGTTTCTATACTTTCTATTTCTTCGATCTCATCTCCAAAAAAAGTGATCCGATATCCAAAGTCCACATAAGGCAAATTAATATCAACCGTATCTCCTTTTACGCGAAAGGTTCCTCTTCCAAATTCTCCTTGAGAACGATTGTATAATGAATTCACGAGTGCGTGCAAAAATGCCTGACGAGAAATAACCTGACCCTTATGAATTCGAATGATCCCATTTTCATATTCCGTTGGATTACCCATACCATAAATACAACTCACGCTCGCAACAATAATAATATCTCTTCGTCCACTTAATAATTGTGAAGTGGCTTGTAATCTTAACTTATCAAGCTCTTCATTAATACTCAGATCCTTTTCAATATAAGTACCTGTTACTGGCATATAGGCTTCGGGCTGATAGTAGTCGTAATAGCTTACAAAATATCCCACTGCATTTTCAGGAAAGAACTGTTTAAACTCTCCATACAATTGTGCCACCAATGTTTTATTATGTGTGATCACAAGCGTTGGTCGCTGTGTATTTTGTATTACATTAGCAATCGTAAAAGTTTTTCCACTCCCCGTAACACCTAACAGTGTTTGAAACTGTTCGCCATCATTTACATTATCCGTCAGCTGCTGAATAGCAGATGGCTGGTCGCCCGCGGGCGAATAGGGTGCATGTAAATGAAAAGGCATAATGTTTACTTATTCAACTAAGATAAATCGGTATTTATTCTAATCAAAAAAATAAAGGCCATCCCGATCTCTCGGGACAGCTCTATTAAATGCGCCGGGGGGTGCGCACCTCAACCTTTTATCTGTCCAATTTTTTTACAATGGCACGAACATTACTGTCAATTTCTTTATCTGTCATTCGCTTTGTGTTTTTGTCCACCGTTGTCCATCCCTGCCAAATTGTTTTATCGGTTTCAGCATCAATCAAACTTAGTGTGAATGTTTGCTCTTGCACCATCTCTGTGCTGTTTCGATAACCCATTAACTCAGATGGATAGTAGATTGGAATCCATCTTCTGCTATAAGGACTATATACGTTTCGATAGGTTGGCTCAGAATACATCGGCGTTTGACGATCTCTTCTTTCCTTTTCATTGTCAACTTCGTAAGTCAACAGTACATCTGGGTTCTTCTTCGTCAATTTCCAACCAACTTCAAAAAGGTTACGATCGATACTTTCTTTGATCTTTCTATCGGTCAAGTCGTTCATTTTTGTACTATGGCTAGAAGTATCTTTTGTGCTTGCATCAACCCAAGCATAGGTCCTGAATTTCCTAATGTCTACATGATTGTCCTTTTGTACCATGGCCGTTGTTCCACAGCCAACCATCACAACTAGCAGGGTAACAATGCCTAAAAACCATTTCATCTTTTGCATAAGGTTTGTTTTAAGTATAGAAACAAATTCTCTATACCTAATCCAAGCGGCGTGCCAAAGACTCTTAAGGTTAGCCTAAAGAAAACCGAAAGTTCTGTTAAATGGATTGATTATCAAAGTCTTACGATGTTGAAAATATCAACTTGTGGGGAAATATACTGACCGTTTAGCTTCTGGCCCGAGATTTTAAAGACTAGGTTTAAACCCTTTACCACCCTTCCAAAAGCGGCGTAACCCTGGCGGTCTTCGCAGTTTTCGCCACCATAATCCAGACCTGGTTGGTTACCAATTACAATGAAGAATTCGGTTCCTGCCGTACCTGGTTTTGCTCTGGCAAGGGAGATGACACCCTCGATATGTTTGATTTTTGTTTGCTCTGTGCTTTCGTGGTCGATGCCTTTAATGGAAGATCCTTTTTTGTAATTAGTTTTCCAAATGCCCCCTTGAATCAATTCTGTTTTAGGTGCGTTGGAAGGTTGGTTTTCCATATTCAAGGCTCTGTAAAAACTACTGTTGAAATAGAAACCAGAATCTACATAACTTAAAAATGCCGCTACGGTTTTGGGTGCTTGTTTGGGTAGGAGTTCAATTTCTATGTCGCCATATTTTGTTTGTATTGCAATATGCGGATTCTCATAATGCGTTTTAGGTTTGCAACTCATTAGAAAAAATAAAACAATAAGAAAAATTGTGCTGCGCATATTTCAATTTTATCTAAGGAAGGATTTCAAACAAAAGCAATTGTGTTTTTTCGAAGGATGCAAAATTATTATCCGAAATAAAAATTAAACTGCGATGGCCATTGGGTAAAGTTGGACCAAAAGTCACCCCCTCAATATTATCAGTATAGATTTTTAGATCATCCATATTCAACAACAATTTTTTCTTAACCGGTTTGGTTACAGGGTTGATCATTAAAGAACTATTCTCTTTAATATCTTCTGCGGAATTTAAATCGGCCAGAAACACTTTTATAGTACAGGGTAAACGGCCAGATGAAAAGGATCTTTCTAAAACAATTAATTGATTGTTTCCTATTGCATATATATCAGGAACACCATTTATTTTAAATGCATTTTCTGGTGTTGACGGATAGGCGATTGGTTCAAGATGATACGCATATTGGGCTGTGTTTTTTTTACTTGCCACATCATATTGATAAATTCTGATCCACGCATTGTTTGGTTTGATGTCTGCCCTTGGTCCGTCTTCATATAGCGGCTCTTCTACATTTACATAAATAGTTTTAAAATTTTTATCGAACGTTAAGCCTTCTAAAACCCCATTTTGTCGCGGTCCCTTTTCAGTAGCACGCATCAACAAATTTGCAGGCAAGGGAAAAGTGTCGATATATTTTCCTTCCATTGAAATGCGTGTGATTGCTGGGTTTTCGAGCACAGTATCTTTTCCGCGAACAATTCTTTCCCCTTCACTAGTCCATATTAATTCATTGGCAATTTTATTGTATCGAATCGCTTCTGGATCTGGTGTGTGTGCGGGATCTTGTTTTGAATTAGGATAAGGTTTACCGTTGGATTGCAACATGGGGTATGTTGCAATCCATATTACGGTATCTATTCCCTTTGCGTTCAGCGAAATTTTTGCAGAATAATATCTTGCAGGATTGATTGCTGAACGATCATCGCTGATCATATAATAAATTTCCTTTTCGGAATCGTAATCAATACCAGATAATCCACCGATCGTTGTGCCATTGAATTCTTGGTTATAAGGCACTTCGTACTCATTAATGAATTTCAAGGATCCTATCCGATCATTCTTAGACACCGCTTTATGCGATGCAGAACAACTGAATAAAAACGCAACACTGATGATCGAAACAATTCTTTTCACAATTATTATTTATTGGGTGATCGCTTGTAAGTATTTTGCCAGGGCAGCAATGTTTGCTGCATCGATATTCATTTGTTCCTGTGCTTCTTTCCAGTCCCTCTGTTCAATTGCTTCGCGGATACCCGGCATTGTTTTCACACCATAACCTGTATAAAATCCTGGGGCATAAATAGTGTGTTTAAACCAATTTCTTCTAGGCAATCCTTGAGCAGATAATAATTGTTGTTCTGCTCTATATAATGATTGATTGGTTTTTGCACTTACTTTATTGTCTTGTTTGTTCAACCATTCGTTCAAGTTTTTCCCCGCCTGTGCCAATTCGTCCAATGAATTTTGAATGGCATGAAAATCAAGATACGGAACAGCCGATTTTGTAATTGGTAATTTTTCTGTCTTAGTAGGATCTGCCGCTAACTGATAAACATTTGATCTGATCATTTCGTTTTCCAGCTTTGTTGTTTCACGCAGTTGATCAACGTTAGTAGACAATTCTTTTACATAGCCCGCAATCGTTTTTTGTAATCTTATAAAATCAAACGGTAATACTTCTGCATCCGCCATGCGTAATGCTGCACGACCCGCAGTTTTTGCTAAAGCCACACCGTATACAAATCCGGGGTCTTTGAATTTGCTATAATGATCATAGCTATCATAAATAGAGTGGTATTCTCCGCCAGCATCTTCACCACCATAACCAAGATTCAATGCGGGTAGACCTAAGTGTTGAATAAAAGAGGAGTAGTCAGAACCCGAACCCATGGCTTCAATATGGTATTCCTTTTCGTTCATGATTTCTTGTCTGGCTTTTGTACTACTTGCATTCACAAGTTCAGAGGCTTTCTTTCTATCATATACACTAACACCGGTTTGTGGATCCTTAACGTCCTTAGCAACTTCAAAGACCATTTGCTCTAATGCGTGTGATCCTTCAGCACCTAAAAATCCGCGGGCGTTTCCGTCTGAGTTAATATATACCACTGCTTTTTCTTGTAATTCTGCCGCGTGATCTTCTACCCACTCTGTAGATCCTAATAATCCTGGTTCTTCACCATCCCAAGCACAATACACAAGCGTTCTCTTGGGTTTCCATCCTGATTTTACTAATTCCCCAATTGATCTGGCTTCTTCTAATAAAGCAGCCATTCCACTAATTGGATCATTCGCTCCATTTACCCAAGCGTCGTGGTGGTTTCCGCGAATTACCCATTGATCGGGGAATTCAGCACCCTTAATTTTTGCAATAACATCATATGCCGGACGGATCTTCCAATCGAAATCAACTTTCAGATGCACTTTTGTTTTGCCCGATCCCACATGATAGGTAAAGGGCAAACCACCTTTCCATCCTTCTGGTGCAATCACACCCTCTAGTGATTCTAATAACGGTTTTGCGTCGTGATAACTAATAGGTAAAACAGGAATTTTTAAAAGATTAGTGGCATCGGCTCTTTCTAATCTTTTTGCTTTCTCTGTTGCGCCAATACCAGGTGTTAGTGGATCACCTGGATAAATTACCATATCCATAATCGAGCCACGCTGAACACCGTATTCATTTTTGAACGGGCCTTTTGGATAAACTTCTCCCGCACCATATCCATCGTCAGCCGGATCTGAATAAATAATACATCCGATAGCGCCATGTTCCTGGGCCACTTTTGGTTTAATGCCTCTCCAGCTATGTCCGTATTTTGCTATCACAATCTTTCCTTTCACATCGATCCCTAATTTTTCTAGGGTTTCATAATCAGCAGGTACACCATAGTTAACAAACACTAATTCAGCAGTTGCGTCGCCATCGGCACTCCAACAATTATAAGTAGGTAATTGATCTTCCTGATTAGAAGTAGCATCTTCTTTTAGAGCAGGCTCTTTTAATAAGGCTTTATAATTAGCGGGCGCTAACATTTCCAAAACCCTTGTCTTTGGTGTTGGGAATAAAACTTGATAGGTTTCAATGGAAGCGTCCCAACCATAAGATTTAAATCTTGCCAAAATATTTTCTGCAACGGACTTACCGCCTACAGAACCCAGGTGGTGTGGTCTTGATGAAAGGTCTTTAATGGTTGCACCAATTTTTTCTGCACTCAGAACCGCATCGAATTTTTGTTCGGTCTGTTTTTGATTTACAGAAGCCGTTTCGCTGAATCCGCTAATAGATTTTTGACTCATCGCCGTAACGCTAATTAGGCCGGCACCAATGATGCAAAGAATGTTTTGAATGTTTGTTCTCATGTATCTGTTAATTGATTTAATTTTTTATTTGTCTATTGAAACATCTTAGGATGCAATTTATTCCAATTCGTGGCAGATTGATAGGCTTTCGCTATAGATATTATAGTTGCTTCATCATATAGTTTTCCAACTAATGTGATACTGGAAGGCGTTTGAAATTTATTGAATCCTGTTGGAAATACAATTACAGGGTGTCCGGTAAGATTGGTAATGGCCGATTGATTTCCTCCAAAATTCGGACAGATTACTGCATCATATTGTTGCATCATTTCGTTTACTTTCTGCATTAATAAATACCGATGTCGGTTAGCGTTTACATATTCTACCGCTGGCATCAATCTAGATATCCGAAAACTATTCGGCCAATCATTCTTAGTCTGACGCGTCATTTGATCATCGATGCCATTCCTAGTAAATTCATCAAAGGCTGCAGCACATTCTGCGCTGATTACTACATCCATGATATTGAAATTATAAACGCCGCTATCCGGGAAATCAACCGGTATTAATTCAACACCCAGTTTACGATAAACATCCAGCACTTTCCATTCGGTAGCTGCAGTATCTTTTATTTCTTTAAAATAATTTCTTGCATAGGCAATTTTCTTTCCTTTCAAACCCGTTGTTGGTTGATAATTGAAGGGCATATTCACCGCACTCTGATCTTTTCCATTGGTTCCGTGGATAGCATTAAAAACAACAGCTGCATCTTCTGCACTTCTGCAAATAGGCCCCACTTTATCTAAGCTCCAGCTCAATGTCATTGCACCCGATCTGCTGATACTCCCAAATGTAGGACGCAGACCTGTTGCTCCGCAGGTTCCAGAAGGCGAGGTAATAGATCCCCATGTTTCAGTACCTATTGCAAAAGGAACCAAACCAGCAACAGTTGCAGATGCAGATCCAGCAGATGATCCAGAAGAACCTCTCATTAAATTCCATGGATTTTTAGTTCTTCCGCCAAACCAATAATCACCCATTGCTAAAGCCCCCAATGTAAATTTTGCAACTAGTACAGCTCCCGCATCTTTTAAACGAGTATATACATATGCGTCAACATCTATTATCTGGTTTTTATACGGCTCGGCGCCCCAGGTGGTTTTAGTGCCTTTCACAGCAAACAGATCTTTTAATCCATAAGGAATTCCATGAAGGGGTCCCCGGTATTTTCCTTTTGCAATTTCTGCATCTGCTTGTTTTGCCTGATCCATGGCAATTGCCTCTGTAAAGCTGATGACGCATTGCAATGTGTCGCTGAATTTTTTTAATCGATCGATATAAAACTGCGTAAGTGCAACAGAACTTATTTTTTTGTTTTTAATGAGCGATGCTAATTCCAAAATAGAATAGAATGCCAAATCGTTTTTGTTTTTTGGAAGATTAATACTCGCGGGAATATTCCAGTTGATAGTTTCTTGTTTTGTATTAAAATGCATGCCCGGTAAAACAGGATTTTGCCATAAACTCATTGGAACACTGTTATCCAAATGTTCTTTATGCATGAGTCGATAGTTTTCGAAATTTTCCATCACTCCAGCATACATAGTATCTAACTCTTTGGGGGTATAACTTAGATCCATCAGTTTTGCTGCCGATCTTAAATCGGTTACACGAATAGAATCTTGTGCAGATCCACTAAAAAAAGCAAGAACCGCAAATGCAATTAACATATTTCTCATAAAATCTAAATTTTTTCTTCTTCTTGTTGGTCGTGCATCCAAACAAGAAATAGTTTGTAGCCGATGGATAAAATAATAGCGCCTGTGAATAACCCTATAAATCCGGATAAAAAGAATCCGCCAAGCACGCCAATAAATATAACTAGCATGGGAACCTGCGCACCCTTTCCCAATAACAGGGGTTTTAAAATATTATCAGAGAACATAACCATTACAAAGTAAGCCGTCCAAAGCCCCGCAAAAACAGAATTACCCGTAGTAAACAAATAAATGATAACGGGAATAATAACTAAACCAGGGCCAACTTGTATGATCGATAAAACAAGTGCAACCAAACCCCAAACCCCCGCATGAGGTACCGAGGCTAAAAAGAATCCCACGCCGGCTAAAAGGGCTTGAATTACGGCAACTCCCAATACACCTTTAACTACACTTCGAATAGTGCTTGCCGTAAGTAATAAAAACTCATCCCCGCGTTTATCGGCTATGCGATTAAAAATTTTCTGACAGGTTTCAATAGTTCCTTTTGTTGACAATAAAACGCCTGAAATAATAATTGAGAAAACAACTTGAAAAAAAGTAAGGCCTGAACCTACAATTCCTATCATCACTGTTTTAGCGACATCTAAAATTTCTGCCTGATGCTTTTGGAATATGGTGCTGAGATTTCCTGAAGCATTCTGTAAAAAACTAAAAAGCGGTTTACCAATAATGGGCCAGGTTTCTATGATCGGATTTGGTTTATCTAGTTGAATAGTTCCGCTTTCTGCTTGATTTTTAAATTCTATGATTGTATCAGAAATTGAGCTGATAAAAAAACCAACTGGAATAAAAATAAAAGAAAGAATAGCTAGTGTTATGAGGGATGCAGAAAGCTTTGCCCTTCCTCCTAATTTTTTTTTCAATGCAACATGAATAGGAAACACCGAAACAGCAATAATGATGGCCCACAATACTGGCATTATAAAAGGCGCTAAAATTTCAAAACAATAAAACAGCAATAGCATTAGAACTGACATGCGTATGATCAGTTCAACTATGTTTTTGGTTGAGTCTGTTATTTTATTCATTGTAAAAACTATTATCTTTTATACAAATTTTACCCATACATAATCATCAACAATCTCATTATTCTTGATGGCGGCATTTCGTCTTATCGATTCAAGGAAAAATCCATTTTTCTGCAAGACCTTCATACTAGATTGATTGTGTGCAAACACTTCTGCATAAATTCGAATCGGTTGAAACTTTTCTATCAGGTGTTGAACAAACAATTTAATCGCCTCCGTTGCAATGCCTTTCCCCCAATATGGCTCTCCAACAAAATAACCAATCTCAATTGATTTTCTATAAACATCTTCTTGCGGCTTACAACCTATATTACCTACCACCAGGCCGTTATATAGAATAGCTTGGTGCTGTTCGGGGTTCTGATCCTTTATATGGTTCATCCATTGCAGGGCATCCATTACAGTATACGGGTTTGGTAATTGGTCGCGTACATTGTTCCAAATTTTTCTATTATTTGCAATTGAGGCAAGTGCTTGTGCGTCTTGTTTTTGCCAGGGTCTAATTTGTATGTTTTTATTCATCTTCCTTCACATCCCTGTTTAAATAACCTGTATAATCGGGTTGTGCCGCAATATATTCATTGTGCATAAAAGGTGAGGTCATGATAAAGTCGGCCGTAGCCCTATCGCAGGCCATAGGAATATTCCAGGCCACACATAATCTTAGCAATGCTTTTACATCACTATCATGGGGCTGTGCTTGCATCGGATCCCAGAAGAAAAGCATCACATCGATTTCTCCCTGAGCAATCATGGCCCCAATTTGTTGGTCGCCCCCAAGCGGACCACTCAATAATTTTTTGACGGGTCGGTCCAGCGCCTCCTCCACCAACTTTCCTGTTGTTCCTGTTGCAAACAGTTCGTGTTTTGCCAGTTCCGTTTTATTATAGATCGCCCACTCTATTAGATCTGCTTTTTTGTGATCGTGAGCAACCAATGCTATGCGCTTTCTTTTGCCCAGTATTTTAGTGTTCGCCATAAATATAATTGTGCTGATATAGCGCTATGAAGTTAGTCAGTAAATTAACTCGAAGTGTGCCTTTTAGTACTAGTTGCGAAATAAGCAAATAGGGTATGCAAGAAGAGAATCAAAGTGGTGGTGAAGAATGGTACTGAAAAAAACGATAAGAGCAAACCAAGCGTCAACAGGTAGATTGGATAACAAAAAAATAATAGCCCAAATAATACTGAGTCATAAAAAACGGTATTCTTGGTCTTTCTGTAAACAAACCTGCTTAATAACGTATAAAATGGCCCATTTAAAATGGTGCCGATTTTGCCTAGAAACTGTTTGAAAAGAGAAGGGGCTGGTTTAAAAACAGGAACGATGATTAATGCTGCAATTTTTTGAAATAATACCTGATTAAAGTATACAAAGTTTTTAGCCTCTTCTTCTAAAGGCATTAGATCGGTTTGGTTCAGTAGTGCTCCGGTTTGAATCAGTACCGATTTGCCCATTTCATTAAAAGAACTGTAGCCGATGGCTAGCGGAAGCACCCGTAAAGGAATTCCTTCTTTCCAACAAGTAGCGGCAATTCTTGCTGCCCCCTTTTTAAAGGGTTGCAGCTCATGTTTGTTCACACAAATACCTTCAATAAAAATAAGTACGATTCCGTTTTGACTCAAGACCCTTCTACTGTTTTCGAAAGCCGCCGCATTTAATCCTAGATATTCCTTCCCCTCTCTTAATCTGTAGACAGGAAACATGTGCAATGTGCGCAGTAAAAAATTATGCCAGGGTTTATGAAATGCGTCGCCCCTTGCAAGAAAGTGGATGGGTTTATCAAAAAAAGATGCAATAATAATGGCGTCTAGAAAAGAGTTGGGGTGATTGGCTGTAATTAATAATGGACCCCTCAATTTAGCAATAGATTGGTTCGGCAATATTATCTGCGGACAAAATATAGCCAACGCTACATGAATAAACGGTTTTAAGATTTGGTAGATCAAATTATAATCGGCTAATGATTTTTTGTATGATGATTAAGGCAGTCTAATGGAGAAAAACAGAAAAAAACCAATGCCCTGTCCCACATTCCTACCATAAATAGGATAAGCGGCTTGTATATATGGCGTTACTGTTCTGCTGATTCTTTTCCCATACGCGCAAGACAATCTTCCAATCATAAAATCTTTATTTGAATTTAGATTTTGGGAGAAAATTTTATTGGAGCTCATAGAGTTAAGATGGTTATAGTTAAATATGAGCAATTGAAATTTTGGGAGCTGGAAACCATAATTCAACCCCAGCGACAACTGTGTTGGCCCATCAACATCATCAAAATATCTAGCCACGCTGGCTTCCACAGAGGCAAAATTTCCCTGCCTTGGTAAAAAGGAATAGTTTGCTCCAAGCTGAATTCCCTTTGATCCGTATCCCAGGTATGGAGCGGTAACATTACTATATGCTGGCACCATTACCTGTGCTTTTATGGTAAAATAAGATTTCAAATCGTCCGAAGGTGTGTGAAAAGCAAGCCCTACTGTCAAATCTCCTATACCCGCTTTCGTATTTCTTGAATAAATATCAGAGGATACAATAAAGGTTGCGGGTATATTAAAATACAAGTCGAGTCTTCGAGTAAGACCTGTTGCTCCATAAAGCCCAATAGTATTAGTGGTATAGATTCCGTTATTATCTGAAGTACGAACTTTTCCATCCGCATCAAAGTAGCGAGACGAGGATATATAATTAATTGTTGGTGATAGATTAAACCTCTTTTTTCCAACAGGCCAATCAGCCTTCGCCACATTGAGTGCAGAAAAAATAAAAAGGAATACTATCGTCGTTAGTTTTTTAACCATGTTTTTTCTTTTTTGTGCTGTTCACGAGTTTTTCATACATCCAAGTATTTTTAAAGAGATTGTGAACGTCAGGTATTGCGTGGGCAAATTCAGGGAAAGTATATATCTCACTATTCTGATGAACCCAGGGGTGTAATTTATTGAATGCATAAAAGACAGTTGGGGGAGGGGCAAGCGCATCCCTAAAACATGCCGCCATTAAAACAGTGGATCTAATATTTGGCACAAAATTTTGTACTTCGAAATAGCTAAAATTTTGCAAGAAATTTTCTTTTGTAAAACTCCCTTTATTTTTTTCTAAATACTTGTTGATGTATTTAAATATGAACGACTCCTCTTTAATCTGCGGCTCCATTTGTAAATTGGAATACATATCACAAAAGATCGGAACATCCGCAATACAGGTTTGAATTTGTTTATTTCTTAATCCTGCAACAACAAGGGCTAATGAGCCACCCTGACTTCCTCCTAATACTGTAATTCTATCAGGATCAATTCCCATATCTAGGTTAGCCAATAAAAAATCGAGCCCCCTGACACAATCCATATAAATTCCTCGATAAGTATATTTTAGTGGATCTTCAATATGATAGGTTAAATTTTCTTCTCCGCTTGGAATTGGATATTCTTCGCTTTTCTTATCCATTCCGCGAACATCGAGGGATAATCCAATAAAATCGTGAAAGAACAAAGGTTTCATCATTACCTGATATCCAGGAAATACGAGAACAGCAGGAAATTTTTTTCCTGGGAAAATTGTACGAGGAACGGTTAACCATCCTTTGATTCGAATGTTTTCCAATGAATTCATTTCAACACGATAAGCCTTATATTCTGTATTGCTTTTTTCTTCTGATTCTACGATTTTATATGCCGGGTTTACCTGTGCCAATTCATCCATTGCTTTTTTCCAGAACTCATCAAAATCTTCTGGCTTGTGAAGGGGGCTATTCATTTGATCTATTTCATATCCAAATGAATAATAGGTAGTATCATCATAGGTTGTTGTGTTTATTGCAAGTTCAATATTATAAATACCTGGTGATGGCGGAGGGTCTATTTTAAAATTTAATTTTTTAACCGATTTCTTTTTGAGTCCGATATCATATTTTTTTTCGGCAACAATAGTGCCCTTCACCGCTTCTTTAATCGTATAGCTAAGGGTACCTTCTTGCGCCTCTTTGTATTTGTTTTGAATTTTTACGGCATATACAATCTGACCCGGCCCAACCCATGTTCCATCTTGATGTTCTGGTGTAAGCTTGATAACTATTTCTCCTCCTTCTTCTGCAGATTTTGGCCCATCCGGTCCAACTATTGGAACAGATTTTACTTTTGTCAGATCTTTTCCGCCATTAAACTTTTGTTTCTTTCCAATACCATAAGCAAAACGATAATCAAGTTTTGATGTAATATTGGTCAACTGAATTTGAAAACTAATATCAAAAATCCCTTCGTAATTATGGGGAACAATAAATTCTGTTTCGTATTTTTTTTTGCCCGGAACATTTATATCATAGATTCTTTTAGAAATTTCTTTACCTCCTTCATTGGATACGGTGTAAGAGATTGTTCCTATTTGATCATGTGCTAATCCATTTTTTATTTTTAATAGATACAACACTTTTGTTTTATCTGTAAAGGACCCGTTCTTACTTTTCGGACTTATAGTTAGTTCCACATCTTTTTCGGCTTTTTGGGACGAAGACTTTGCAACTATCAAAATACTTGAAAGCAGCATTAACGCAAAAACTTTTAAATAATATTTATTGGCTTTTTTCAAATTTATTCTGCTAGTTTTTCATAAATCCATAAACCCTTAAATGTATTATGTCTCATTGATACTTCGTGCGCAAGTCCGGGAAAAGTATAAATCTCACTTTGTTTTTGAACAGCGGGTTTCAATTTATTATAGGCCGGTATTGTGGTGGTTGCGGGTGCTAAGGGATCAAGTAATCCAACACCAAACAAAACCGGACAATTTATCTTCGGAATAAAATTTTGAACTTCAAAATAACTGAGCGTGTTTAAAATATCAGCCTCTGACATATTTTTATTCTCTTCTAAATATCTATTGATATATGTTATAACAAACGATTCTGTCTTAATTTCTTTTTTCATTCCTAGGTTAACATGGAAATCACAATAAATGGGATTATCAGCAATAACCGTTTTCACTTTTGTATTCTGTAATCCTGCTACTACAAGCGCTAATGCTGCACCCTGGCTTCCTCCCACCAATGCAATCCTTGATAAATCAAAGCCCATTTCTTCCTTTGCAAAAACAAAATCTAAGGTTCGGATACAATCCATATAGATCCCGCGATAAACAAATTTACGAGGGTCCTGAATATTTAATGTTAAGAGGTCTTGTTTCTCCGGATTAATATCCGCCATGTTTTCAAGGTCAGTTCCTCTCATATTCATTGACAACTGAACAAAGTCGCCTGATAAAATTGGATGAGCCATTACTTGATAACCTACATAACTAATAACAACAGGAAATTTTTTTCCTTTTATAACTGTCTTAGGAATTGTTAACCACCCTGAGTTGCGAATATTTTCGATGGAGTTCATTTCAACCTTATACACCGCTATTTCCTTTGTGCTTTGTGTGGGGTCTTCCTTTACACTGTATTCCGGACCAACAAGCGCAAGTTCTTCCATCGCGTCTTTCCAAAATGCATCAAAGTCGTCTGGTTTATGATAAGGATTATTAATTTGAGCAATTTCATATCCAAAACTATGATGGGTTGTATCATCATAAGTATTTGTGTGAATTATAAGATCTACATTATAGATTCCCGGTTTAGGGGGAGTGGCTATTTTAAATTGAATACTCCTACTACTTCTTCTTGACATTTTCAGGTCATACACTTTTTCCGAATACACGGTGCCCTCAATAGCATCTTTAACGGTATAGGCAATTGTGCCTATTTCTGTTATATCGTATGTGTTTTCCAGAGAAACATTATATACTATAGGAGATTTGCCAATAAAAATTCCATCCTCGTTTTCAGGTTTCATCTTTGATTTGATCTCGCCCTCTAAATCATTATCTATAGGCGGATCTAATTTTATTTGCTTTTCTACTTTTGCTGACGTTGTTTTTTTTACAATTCCAAATGTGTAATTGAAATTAAAATTAGACTTAACCTTATTCAGCTCTACTATAAAAGCAATAGAGAATTTTCCATCATCAAAATGTGGAATATTGATTAGCGTTTCCAATTTCTTACTAGCGGGGATGCTAATATCATATACTTTCTTTGTAACCTCTTTATTGGCCGTATCCTTTACTATAAAAGTGATAGTTCCTTCCTGATTTTCACGAATGCCGTTCTTTATGTATAGCTTGTAATTTACTTTTGTTTTTTGTGTAAATTGGCTCGTTTTTACCGCTGGTATTATCACAACATTTACCTCTCCCTGCTGATCATTCAGAGATACAATTTTGTTATCGGCAACAGATTTATTATTTCTTTTTGCCGTTACATCATTGGTTATTAACAATACCAAAAAAACAAAATATAAGAGCCGTTTCATAATAAATATTTAAGCCAACTACTTCTCTAATAATTTAGATTTTCTTATATACAAATTAAGGGGTTCCTCAATGGTTTTATATAACAGGATAGAAACTAGATTTAAAATAATAAAAACTATTCCTATAAAAAGCATGCTGTCGTTTAGGTGTTCGCCCAACCAATCATATCTTTTTATTTCTAACCAACTATAAAAAGCGTCAACACCAGATCTTGTCCATACTTTAGCAAAATTTGAAATTACACCAATATGGATCAGATAAAATATATACGAGCTTTTACCAAGTAGTTGCATCGTGGCGGAAGAAAGAAATTTCCTTATCAAGGATTTTTCTTTAATCAAACCAAAATAAAAGAACGCGATACCAATTGGCAAAATCAAATTGTTTGTAACAATTCCAAATGGGTGGTACAAACCAAATTCAATACCATTCAAAGGTAAGCTAGCCATTATTCCAATACTTCCCGCAATTCCTAATAATCCTAATAAAGTAAAAATCGGGTATTTCCTATCTGATTCATTTGTTTTTAGAATAATCAACGCTAGTCCCATTCCAATAAAAAACTCAACGCATCTTCCTAGAAAGGTGTAGAGAAACATGAATGTAAAATTACCAAAGAAACCAAAAAAAGAAAAGTTCCGAAAAATTAATACGAGTAAACTTCCTGCCGATAAAAGAAGAATGGGTAAATATATTATGGCTTTTTTATTCTTTTTAATCTGCATGAAGAAGAGGGGCGCTAAAAAATAAAAGGACTCTTCCACTGTTAAAGACCAGCCCTGGCCCACACCCGTAAATTTAAAATCATCAAAAAAACCTCTTAAGAAAAATATATTCAATAATAATATCAATACGGGCGATCCAAAACCATTTAAAACACTGGCTTCCCCGCTAAACATAAAATATAATCCGAATGTAACAAGCGTCAATAACAAATACATGGGATAGATCCGCGCAATCCTGTTTTTAATATATTTTCTAAACCAATTTTCAGATAATTCACAAGAATCGTAATAGCGCATACAAATTAGAAAACCACTTAATAGGAAGAACATGGTTACACCCATATGAAATTCATTGAGTGTTCTTCTTAGTGGAAAAGGGAAATCTAACTGGTTAAAATGATGAAAAAAAACTAAAAAAGCCGCAATCGCTCTTACCCCTGTTAGGGCAGGTATGTAGGAGTTTGCCTTCATTTTTTCCTTTACTTTTTTAGTTTTACGTAAAACGCTGTCAGCCTGGTTCTGTTTTACCTGGTATCTGCCCCTTAGAACGCATTTTTTTTATTTATAGTATATCTTTCTTTCTAATCATGGTATTTTTTAAGCATGGAATAAAAAAAGCCATCCCTTTCAGGATGGCTGGCTTACTAAACCATCAAAACTAGTTATGCTTCAGCGGCAACTTTTGCGTCTGCTATTTTTGCGCGGATCTTTGCTTCAATCTCGTTGGCTAATTCTGGATTGTCACGCAGGAGGGTTTTTACAGAATCTCTTCCCTGGCCCAACTTATTTGCTTCGTAACTAAACCAGCTTCCGCTTTTATTTACGATACCCAACTCAACACCCATATCAATAATTTCACCCACTTTACTAATCCCTTCTCCAAAAACGATATCAAACTCTGCTGCACGGAAAGGAGGCGCAACTTTATTTTTAACAACCTTTACTTTTACGTGGTTTCCAACTGCGGTGTCGCCATCTTTAATTTGCGTCATTCTTCTAATATCCAAACGCACAGATGCATAAAACTTCAGTGCATTACCACCTGTTGTGGTTTCTGGATTTCCGAACATAACACCGATCTTTTCACGTAACTGATTAATGAAAATGCAGATGGTATTTGTTTTATTAATAGTTGCTGTTAATTTTCTCAAAGCCTGACTCATTAAACGAGCATGTAAACCCATTTTACTATCACCCATTTCACCTTCTAATTCACTTTTTGGAACCAATGCCGCAACTGAGTCAATCACCACAACATCTATTGCGCCAGAAAGAATCAAACGATCGGCAATTTCTAATGCTTGCTCACCGTAATCCGGTTGAGAAATTAATAGATTATCTACATCAACTCCTAAGGCCCTAGCATAGGAACTATCAAAAGCGTGTTCGGCATCAATAATTGCACACATTCCGCCTTTTTTCTGGGCCTCTGCAATTACATGAATTGCCAGGGTTGTTTTACCAGATGATTCTGGTCCATATATTTCAACAATCCTTCCTTTTGGTAAACCACCTACCCCAAGCGCAGCGTCTAAACCTATAGATCCTGTTGAAATCACTTCCATCGGCTCTTGGCTTTTTTCATTCATCATCATTACACTTCCCTTACCATAATCTTTATCGATTTTGTCGATAGTAAGTTTTAATGCCTTTAGTTTTTCTGCGTTACTCATAATGGGTTATTTAGAATTGAAATTTAATGGAGAATAAAATTAGTATTGTTTTTTATTATAAACTAATTTTTTTAGTATTTATTTTACTAACCCCTTTAGTTTATCCTTTTTTTGGGTTTATGAAACTAATTAAGGATTTTCAAAAAAACGGTGTTTTTAGCAAAACTAAAACCATTTTATACTAAAAAAGGGATAAAAAACCGCATTTTTAATCAAAATCGGCATTTTTAAGATTTCCTTTCTTTATATATCATTAACCAATTAATCCTGCCTTCCTGCTAATTACTAACATCCGATCCATTGGTTTTTTAGCAGCAATTCGCAGATTTTCGTCCAT
>CAIJLK010000006.1 GCA_903821465.1 uncultured Bacteroidota bacterium | reverse complement strand
TTGCCTCAGACTCGATCTCTCGGACTTTAAAGATCTTAAAATTCTTACTGAAGTGGCGTGCTTTACGCTCTTGAAGGTTTAATTCGAATGCTGTTCTTGTTGCCATTTTTTACTTTTTAATGGTCAACATATTTCAGGCATTGACAAGAAGATAAAAGATAAAAGTGAAGAGATAAGAGTGAAGAGTGAAGAGTGAAGAAGAGTGGAAATGATGAATCAGAGTATGAAAAAGACACTGTATTGCTATTGCGGTAATAGCGGAACTAATAAAAGCCCCATCCCCGAACACTCGAGACGGGGCTTTTTTATTTAATTCGCTTAATGAATTTTACAATAATGTAAAGCGCTGCGAAAAAGACTAGGAAGAATCCTAAAAAAAATATGTATTCATTGAAACCCATTCCCATTTGATAAACAATTTTGATTAGGTTAATTCATTTTTTTGTTTGCATACTATTTGATTAGACCTAAAAAGAGAAAAAGTACTCCGATTAATATGATTAAATAATAGTAGACTCTATTATTTAATTTTTCCTTTAAAACAATTTGTATTATGCCAAAAATTAATGTAGTAACACCTATTACTAAGCTTGCTATGATAAACGGCCAACTATCACTTTTTAATATTGCTAATAAAAAACTTAATGCCCCTAGGCAAATACAAATTAAGGCTGATGTTTTTATTTTCATATAAATTATTTACTTCTAACACAGATTTCATAATTTAAGGCACATTCATCTCGTTGAAGTAATAGATACCAATAGGATAATCCACCACAACCAATCTGATAAATAACACCCCCCACTACTGCAGTAGCAGCTCCTACACCAATTGCAGTAACTGTGCATCCCACTGCTGCTGCTGAATATGTAACTGTAGCTTTACTATTACAATTGTTGTATATTCTTCTGCATAATTCCTCTGGGCTTAATTGAGTAACTTTTACTTTTTTTATATTTTTGTTATGTACACTTGAAATGGCTTCAAATAATGAATCAACAGAAACACTTTTAATGTCTTTGAATTCTGATTTGAGATCCGATATTAATAGGTCCTGTTTTTTAAATACATCAATAAACTCATTTAATGAATTATATCCAGAATATTTGGCAACTGCTGTAAGTTGGCTTTCTGTAATGCTATTTGTATTTAAATATGATTTTAATTGATTCCTTTCATTAGAACTTAACTGGCTTGTATTTTTCAAATGGTTTTCAATGTCATCTAAAAAATCAACATATTTTATAAATGAAATGCTTTGAGATAAATTAATTACTGTTGCTATTTTTTTTTCTGAAATTAATGCCTCAGAATTTTTTTTGCAAGAATAGACAATTGCAAATAATGAAATTACGCAGGCACTGATTAGTCCCTTATTAAATATCCGTTTCATTTTTTCGTTTTTTATTTGTTTCCCCTGTCTAACACCATGGTTCAAATGTTCAGCGGTTTTTGACTTGCTATTACTGCAAGGTCTCCAGGTTCCATTGCTGCTGGTCTGTGTTTGCTTCGCCAGTTTGGTTTTCGTACCAACAGCCGTCCTTTTTATGTAATCTGTGGCCTACAGACCTGGTAAAAAATAGGGACCAAAACCCAGTGTTGCGCTGATTATTCACTGTCCTTTATATCGGAAAAAACGAATACTATTTTATAAGGGGGGCGGGGGTAATTTCTGAAATAAAAATAATAGACTGGATTGACAAAACATAACCCTTTCTTCGGGGAAAAACACCCTTTTTTTAGGGGCTAAAGCTTTTTGAGTAAAAACTGTGCGGGGCATTTGGTTCAAAAAAAAAGACCAGCTAGGGCCGGTCTTTTTTAAAAGATATTCATAGATTAAAATAGTCCGAATAACATACTATCAACCTTAGTTATAATTTCTCCGAAATGTTCTTCATTCTCTGCAAATTTATTCTTGTCGCAGTCGATGATCAATAATTGTCCCTCTTTGTATCCATCAACCCAACGCGAATAATGCTCGTTCAAACGCTTCAAATAATCTAAACGAATATTCTCTTCATACTCTCGCCCTCTTTTCTGAATCTGCGATACCAATGTTGGAACAGAACATTTCAAATAAATCATTAAATCTGGTGGCTGCACCATTGTTTTTAATGTTTGAAAGAATTGATAATAGTTATCGAAATCTCTCTTACTCATTAAACCCATTTCGTGTAAGTTGGGTGCGAAAATATTTGCATCTTCATAAATAGTACGATCCTGAATAACCGTTTCAGTACCACGATGAATTTCTAATAATTGTGTTAACCTGCTATTTAAAAAATAGACCTGTAGGTTAAAGCTCCAGCGAGGCATATCTTCATAAAAATCCATCAAATAAGGATTATGATCTACGTCTTCGAACTGCGGAATCCAGCGGTAATGCTTACTCAGCATTTCGGTCAAAGTGGTCTTACCGGCACCGATATTGCCCGCTATAGCTACGTGTTTTGGTTTCTTTAATTTGGCCATATTATTGAATGTACGAAAAAGGTTATGCCATCGGCATTTAAAAACTATATTTTTTAAAACTGTTGCGTTTTTTAATTCATTCCCATTGCGTCTCGAACCAGTTTCAGGGTTGCTCCAGCACTGATACGCGCCTTTTCAGCCCCCTGACGAATGATTTTTTGCAACAATTCTTTATTTTGTTGAATGTCTGCTGCCTGACTTCGGATTGGCTTGATGAATTCTACCATATCAGCCGCCAATTGCTTCTTCATATCCCCATAACGAATTATACAGGCACCTTCGGAACTTGCATTAAAATCGGCTTCAAATTTCGCAACGGTATCTGCAGAACTAACCTGACTCATCAATGTAAATAAGTTCTCGATATAATCGGGTTTGGTAGAGTTCGGGGTAAGCGGACCACCATCGGTCTTTGCCTTCATGATTTTTTTGAGGATCTGCTCATCATCATCGGCTAAATAAATCGTATTCATCTGATTCTCGCTCTTACTCATTTTTCCATTCCCATCCAAACTCAGAATTTTTACAAGCTCACCGCCAAAATTAAATGCCTGTGGAGAAGGGAATACATTACCATAACGATGATTAAATCGCTCTGCAAAATTGCGTGCCATTTCTAAATGCTGTTCCTGATCTTTTCCTACTGGTACTTTTACAGCACGATGTATTAAAATATCGGCCGCCATTAAAACAGGATAAGTTAATAATCCTGCATTTACATTATCCGGACTCAACCTTACTTTCTCTTTAAATGTAGTGGTCTTTTCTAACTCACCCTTATAAGCCATCGTATTTAAATACAAATAGAGTTCCGCAATTTCCGGAACATCGCTTTGCACATACAAAGCCACTTTTTCAGGATCTAATCCGCAAGCAATATTTTCTGCAATTACACGGTGCACACTGTTTCTTAACTCACTGGTATCGGGATGAGTAGTTAAACTATGCCAGTTGGCCACAAAGAAATAGCAGTTGTAATCCTCCTGCATTCGCACATAATTTCGCATTGCACCAAAATAATTTCCTAGGTGCAGAAAGCCTGTCGGCCTAATTCCACTTAAAACAACCTCTTTTGCCATTCGGCGAAGATAAGAAATGCGCGATAAGTTTCTAGCATCAACTAAAGACAGCTTTGTAGTAACATTGCAGAAGATTTTAAAGGAATAATATCAGTCAGAATAATTACATATTACAATCACCCATCGAATACCTCAAAGGTGTGGGGCCCCTTCGGGCCGATATGCTCAAAAAAGAGCTAGGAATATTCACTTTTGCCGACCTGCTTAACCATTTCCCTAATCGGCATATCGATAAGACCAAAGTGAGCAAGATCAAGGATATCAAGCCGGATACGGACTATATTCAGGTGGTTGGAAAGCTGATGTATTTTGAAACAGTAGGGGAGAAAAGAGCAAAGCGGTTGGTGGCAAAATTGATCGATGATACTGGGACTTTAGAACTTGCATGGTTCCAGGGAATTAGCTGGGTGCATAAAAACTTGGTGGAGGGCAGTACTTATTTAGTTTTTGGAAAAACAGGATTTTTTAATGGCAAACCCCAGATCGTGCATCCCGAAATTGAATCTTATGTTCCGGCCAAAGCTGAAGGAAGCAATTTTTTGGAACCCGTTTATCCGAGCACCGAAAAATTAAAATCAAGGGGACTGAATGGCAGGCAAATCGGCAAACTCACTTATGCACTCATATCTATCCTGCATCCCGATGAATTAATTGAAAATATCCCCCTACCTATTTGTAAAGCAATGGGTTTGATGGATCGATATGAAGCGAATTGCCAGATCCATTTTCCGAAATCTCCACAAGGATATCAGAAGGCAATGGATCGTTTGAAATTCGAAGAATTTTTTATTGCACAAGTCCGATTGAATTTAACAAGACTAGAGCGACACAGAGTAAGCAAATCAGTTGTATTCGAAAAAGTGGGAGAGATCTTCAATACTTTCTATTCGAAATATTTACCCTTTGAACTAACTGGCGCACAGAAACGGGTTTTAAAAGAAATTAGAAACGATACGGGTCGTGGCAGACAAATGAACCGCTTATTGCAGGGCGATGTGGGCAGTGGAAAAACGATCGTAGCTTTATTAAGTATGCTACTCGCGGCAGATAATGGATTCCAAAGTTGTTTGATGGCGCCTACAGAAATATTGGCGCAACAGCATTATAACGGACTCAGTGAATTACTAAAAGAAATGCCCGTTGAAATTGCGTTACTTACTGGTAGTACAAAAACAAAAGAACGCAGAAGGATCTTACAAGGTTTACTAGATGATACCATTCATTTTGTTGTGGGCACACATGCTGTGATTGAAGAGATAGTTCAATTCAAAAATTTGGGGTTAGTTATTGTTGATGAACAACATCGTTTTGGTGTTGCACAAAGAGCCAAGCTATGGTCGAAAGCTGTGTTACCTCCACATGTCTTAGTAATGACCGCTACACCTATCCCACGCACATTAGCAATGACGGCCTATGGTGATCTGGATTATAGTGTAATGGATGAACTTCCGCCAGGAAGAATTCCTATAACAACCGTTCATCGCTATGAAACAGCAAGAGCTTCAGTAATGGATTTTGTAAAAACAGAATTGGTGAAAGGCAGACAGATTTACTTCATCTATCCCTTAATTGAAGAAAGTGAAAAACTAAGTTTTGAAGATTTGATGCAGGGCTATGAAGAAGTGAAATCTTATTTCCCCGAACCTAAATATCGCATCAGCATGGTGCATGGCCGCCAGCCTTCTGAAATGAAGGAGACCAATATGGCACGTTTTGTATCAGGCGATACCCAAATTATGGTAAGTACAACCGTAATTGAAGTGGGTGTAAACGTTCCTAATGCTTCGGTGATGGTGATCGAAAGCGCCGAAAAATTCGGACTCTCACAGTTGCACCAGCTTCGGGGACGTGTAGGAAGAGGCACTGAGAAAAGTTTTTGCATTTTATTAACTAGTGTCCGAGCCAGCAATGAAGCCAGAGAACGTATCAAGATAATGTGTGCTACCAATGATGGATTTAAGATTGCAGAGAAAGACTTAGAAATACGCGGTCCCGGAGATATTGAGGGTACCCGCCAAAGTGGGGCGTTGAACTTTAAACTAGCAAGTATTGTTAATGATAAGGCCTTGCTGGAGAAGTCGAAAGAAATGGCTGAACACCTAGTAGAAGAAGATACTGACCTAATGTTGGCAAAGAATTTGCAATTGAAAAATTATCTTCAATCACAGAAAGGTAAAAATGGATGGAGTAAGATATCTTAACTTTTAAAATTAAGTTGTTGAAAGCACTTGCTAGAATTATAGTATTGTTCATCGTTTCTTTCTTCAGTAGTAAAGCTATTGCACAGGGTTATTTAGAATTTGTAGAGAATAAAGGTCAGTGGGATCAGCAGATTCGATTTAAAGGCGACCTTACTACTGGTGCATTTGCATTGAAAGCAGGAGGTGGTTATCGAATGCTTTTATATAATCCTACAGATCTGGCCAACAATGTGGGTCATTCGAAAGATTTATCAGGTACAGCTGGATCTATCCGAAAAAAAATTCAATCAACTGCTAGTTCCTCAAATAGTACTACAACTGAAAATACATTAAGAGGTCACGCTTATGAAGTAAGTTTTCTAAATGCAAATCCATCACCGATTGCAGTACCAGATAAACCCCTCAATACCTACAATAATTATTTTATAGGCAATGATCCACAAAAATGGACTTCTCATTGCAAAATTTTTAACGCCGTAACCTATAAAGAAATCTATCCCAATATCGATGTTCGTTATTATAGTGATCAGGGAAAATTAAAATATGATTTTATTGTGCATCCAGGAGGAAATCCAAACCAAATTGCTTTGTATTTTACAGGGGCTGATGGGATTAAATTGAATGATGGAAATTTGGTTATTAAGAACACGGCTCAAGATATTACAGAATTAAAACCAACAACTTATCAGTTAACAAGTGTAGGCAAAAAAGATATTTCTTGCAATTATGTTGTGAAAGGAAATATTGTTCGGATCCAATTAAATGATCCAGTAAATCCGCGTGAAACATTAGTGATCGATCCTTTGATCTTTTCAACATTTACTGGAAGTATCGCAGACAACTGGGGTTACACTGCAACCTACGATAACAAAGGAAATTTTTATGCAGGTGGTATTGTTTTTGACGCAGGATTTCCTGTTAGCAATGGCGCATTCCAATCAACATTTCAAGGGCCAAGAGGTAGTGTAGATATTGCCATCATGAAATTTAATGCAACTGGTACTGATCGTGTATATGCAACTTATTTAGGAGGCACAACTGGTTGGGAACAACCCCATAGTTTGGTTGTTGATGCAAACAATAATTTAATAATAGCAGGCAGAACCAACTCGGGTGACTATCCAGGTACAAGATTAGGGGCTGGTGGTAAATGGGATATTGTTCTTTCAAAATTAAATTTTGATGGTTCTCAATTGATTGGTTCAATAAAAGTTGGTGGAAAAGAGGATGATGGTGTGAATATTCGGGACAAAGAATCTGTTAGTGGAGGAGGATTTGCTGAAAGTATTAATCAAAATTATGGAGATGATTCAAGAAGTGAAGTAATTGTTGATGCTGTAGGAAATATCTATTTGTCAAGTTGCACTCAATCAACTGATTTTCCTGTAACAGATGGTTCAAGAAATGGAGGACAGAACGGTGTTGGTCGCGCACAAGATGCAGTTGTAATAAAGTTTGATCCGAAACTTACAGCACCTATTTTCAGTACTTATTTAGGAGGAAAAGATGACGATGCCGCATTTGTTTTAGCGCTTAATCCATCTAATAATGATATATATGTAGCAGGAGCAACTGCAAGTCCTGATTTTCCGGGTGACAAATCAACCGCTATCATGTCAGTCTATCAAGGAGGAGTAAGCGATGGTTTTATTGCTATTTATAGTAATAATGGTATTCTTAAAAAAACCACTTTTTTTGGCACACCTTTTATAGATATTATTTTCGGAATTCAATTTGATAAATTTTCTTTCCCTTATGTGATGGGAACCACAACAGGCCTTATTCCTGCTAAAAATGTTGTGTATAGTGAAACTGGCGGAAAACAGTTTATTACAAAACTGAGTCAAGATTTAGGAACTATTATTTATTCAACTAATTTTGGTACAAATACTAGTATTCCAAATATTTCGCCCACTGCATTTCTAGTTGACCGATGTGAAAATGTGTATGTATCAGGATGGGGAGGTCTTGGAAATACTTTAGATATGCAGGGAGGTGCACCTAAATATCCTAGCGCTGGAACAAATCGGTTGTCAGTTACAAATGATGCTGTGATGAAGACCACAGATGGAAGCGACTTTTATTTTATTGTTTTGGAAAAAAATAGTAACAGTTTAAAGTATGGTTCTTTTTATGGACAAAACGGGGGACAATATCCAGACCATGTGGATGGAGGTACAAGTAGATTTGATAGGAATGGAATTATTTACCAGGCCGTTTGTGGTAATTGTTTCGGAGGTGCTAGATTCCCGACGTCTGCAGGATCCTGGGCTCAGTCAAATGGAACAGGTACCGTTGGATGTAATTTAGCTGCATTAAAAATTACCTTTAACCTGGCAGGAGTTGGAACTGATCTAGTAACTTCTATCAATGGACATATTGGAGATACAGCAGGTTGTGTTCCGTTAACAGTGACATTTGAAGATTCTTTGGCCATGGGTAAGACCTATATTTGGGATTATAATGATAACACTGTAAGAGACACTACTACTGTACCAAAAACTTCTCATACTTTTAATACAGTTGGTTTTTATCGCGTTAAATTAATTTC
Source organism: uncultured Bacteroidota bacterium (assembly GCA_903821465.1). GTDB lineage: Bacteria > Bacteroidota > Bacteroidia > Chitinophagales > Chitinophagaceae > Sediminibacterium. Next base: position 15,757 of record CAIJLK010000006.1, on the reverse strand, counting down.
AATTGATTCATCAAGCTGTAATATTTCAGACTCTTCTACAGTATTGATTCGTGTAAGAAACGATGCAGCCATTTTAAATTTCCAGTCATCGAAGGTTGGGGTTTGTACTTCATTAACATACGATTTTAAAAACTTATCCATTGCACCATCCAGTCCGGCTAAACCATTTTCAGCTAATAGCTTTTTATGGATCTTTGGTGATGGTGTAACGCAGGTTGCAGGTACTCAAAATGTAACGCATACTTATGCTGCAGCTGGAACCTATGATGTGAAACTTGTTTTAAATGATACCGCTTATTGCAACAAATTTGATAGCCTTTCAATACAATTACATATTGCAGCAAACGTGAAAGCACAAATACAAACACCAGCTGCAGGTTGTGTGCCTTATACCGCTCAGTTTAATAATACTTCTTTGGGTGGAACAGATTTTATTTGGGATTTCGGCGATTTGTCTCCAGTTTCAACTGTAACAAATCCTAGTCATTTTTATCCCAATACTGGTTCCTATATTATTACGCTTATTGCAAATGATATAAATAGTTGTAACAAAACTGATACAGTTCGAACAACTATTTCTGTTAGTTCTAAACCGTTAGCTAGCTATTCCTATTCGCCACAACCAACTATTCCAAATACGGCAGTGGTATTTAATAATATCAGTGTAGGAGGTGTTTCTTATAAATGGATATTTGGTGATGGTGATTCTGTTTTAACTGCAAGAAGGGATACCACTATTTCACATATTTATCCTGCAACCGGCGTTTATAATGCCTGCTTGGTAACATTCAATGCAGGTGGCTGTAGCGATACAACTTGTCAGCAAATAGCAGTAACTATTAATCCCGGATGCGATGTGCCTAATGCGTTTACACCAAATGGGGATGGAATTAATGATCGCATTTATGTGAGGGGTTATGGTATTGCTCAAATGACCTGGCGCATTTATGATCGTTTAGGAAATATGGTATATGCAAGTGCTGATATGACTCAGGGATGGGATGGCACATTAAATGGCAAAGCTTTAGTTCAAGATGTTTATCAATATACGTTACAAGTAGTATTTAATAATAAGGAAACCTTTGTTAAGAAAGGAGATATAACTTTATTAAGGTGATGATTTAAAGTGTATGATTCGAATGAAATTTGTTAGCGCATTTGTCTTATTTTTTTTAACGCTTCAGGCGAGTGGGCAAGTGCTGCATTTTTCACAATATTTTAATTCACCCTTGTTAGTGAATCCTGCAAATACTGGCTTTAATCCCGATTATAGTTATCGGATTGGAGGAAACTATCGAAGCCAGTGGGCGAATTTTGGATCAAACTATAATACCATGAGTGCCTGGGCTGATGCTAGGGTATTGGAAGATAGATTTGAAAACGGTTGGTTGGGTATTGGAGGATCATTAATTAAAGATGTAGCTGGTTCAGGCAGCTTAAGTACTACCGGTGCTTATGGTTCAATTGCCTACCACCAAATGTTGGGTTATAATAGTTTGTTGAGTGGTGGTTTTACTTTAGGATATGTACAAAAGAGAATCGATATCTCTAAACTAAATTTCGATAATCAATGGAATGGAAATTTCTTCGATATCACCATTCCCTCTAATGAACCCTTCGCCTATAACCAAGTTGGTTATCTTGATCTTAATATGGGGTTGAACTATGCTTATTTTGCTTCTGATAATGTATACTTTAACGCCGGAGTAAGTATTGACCATGTGAATAAGCCTCAAGAAAGTTTTTTCAGTTCTTCGGTTGTAGATACGCGCGTAAATAGAAGGTTTAATGCCTTTGTAAATGCAAGTATTAAAATTGAAAACTTATGGATTGTGAACCCCAATATATATGTAAGTAAAATGGGTGCAAGCTGGGAAACTATTTTGGGAATGAATGCAAACAGAAATTTGAGCGGCGATGGGTTTCAGCAATTAATTGTAGGGCTGTATTATAGGAATCATGATGCATTAATTCCAATGATTGGATACCAGGTGAATGATCTGAAATTTACCATTAACTACGACGCCACAATTTCTACACTGGGTAATTTAAACGGAACAAGGGGGGCCTATGAATTATCCATCGTTAAATCTGGCATTTTTACTACTAGTAACAATGCCATCAAATGCCCTACTGTAAAGTTCTGATCTTGACTCATTCTTAGTCTTATTTTGCCTTTTTATTGCTTATCCAAGCGTTTATGCTGCTTAATTTTTATCTTGCAGCCTATCAAATGCCAGTTATGAAATATTTACCATTAGATCCTGCCATTTTTATTGAAAATAGAAAGCGCTTTGTTAAAGCAATGAAGCCAAATAGTATTGCCATTTTTGTCAGCAATGACGAGTGGCCTTCCAATGGAGATGCATTGCATGCATTTAAACAGAACACAGATCTGTACTGGCTTTCAGGTGTTGAGCAGGAAGATACTATGGTGGTCTTATTTCCCGATTGCCCCGATCCAAAATATAAAGAAGTATTGATATTGGTTCGTCCCAATGAACTGAAAGAAAAATGGAACGGTAAAAGATTACGTGCCAATGAAGCAACAGCTATCTCTGGCATTAAATCAATTGTTTGGTTAGATAGTATTGATGCCCTATTACAAACATGGGTTCATTTAGCCGATACTGTCTATTTAGATTCTAATGAAAACGATCGAAAAGACTCTTTGATCCAATCAAGAGAATACCGTTTTATTGCTGAAATGAAGAGTCGCTACCCACTACACCATTATGCGAGAGCTGCTAAGATCATGAAAGAATTGCGTGGGATCAAAACCAAGGGCGAAGTAGCTGTGATGCAAAAGGCTATTGATATTACAGAAAGCACATTCCGCCGACTGTTGAAATTCATTAAGCCTGGGGTGATGGAACATGAAATTGAAGCAGAAATTTTTCATAGCTTTTTAAGTCAGCGTTCAACAGGACCTGCGTATGGAAGCATCATTGCAAGTGGTGACCGTGCAAGAACCTTACACTATGTTTCAAATAACCAAGAATGTAAATCGGGTGAATTAATCCTGATGGATTTTGGTGCAGAATACGGAGGTTATTGTGCCGATTTAACTAGAACGATTCCCGTGAACGGAAAATTTTCTATTCGTCAGAAAGAAGTGTATAATGCCTGCCTGCAAATTCATAATTATTGTAAAGGCATTTTAAAGCCAGGAATTAGCATAGTTGATTATACCGATAAAGTAGGGGATGAAGCAACTAGTCAATTCCTAAAAATCGGATTGATCACGAAAGCGGATGTGAAAAATGAGGATAAAGAAAACCGCGCCTATCGCAAATATTTGTACCATGGTATTTCACATCATTTAGGAATTGATGTGCATGACTTAGGAACAAGAACTGCACCTATCAAAGCGGGCATGGTATTTACTATTGAGCCAGGAATTTATATTGAAGAAGAAAAAATGGGAATCCGTATTGAAAATAATTATTGGATTACTAAAAACGGTAACCAAGATCTAATGAAAAATATTCCTATTACTGTGGAAGAAATTGAACGACTGATGAAAAAATCTTAGGCCCAAATATGAAAAAACAAATTCCTAATCTGTTTACATTAGCCAATCTTTTTTTCGGCTGTATGGCTATTGTATCGATCATGCAATCGGGTTTGTCACTAAGCTTTGATACGAATGGCGAAAACCTGGTTGAGATCCCAGAGCGGATTTATATGGCAAGCATCTTTATAGCAGTTGCAGCCATAGTTGATTTTTTTGATGGCTTTGTGGCAAGATTATTAAAGGTTCCATCTGAACTAGGAAAGCAATTAGATTCCCTGGCCGATGTGGTTAGCTTTGGTGTGGCACCCGGGTTGATCATTTATCAGTTTCTTCGCTTGAGTTTTTCGCAGCTTGAAGGCGGACTTGAAATAAGCACCCTCTTTTTGTTACCTGCATTTATTGTGCCATGTGCCGGTGCCTATCGTTTGGCAAGATTTAATATTGATACTGAACAGAACTACGGATTTAAGGGTGTACCTATTCCGGCTATAGGAATTTGGATCGCATCTTTTCCGCTGGTTTATTGGTTTACAAAAGACGCATGGATAATTCATTTAATGCGCAATTACTGGTTTTGGTATGCTGTAATAATCGTTGCTAGTTACCTGATGGTTTCAACACTGCCCATGATGGCTTTGAAATTTAAACAGTTTTCGCTGAAAGCCTTACTGCCATTCATTATAATAGCGATTGTAGCCTTGGTTTCGGCCCTTGTTTTTGGCTGGTTATCAGTTACGCTTAGTTTTATCGCCTATACAATTCTATCTTTGTACTATAAATAACCTAATTCAATTTGTATGATCTATAATGTTCAGATTAAAGTAATGCCACTTAAAGACTTGTTAGATCCTCAGGGAAAAGCGGTAATGGGTGGATTACAAAACCTTGGATTAACAACCATTTCTGACGTTCGTGTGGGTAAGCATATCACATTGGCTATTGATGCAGAATCGGAAGTAGCTGCAAAACAAGTTGCGCAGGACGCTTGTCAGAAATTATTGGCTAATCCAGTAATGGAATTTTTTGAAATAGAAATGATCAACTAGATTCATTTCTATGCTCTACCTCGTACCTACTCCACTTGGAAATTTAAAAGACATAACACTACGCTCAATAGAAGTATTGCAGCAGGTAGATGTAATACTTTGTGAGGATACGCGTACTTCTTCTAAATTATTGAACCACTATCAAATCAATAAGCCGATCTCGCCTTATCATCAACACAATGAGCATAAAATTGTGCAGCATATTGTTGATCAATTAAAATCGGGCAGAACAATGGCATTGATCACCGATGCTGGAACCCCTGGTATATCAGATCCTGCTTTTTTATTGGTGCGGGAATGCATTAAGAATGATGTAATAGTGAATTGCTTACCCGGTGCTGCTGCTTTTGTGCCGGCATTGGTTAATAGTGGCATTCCAACCAACCGATTTGTTTTTGAAGGATTTCTGCCGATGAAAAAAGGGCGCCAAACTTTATTGAAACAATTGGCGAACGAAGAACGGACGATGATTATTTATGAAAGCCCGATGCGACTGGTGAAGACCCTAGAGGAACTAGTTGTTTATTTTGGTGCAGATCGACTCTGTTGTGTGAGTAGAGAACTTACCAAAATGTTCGAAGAGAACAAACGTGGTAGCCTACAAGAAGTAGCTGCTTACTTTAAAGAAAAAACAGTTAAAGGCGAAATCGTTGTGGTGATTGCAGGCAAAGAATAATAATTGCCAAACTATTCTTATCTTAACGTTCCAACTAATACTTATGAGAAAATACATTTCATTGATGATCTGTTGTGGTATAGCCATGTTTGCAACAGCTCAAAAAGCACCCACAACCCCAGCTATTGCTGAACTGATCCCTGCAGGCGTGGAAGTTACTATAACACATAATAGCGTTACAGTAGAGGGTAAAAAAATTGAATACACAACAAATACAGGTTATCTGAATTTGAAAAACGATACGGGTAAATTAATTGCCAAAGTGTTTTTCACTTATTATAAAAAAGATGGAGAAGAGCCAGGAAAGCGGCCTGTTACTTTTACGTTTAATGGCGGACCCGGCTCATCCTCTGTGTGGTTGCATATGGGTGGCATCGGTCCAAAGAGAGTGCTTCTCAAAGACGATGGATTAGCACCACCGCCACCTTATCAGTATATCAATAATGAATATACTTGGTTAAGTAAATCTGACCTTGTATTTATAGATCCGGTTTCAACAGGATTCAGCAGGGCTGCACCTGGTGAGGCGGCCAAACAATTCCACGGCTATGAAGAAGACATTGCATCAATGGGTTCTTTTATTCGTCATTTCTTATCGCGCTACGAACGTTGGGGTTCTCCCAAATATTTAGCTGGTGAGAGTTATGGGACTACAAGAGCTGCAGGGTTGAGTAAATATTTACAAGACCGTCACCGTATCTATTTGAATGGCATTTTCTTAATTTCTGCTGTGCTGAATTTTGGAACCAACGATTATTATGTGGGTAATGATTTACCACGTGCCTTATATATCCCTTCCTATACAGCTGCTGCATGGTACCATAAAAAATTGGCTCCGGCACTGCAACAAGATCTGCAAAAAACCTTGAAAGAGTCTGAGCAATTTGCAATAGGCGAATATGCGTCTGCACTCATTAAAGGAGGATGGTTAACTGATGCTGAAAAGGATGCAGTAGCCACTAAAATGAGTTACTATACGGGTCTTAGTAAGGAACTTATCTTACAAAGTAATCTTAGAGTAGGAGAAGGACGTTTCTGGAAAGAACTGCGCAGGTCTGAAGGATTAACAATTGGCCGATTAGATGCAAGATTCACAGGACGTGATATTGACGACGCAGGGGAAACAGTGAGCTTTGATCCTTCGTTTGTAAATATAGACGGACCATTCACTGCTGCCATTAATGATTATTTCGAGAAAGAATTAAATTTTAAAGAGGAGAAGGGCTACAATATTTTCGGAGATGTGCATCCCTGGAATTATAATAATGTGCAGAACCAGTTTTTAAATGTGGCTGAGAGTTTACGTGATGCAATGGCTAAAAACCCTTCTCTAAAAGTGTATTTGGGTTGTGGATATTACGATTTTGCTACACCTTATTTTACTGCTAATTACGATCTGGAACATATGTTTTTAAGACCGGAGCAGCGCAAAAATGTGAAAGTGCATTTTTATGAAGGTGGTCATATGTATTATATCAACAAACCATCATTGGTGCAGTTTAAAAAAGATGTGGATGCTTTTTATAATTGGGCCGACAACACCAAATAATCATTCATCATTTTCTTTTTTATTGGAAAGATTATTTACTCAATTTTATGCTTCAAAATAATTCTATGCGTAAACTTGTAAACTTGGCTACTGTGGTTCTTGGGATCATTTGTGCGAGTAAAGCTCAGGCTCAACCCGATCGCTGGCAGCAACATATCAAATACAATATCAATGTGAACATGAATGTTGTTACTAATCAATTTAGTGGAACAGAAAAAATCGAATACATCAATAATTCGCCCGATACTTTGCAGAAAGTATTTCTGCACCTTTATTGGAATGCATTCCAGCCCAATAGTAGTATGGATGTGCGAAGCAGAGAACTGGGCAAAAACATGCTAACCAATAGAAGAGGTGATCAAGTGCCCGATTGGGATTCCAGGGTGCGTGATCGGATTAGTAAATTGACTGACAAAGAAATTGGTTATCAAAAAGTTTCGAGTATCAAGATCAATGGCAAGGATCAACAATTAATCCAACACGAAACTATTCTGGAAGTTCGTCTCGATAAAGCTTTATTGCCTAAATCAAAAACAACGCTGGATGTAAGTTTTGATGCGCAAGTTCCTTTGCAAATTCGAAGAAGCGGAAGAGATAATGCCGAAGGGATTCGATATAGTATGAGTCAGTGGTACCCTAAAATGGTGGAATACGATTATCAGGGCTGGAATGCAAATCCCTATATCGCCCGTGAATTCTATGGTGTCTGGGGTGAGTATGATGTAAAGATCACCATCGATAAAAATTATCTGATCGCTGCAACAGGCTCATTGCAAAATGCCAATCAAATTGGCTATGGTTTTGAAACCTCAGGTACAAAAGTTCCGGCTGCTTCAGGCAATACACTTACATGGAATTTTACTGGTTCTAATATTCACGATTTTGTATGGGCCGCAGATCCTACTTACAAGCATCTCTCAAAGAAAACTGCATCGGGTGTTGTATTAAATGTTTTTTATAAACCTGTTGATGCAAGGGCTGATAGTGCTTGGCACAATGTATTATGGGCAGCAGAGAAAGCCCTGCCATTCATGGAGAAGAAATTCGGTAAATATCCTTATCCGCAATATTCATTTATTCAAGGTGGAGACGGTGGCATGGAATATGCCATGGCTACATTATTGAAGGGCCCTGGATTAGGAACTGTATTTCATGAATGGATGCATAGTTGGTATCAGCATATTATGGGAACCAACGAAAGTCTTTTCCCTTGGATGGATGAAGGATTTACAGATTACGCAACAGGTGAGATATCTGATTATTATTATAACAACTGGTCGGCTCAATCTCCTTATACAAATGATGCCACAAAGGCTGCGATCGCTAGAATGAACGAAGCCAATAAAACCAAATTGCCCTTACATCAGAGTGGTTCTTATGAAGGTTATTTTGGATTAGTGCGCTCTGGTTTGGAAGAACCTATGAGTACTCATTCGGATCATTATAATACTAACCTGGCTTATAGTTCTGCTTCCTATTCAAAAGGAGCAACATTTATGGGTCAGTTGGGATATATTATTGGAGATAGTGTGCGAGATAAAGTTTTGCTCAACTATTATGATCAATGGCATTTTAAACATCCCAATGCGAACGACTTTATTCGGGTTGCTGAAAAGACCAGCGGACTTGCTTTGCAGTGGTATAAAGAGTATTGGGTGAATAGTACTAAAACAATTGATTATGCAGTAGGTGATATTAGTGCAGTAGATAATAAAACACTGATCATTATTAAGCGTGTTGGTAAAATGCCCATGCCGATTGATGTATTGTTGACTTTTAAAGATGGCAGCAAAGAATTGCATTATATTCCATTGGATCTAATGTTTGGTGAAAAACAAAAGGAGAACAATGCAGTAACTAGAATTGTGGATGCTGAATGGCATTGGACGAATCCGGAATATAGCATCTCCACATCGCATGCGATCAAGGATTTAAAGTCCATTGAGATTGATCCGACGCAACGACTTGCGGACATTAATAAATCTAATAACAAACTTGTAATACCCGATTAAGATAAAAGATAATAGATAAAAGATAAAAGATAAGAGTGAAGAATTTAATTTTTCACTTAATCACCCAAAACCTCTTTTCACGATTATCTTTTATCTCTTAACTTTCTATTATTTTTTTTCCGCGTGAATGATGAACTTCTCTTTAAAGTATTCTTCTTCAAAGAACTTATAGATTGGGATCAACTTGGGGCGTAATCCGCTTTCAGAGATTTCTTGATTTAGATCACCACCTTTTAAACAGATCAAGCCATTGGGAACATCCTGATGGCTTCCTTTTTTTATGAGCGGCCCGGCCCAGCCCCATAAGTCTTTGAGTGGTGCCACAGCGCGAGATACTGCGAAATCAAATTTCCTATTTTTAATTTCTTCTGCTCGAGTATGTTGCGTAGTAATATTCTTTATGCCAGCCCCCTGGCACACTGCTTCTACAACTTTTAATTTTTTGGCAATACTATCAACCATATGAAATTGAGTATCAGGAAAAAATATGGCTAAGGGTACTCCAGGAAATCCACCTCCACATCCAATATCAATTATCTGCGTGCCAGGTTTAAAATTTATGATTGCAGCAACACTTAAAGAATGCAATACATGGTGCAAATAAATACTATCGATATCCTTTCTAGAAACCACATTGATCTTGGCATTCCATTCTTTATAAAGATCTTCTAAAGCAGCAAACTGCTCTACCTGTTTAGGAGTGAACTCTGAAAAATATTTCAGAATCAATCCCAGTTTTTCCGGGGTGCTTTCCATATGGCTGGTATCGTAAAAATGTAAAAAAAGAACATGAAAATATCGAAAAATAAAAACCAAGGCCAGAGGTCAAATTCATTTAGTTTCTTCATCGATTTAAATAACACAATTGCCTGTATCAAAAAACGCAATCCAAATACTGCTAACGCCATCCACCAATTGAAAAAGATGATGGATAATGCAAGTAGTGGATAGAGTAAGAATAAGCTAAATGAATAAACACCCAATAAAAATTTATGGATTGGTTTGTAATATTTAGCAGTGGTGTAGTGGCGATATTTCTGAGTCATCCAATCATTCCAATTACGCTTGGGTTCACTAAGTGTATGCGCATCAGGGTCGATCACAATTCTTGTATTATTAGAATTGGCAACCTGATTAATAAACAGATCATCATCGCCACTAGGAATTTGATTGATAGAAGAGAATCCTTTGTTACGTAAGAACACTTCCTTTTTATAGCTAAGATTTCTACCAACACCCATATAGGGTTTGCCTGCTAAAGCGTAAGAAAGGTATTGAAGGGCAGTATGAAATGTTTCAAACCTGATCAGCTTATTTAAAATGCCAGCCTTCTTATGATAAGCGCCATAACCCAGAACAATTTCTGTATTTTGGTTATAAGCGTCCTGCATTTTTTGGATCCAGAATTCTGAAGCAGGAACGCAATCTGCATCGGTCAATAAAACGATCTCATATTTCGCGCTGCGAATGCCCATTGAAAGCGGGAATTTTTTTCCGCTGATCATTTTAGCTTCCTGTGTCAGCTCAATATTATTAATATTCTTGAAAGTCTTTTTAAATTCATCGATCAGGTATCTGCTTTCATCAGTTGAATTGTCGTTCACCAGGACTATTTCGTGGGAGGTTTTATAATCCTGCACCAAAATGCCTGGTAAATTGCGCATCAAATTATCGGCTTCATCGCGGGCGCAAACAACAATGGAAACGGGATATTCCATATTGTCTTCCTGATTTTTAGCCTTATAAAATGCTAGTCTGCTGAAAAAGAAAAGATAATAGAGAACCTGGATCGCAATTACTGCGCAAAAGCAGTAAAACACAATAGTCCACAATAGAGGCGGTATCATCATCCTGCAAAAGTAACAGTTATGAGCCCTTAGTCCGTGTAGCTTGTGTGTATGTGGAAAAATGATGACATTTGCAAAATGGCCGCATTATCATTTACCCTGGAAGCTACTGAAGGAAAAGCAAGGGCAGGTACGATTCAGACCGATCATGGAACAATTCAGACCCCTATTTTTATGCCAGTGGGCACGGTGGGTTCTGTGAAAGCTGTTACCCAACAGCAATTAAAGCAGGATGTGAAAGCCCAAATTATTTTAGGGAATACCTATCATTTATACTTAAGGCCGGGTACTGAAGTACTGGAAGCCGCAGGAGGTTTGCACAAATTTATTGGATGGGACAAACCAATTTTAACCGATAGTGGTGGGTATCAAGTTTTTTCTTTGGCAGCCAATCGAAAAATCAAAGAAGAAGGAGTTATTTTCCAATCCCATATTGATGGCAGTAGGCATTTGTTTTCTCCAGAGTCTGTGATGGATATTCAGCGCAGTATTGGAGCCGATATCATTATGGCATTTGATGAGTGTCCGCCTTATCCGAGCGACTATACTTATGCCAGAAAAAGCATGGATCTTACGCATCGTTGGCTTACCAGATGCTTTAATAGATTAGCGGAAACGCCAGATAAATATGGCTACACACAAAACTTGTTTCCCATCGTACAAGGCAGCACCTATCCCGATTTGCGCAAAGCATCTTGTGAATTTGTAGCATCGAAAGGCGCAGTTGGAAATGCTATTGGTGGTTTGAGTGTAGGTGAGCCAGAAGAAATGATGTATGAGTACACCGATCTTTGTTGCAGTATTTTACCAACCGATAAACCCAGGTATTTGATGGGAGTTGGAAACCCATGGAATTTATTGGAAGGAATTGATCTTGGCATTGATATGTTCGATTGTGTGATGCCTACTCGTAATGGAAGAAATGGGATGTTGTTTACAACACAAGGAGTGATCAATATTCGCAATAAAAAATGGGCCTCAGACTTTAGTGTGATCGATCCTGGTTTGCCTTCTGAAATGAGTCAGTATTATTCAAAAGCTTATTTACGTCACTTATTTGTAGCGGGCGAAATTTTAGGATTACAACTGGCTAGCATTCATAATCTATCTTTTTATTTATGGCTGATGGGAGAAGCTAGAAACAATATTTTGGCCAACAATTTCGTTTCTTGGAAACAACAAATGCTCCCCATTTTAAAGACGCGTTTGTAATTAAGTATTTTAAATAGAGCCTTACTAAGCGATGTGGATAAACATCGTCTGTAATTCTTTTTATGCACGATATACTAAAGTAGCGGGTTTGTAGTTGCGGACTGTTTAAATTACAGTGGCTTACTAATCCGTTATCTATGAAGTCCGTAAAAATAAACATCCATTTTCATGGATGTTTATTTGTTTTAAGGCAATTAACATCCTTTTTGCTTTCACATCACTGCGAGCCTTTATCTTTGTTAGAAGCGTATGAAGAAGATCGACTGGTACATACTCAAGAAATTTCTCACCACTTTCTTTTTTGCCATCTTCCTATTCACTGTAATTGCAGTGGTAGTAGATGTAAGTGAAAAGACGGATGATTTTGTGAAATCTAAATTGGGTTTCACCAATATCATTACGCAGTATTATTATGGATTTATTCCGCATATAGTTGCACTCTTATTCCCCCTTTTTGTATTTATTGCGGTCATTTTTTTTACTTCCAAAATGGCAGGTAAGAGTGAGATTATTGCTATCCTTGCTAGTGGCACTAGTTATAGCAGATGGTTAAGGCCCTATTGGGTGGGAGGCTTATTATTAGCTATTTTTCTTTGGGTTTCCAATCAATACATTGTACCTAAAGCCAATCAGGTCAGAGGGGCTTTTGAATCAAAATATATTGATGGCAATTCCTCTTATGATGCGTTGCTTTTGAGGAATAATAATATTTATAGGCGGATCGACAGTTTTACTTATTGTGGCATTTATGGTTATGATACGATGTTACGCAGGGGTGGTCCGTTTTTTTTATATAAAGTGAAAGGAAATTTGATTGTTGAGAACATGCGAGCCGATGAGATTTTTTGGGACAGCACCAAAACCTGGAAACTATTGGGAATTGTGGGTAGAAAATTCGATGGAATGAAAGAGGTTCAAACTACTGAAACCAGTCAGTTCCGAAATTTTAACTTCCTGCCGAAGGATTTAAGTCGCGATAAATACACAAAAGATAAATTAACCACCCCGGAATTAGATCGCTTTATCAGGCTCGAGGAATTAAGAGGTTCCGAAGGAATCAATGATTTGAAGATTGAAAGGTATCGGCGTGATGCAACCTGTATCACTGTATTATTGTTAACGATGATTGGGGCCATTGTTGCTGGGAAAAAAGTACGTGGAGGAAGCGGGGTGCATCTAGCTGTTGGCTTTATAATAGCAGCGCTATTCATCGTAATTAATCAATTCTCTACTATATTCTCAACCAAGGGCAATTTGCATCCTATGATTGCAGCTTGGATCCCGAATCTGATATTTTTAGTAGTGATGATAGTTTTATACCGGAAAGCCCCCAAATAATTGCTAAAATCAAATTCTTCTCTTTGAAATCTTTTGTTGTAGAGTGCAACTTGTATTACCTTTAGAGACCAATAAATTGGCATTTTTTGAAAGAAATAGCAAGCAGACTGTTTGTCTAATAAACGTAAGATTACATGGAAATCATTAAAGAGCGGTTCAAGGAAAAAGCCGAAGTAGCCAGTGCAGAAATTAAGGACTTATTGAAAGAGAACGGAAATCGTAAGATTGGAGAAGTTACCCTTTCACAGGCCTACCAGGGTATGCGTGGAATTACCGGATTAGTTACAGAAACAAGTCTGCTTGATTCTGAAGAAGGCATTCGTTTCAGAGGGTATACCATTCCCGAATTACAGGTAAAACTTCCTAAAGCGCCTAAAGGTGATGAGCCTTTGCCAGAAGGGTTGTTTTATTTAATGCTGATAGGTGAATTGCCTACCAAGGCAGAAACGGATAATATTACAAGTTTATGGCAGAGAAGAAGCCATGTGCCTAACTACGTGTTTGCAACAATTGATGCCTTGCCTTTGAGTGCACATCCCATGACCATGTTTGTTACAGCAGTGATGGCATTACAAACCGAAAGCAATTTTGCCAAAGAGTATGCGAAGGGCCTAAATAAAAAAGATCACTGGAGTTTTGTGTATGATGATGCAATGGATTTGATTGCACGCTTACCTAGAATTGCAGCTTATATCTATCGCAGAAAATATAAGAATAACGAACATATTCAACCCAACGGTTTATTAGATTGGGCTGGTAATTTGGCACATATGATGGGCTTTGAGAACGAAGGCTTTAAAGAGCTGATGCGCTTATATATGACTATTCATGCTGATCACGAGGGTGGTAACGTATCGGCACATACCACACACTTAGTGGGTTCTGCCTTAAGTGATCCGTATTTGAGTTATGCTGCAGGTATGAATGGATTAGCTGGTCCATTGCATGGATTAGCCAATCAAGAAGTGATCAAGTGGATCTATGAAATGCAAGATTTTTTAGAAACAAAAGAACCAACTAAAGAACAGATCGCATCCTATGTACAACAAACTTTAGCAGCTGGTAAAGTGGTACCTGGTTATGGTCACGCCGTACTAAGAAAAACAGATCCACGTTTTACTGCACAGATGGAATTTGGTAAAAAACATATGCCAGATGATCCATTAGTAAATACTGTTTGGAATATTTATGAAACAGTTCCTCCCATTCTACAGACAATAGGAAAAATCAAAAACCCTTGGCCAAATGTAGATGCTCATTCTGGTGCTTTATTGGTACATTTTGGTTTGGTGGAATACGAATTCTATACTGTATTGTTTGGTGTTAGCCGTGCACTCGGGGTATTGGCTAGTCTTTGTTGGGATAGAGCATTAGGTCAACCATTAGAACGTCCGAAATCAGTAACTACCGAAGCTGTTAAGCTTTGGTTACAGGGTAAGGAAGAGATTTGGGAATAATTAATTATTAAATTACTATTAATTAAATAGAATTATTGAGTCCGCCGATTTTTATTGGCGGACTTTTTTTATTTTCATACTAATCTTTTGTTCCCCCTATCTGTCTATAACTGCAAAAGCAGTTTTCTTTATAAGTTTATCCAAAAAATAATCGCTTTTAAATAACAGAGTGGCATTTATATGGCTCTATCAATTTTTAAGTAACATTGGTCATAAAGAATTGGGATCTCTTATCAGATAAAAGAAAATAAAGAAATGGGACTTACAGGCTTGGCTCCTTATACGGGTCAGTTTACAGAAAACGAGATCATTCATCTGCTTAAACGAACCATGTTTGGTGCGAGTAAACAGGATATTGACTATTTTAAAACAAAGTCATTACCTGATATTATAACTGAGCTAATTAATCCTGCAGCTGCATTGCCGCCTCCACCGATTAAAGAGTATACCCCGGCAGCTACTGTTGCTAGTCCGGATACCAATGTTGTACTTGGTGCTACCTGGGTAAACGATATTAGTACTGATGGCTCTATTCATTCCTATCGCAGGGGCTCTTTTAAGAAATGGTGGATGGGCTTAATGGTAAATCAGGATAGAAGTGTCAGAGAAAAAATGACGCTATTTCTACACAATCATTTTTCTACTGAAACCATCAATATTGATAATGCAAATTATGTCTACAATCATCATGCATTATTGAGAGCAAATGCATTGGGAAATTTCAAAACACTCACAAAGGCCGTTACTTTAGACCCTGGGATGTTGGTGTATTTAAATGGTCAGGTAAATACAGCAGCAGCGCCTGATGAAAATTATGGAAGAGAATTGCAGGAACTTTTTTGTTGCGGTAAAGGTGCTGATTCTCAGTACACCGAAACAGATGTAAAGATGGCGGCTAAAGTGTTAACAGGCTGGCGAAACGATAGCACTAAACTCAGTTCTTATTTTACTGCATCGCGGCATGATACCACCAGCAAACAATTCTCTGCATTCTATCAAAACAAAACAATTACAGGTAGAACCGGTGCTACTGCCGGAGATCTTGAAATCACTGATTTGATGGACATGATTTTTGCAACAAATGAAGTAGCAAAATATATTTG
>CAIJLK010000005.1 GCA_903821465.1 uncultured Bacteroidota bacterium | reverse complement strand
CATCTTATTAGCTGAAGGCCGTTTAGTAAACTTAGGTTGCGCAACTGGTCACCCTTCATTTGTAATGAGTAACTCTTTCTCTAACCAAACATTGGCTCAGATCGAATTGTGGAACAACCACAAGAACTACGAAAACAAAGTGTATGTGTTACCTAAACACTTAGATGAGAAAGTGGCACGTCTACACCTTGCTAAAGTTGGTGCTGTATTAGATGAATTAACAGATGCACAGGCTACTTATTTGGGTATTCCTAAAGTTGGCCCGTTTAAGGCTGATGCGTATAGATACTAATTAAGTGAAGAGATAAAAGATAAAAGATAAAAGATAAAAGTGAAGAGTGAAGAGTGAAAAGCGAAAAATCATTGTCTCTACGACTATAAAAGTAATAACCCAAGGCTTCGGTCTTGGGTTATTTGTTTTCAGGGGGGGCGTTGTTAAAGTTAGTTGGTTCTTCCACTCTTCACTCTTAACTCTTATCTCTTCACTTTTGTTATACACATGTATGCATAAAAACAGTGCTGTTTAGAACATCTCTGGGATTACTTTTGACAAAATCAGATGAATGAAAAAGAACCAATTCACAGGCATTTTAGCAGCGCTCAGTTTGCTTGTAGCTTGTAATAACAATGGTGCAGATAAAAAGGCTTTAGCGGATTCAACTAAAGCAGTAGTAGCAAAGGCTAAACCAGGTGATGCAATTAAATTGGATAGCTCAAAAAGATATATCTACCTCACATGGGACGATTCGCCTCAACCTCCAGGAACTGTAAACTGTAAAACAGTATTTCGTGAGCAGGGTATCAAAGCAACTTTTTTTGGGGTTGGATTTAACCAAGTGGGGCCATGGAAAAAAAGAATTATCGATAGCTTGAGAAGCGATTATCCTCAGTTCCTTTTGGCTAATCACAGCTTTAGTCACGGATTTAACGACAAATACAGTAAGTTTTATTCAGCTGCAATGACCGATAGTGCCTTGAACGATTTCTTGCGGAATGAAAAGGAATTAAAAGTTCAAGTTAAAATTATCCGACTTCCAGGTAATAATACTTGGGCTTCGAATGGGGCGATATCCGGACAAAAAGCAGAAAATCCGCTTATCGTAAAATTAGATAAGATGGGTTATAAAATTGTTGGTTGGGATTTAGAATGGGGCCAATTAGGTAAGCAGAAAGCACCAAAAGAATCAGCTGATGAAATGGCTAGAAAAGTTACCCAAAAGTTTGAAGATGGTAGTACCAATCAGCCAAACGCGATTGTAATCCTTTCCCATGACCGTTTATTTGAGAAAAAACAATTTGCAGATTCATTAGCAAAATTCATTTCTATCTTAAAGCAGGATAAGAGAAATGTATTTGAAACGATCGACCACTATCCTACTGTTCAAAACAAATAATTGATTTTCAAATACTGGCGGTGTAAACGAACAATTGTTTGTTTACACCGTTTTATGTTAAAGCGTATAAGATGGCTACTTATAAACCCTTATCTTCGTCGCAAAAGTAAATCACAAAACTCCCACTATTTAATGAACAGTATCAAATTAAATCCCTCGCGCCTTGAAGTCATGCACTTCTTAGGTCAGAAGATTGATGATATAATTGAAGAATTTCTAAAGAAAATTGATGAGAATTGGCAGCCTTCCGATTTTTTGCCGGAAAGTAATAAACCAGAATTCACTAAAGAAATTTTAGAGATTCAAGCCCAATGTAAAGAACTTCCTTACGAGTATATGGCCATCTTAGTTGGCGATATGATCACTGAAGAAGCGCTACCAACTTATGAAAGTTGGTTAATGGACATAGATGGCATTAGCAAAAGTGAACCACAAGGTTGGAGTAAATGGATTCGTATGTGGACTGCAGAAGAGAACAGACACGGCGACCTATTAAATAAATACATTTATTTATCAGGCCGAGTTAATATGCGCCAAATGGAAATCAGCACGCAATATTTAATTGCTGATGGAATGGATATTGGCACAGCTACTGACCCTTATAAGAATTTTGTCTACACTTCATTTCAAGAATTAGCAACTAACATATCACATAGAAGAACTGCCACACTCGCCAAGAAATATGGCAATGAACAACTATCCAAAATTTGTGGAGTGATAGCTTCTGATGAACTGCGCCATGCAAGAGCGTATAAGAGTTTTGTTACAAAAATATTTGAAGTTGATCCTAGCGAAATGATGTTGGCTTTTGAAGATATGATGCGCAAAAAAATTGTGATGCCTGCACACTTCTTACGTCAACAAGGTGAAAAAATCAGCACAAGCTGGTCGCACTTTAGCGATGCAGCACAACGTATTGGTGTTTATACGAGTATGGACTATACCAATATCATGGAATCTTTGATTGAAGAATGGAAGATTGGTGACATTACGGGCTTGAATAGCGCAGCAGAGAAAGGCCGCGATTATTTAATGACATTACCAGATAGATTTAGAAAAGTTGCGGAACGATCTGGCATCAAAGCCCCTTTAGAATATCGATTCAATTGGATCTATTAATAAAAAATATACTTTTTAAAAAAGCCATTTTTTCAAATGGCTTTTTTAATGCCTGATTTTATAATTTCAAATTATTCATGCAAGCAACTGCTTTCAATACCATTTTTGAAGCATCCCTTTCGGATGAGCTAGCAGTTGATTGGCATGTATCCAAAACTGTGGCGGAACGTATATTTGATTTCTTTCAAAATCATAGACTGTTTCTTTGGAAGGATATACATAATTGCGAAGACCGTGCAGAAGCAATTGCCATTCTCCTTTTGCATTGGGGAATTCCTCATTATAAAGCTTGGCTATTAAGTAGCTATTTTCTAAAAAATGAAGGTGGAAGTTTACATAATGAATGGAACTATCATGTTTGCGTTGTAATTCCTGTCAAGGAAAATGAAGCCGATCTATTGGAATTCTATGTGATTGATCCTGCACATACTACTTCATTACAAAAAATGGAAGTCTGGGCAAGTGCACTTACCAAAGATGCTTTTAGTTACCATTTTATTAAAACTGGCTACACGTATATTTTCCCAACCGGAATTATTACCCAACAAAATTGGCATTATAGAAATCGGCAAAATTTTAAATGGACCATACAAGGGCTGGCCGGAATAAATGGCGTAAGTAATACTGGAAAGGCTGCTGTAACATTTAACAAATACAAGATCAGCAGAACTTTAAAGGAATTTACAAAACTGAAAAATTCTAAACCCGATTTCGGATTCGACATTCCAAATATCTAATTAAATTAGATTTCGAAATATCTTTACGCAATGAATAGCGAGATTAGTATATCAATAGCAACAGAGGCAGATATAGCAGCACTTGTTACACTCGTTAATAGTGCTTATAGAGGTGAATCTTCAAAAAAGGGGTGGACAACTGAAGCTGAATTATTGGGTGGGCTAAGAACCGACCCTATCACACTTTTAGAACAAATCAATCAGCCTGGCCACACTTTCTTAAAAGCAGTTGACAGTACCAAAAAAATAATAGCCTGTGTTAGTCTGGAAGAAAAAGCAAACAAATTGTATTTGGGTATGCTTACCGTTCAACCAGACATTCAAGCAAGTGGTATTGGAAAAAAAATGTTGGCCGCCTCGGAGGAATTTGCCTTATCTAAACATTTAGGCTGCATTGAAATGACCGTTATTTCAGTTCGCTCAGAATTAATCTCATACTATGAAAGAAGGGGTTATCGGGCAACCGGCGAGAAAAGGGACTTCCCTTCAGATCCGAAATTTGGGATCCAGAAACAAGCACTCGAATTCATTGTATTGGAAAAACATTTAGCATAAAAAAATCCTTTACTCACTCATAGAATGAATAAAGGATTTAAAATATTTCTAAGAATTAATAACCCCATTTTTTCATGACCGCTAAATCCTGCTTGGCAGATTCGAGTGGTGTGATATTTTGATAGGACTCTTGCTCAATAATAAAATGTGTGGTGCCTCCTGATTTTTTCCCTTCATCAATAATTGCTTTTACATCTACCACACCTTTACCCAAAACAGTACTGTCATACCCGTCATTCATTTCTCCTTTAACTGTTGTTGCAATTTCATCTTTTACATGCATCAATTCAAAACGTCCTGGATAATTCTTTACGATTTCTAATGCCCTGCCCCCTACTCCATACATATTACCGATATCTAATTGCTGTGCAACTAAACTAGGATCAGTATGCTTGATTATTATATCAAAAACCTTTTCTCCGTTCAACAAAGAACTAAACTCAAAATTATGATTATGGTATCCGAATTTCATGCCCGATTTTTTACACAATTCACCGGACTTATTAAACACATCCATATAAGTCAAAAGACCATCATAAGTTTTTCGAAGGGTTTCATCTAAAGAGGGACTGATCACGAATTTCTGTCCGCATACTGCCGCATCCTCAATAGTATACTTCCAAGAATCAGTAAAGGCTTTTTTAGATTCATCCCAATGATTTCTTCCCATTACGGTATGACCACTCGGCATTTTCATACCTAAGTCGTTCAAGATCTTCACGAACTCCTTGGCTGTATAGCCATAAAATTTTCTATCTATATAATTGGCATGTTCCACATTTTTATACCCGAAAGCAGCCAATTGTTTTAATGTACCCAAGGGGTCCTTCTTCATATCATCCCGAACAGAGTACAATTGAATTCCCAAAACAGAATTTGTTTTATAGGCTGCGAATAAATTCCGGGGAATTAGAGCAGTTCCAGCCAATAGCATTCCTGTTGAACTGATAAATTGTCTTCTAGAATTTTGCATAATGTTTTTTTTCTTAAATGGCAGCGTAAGACAGAAATCTTACATATTTTAATTAATTTCTTATCAATTTAAATGTTTCCTTTGAATTTTACAAGAAACATACTTTAACGGCATTATAGTTGTGGGATCAATGCTAAAAAGGAAATAGCCAGTATCTTTATTCAAATGTTTCGCCATAAAATCATATACTGTTTGTTTGCCACTGTATTGTTTGGTATGGCTACCCCTATGATTTTATCTGCCCAGAGAAATGACAATAACGACTCATTTTTTTTAGCAAAGAAAAAAGGGATCTGGGGAAAAATTGGCAAAAGCGTTTCTGTGAGCAGCAAAGATCAACCCAGAATTGAAGTGGGCGTTAAAAAAAACGAAGCTAGTTTTAGCAAATTCAAGGGTAAAATAATCCGCACCATCATCATTCAGAAACTAAACTTTGAGGGGACTGTCAATGATACTTCTAGAATTGTCAAGAATTTCTTCAATGACCTTGGAAATAAATTGCATCCAAACACATCCGACAGGGTAATCAGGAACAATCTTTTCTTTTCTGAAGGTGACACGCTTTATCCCGCATTGTTGGCAGACAATGAAAGATTCCTGAGAGATATCAGTTATTTACAAGATGCCAAAATACTTATCAGAAATTCTTTCAACAGTGATGATCGAGTTGATGTGATCATTGTTTGTAAAGATCTATTTCCTGTGGGAGGAAGTGCCGACTTGGGAAGTGAAAAACTATTGAACTTTGAGGTCAATGATGACAACCTTGCAGGCACAGGTGATCGAATTGCTTTTAGAAATATGGTTGACCTTGATAGAAACCCCCATTATGGATTTCGGGCCGAATATTTAAAAAGAAATATCATGGGCTCTTTCGTTAATATTAATATTGCTTACAGTAATATGGAACCTGCATTTAATAGTGGCAGAAGAGAAGAGACAGCCCTTTTTATTAAAGCCGATTTGCCCTTAGTTAGTCCATATAGTACCTGGACCGGCGGTTATGAATCATCACAAAGATTTACTACCAATAATTATATCGATGACTCATCGTATAATTCTGATTATAAATACAACTATAGCATCCATGATCTTTGGGTAGGTTATAATATTGGAGCAAAAAAACATTTATCAGAACAGATCGCCAATCGGCGCAAACATATATTGGCTATAAGAGGAGTATATCGAAAATTTATAGACATTCCGAATTATGACAAAATTTTTTACAATAGTTTTTACGCAAACCTGACTTCCATTCTAACTTCGGTTTCTGTTTTTGAACAAGACTATTATCATACAAATTTCGTATACGGATTTGGAAGGAATGAAGATGTGCCTGAAGGTTTTTCTATGTCACTTACTGGAGGATGGACTAATAAGAATGATTTTTCTAGACCTTATCTAGGATTTGACTATCAACGTTTCTATTTTACAAGGAAGAATGCTTATGTTAATTATATTTTTAAATTCGGCACTTATTATGGCGATAAGCAGTTAGAAGATCTTAGTCTTTTAACTGGATTTGAATACTTTACTAAATTAGGAGGGGTAAAAGGATCAAGGTGGAGAACCAGACAGTTTATTAGCGGAAGTGTAACTCAATTAATGCATACCGAATTAAACGACCCTTTAAGAATATCAGGAATCTACGGATTACCAGAGATAAATGATATAACAATCAAAGCATCTACTAGAATAACTGGAAACTTCGAATCGGTTTTTTATAATACTTGGAAGTTTTTTGGATTCAGTTTTGCGCCTTTTGGTTTTACTAATATTAGCTATCTAAGAAAAAGTGGCGCTAGTATTTCTGAGGGGGACATTTATTCATCTATTGGTGCTGGTATTAGAACCAGAAATGAAAACCTTGTTTTTGGCACCATGGAACTACGTGCTTATTATTATCCACGTGCAGTTGGTTCGATGAATATATGGAACCTGGTTTTTAATACAGATCTTAAATATAAATACAATAGTCAATTAGTGGCCAAGCCAGACTTTGCTGTTAACAACTAACTTTAGAGCATATTTTTGTCGCGCTAATAATAGATGAATTTTTCTTTTACTATACACAACCTTTAACTTAGCTTATTGTTAATAAAGAGCAGTTACTTTTCATCTGCATCATGCAATATGGTACAAGCATATAATTTTTTGGCGAGCTGGCAGTTATTTCCAGAAAAATGTGATTTTCAAAATGGACTAACTCCTAAATCAGGCAATTACAAAATTGAATCTGTAAAGAATGGCCATAACTTATTAATTAGTATCAATTGGGTAAGTATTGAAAATGAAGCTTTTTATAGTCAGTATGAAATTGTACCCGACGATACCATCCGCCCATTCGACAACCAAGAAATAGCCGATTCAATTCAGGCCTCTATTGTTAATGCATCTACTATTCGATGTGTGTTTTTCAAGGAGGATAAAAGTATATTGACTGTAACGCACGAAATATTATCAAACGGTTACTTAAGAATTACGCAAGAGGGTTTTAATAAAGAAGCAGCTTCTTTTACCAATATTGAGATCTATCACAAACAGATGAGTGTGTTACCCTATGCATCATCGGTAGGAAGTGTTGCTATCAGGCCAACCAAGGAAGGTGTTATAAAGCACAAAGCATTAAGTGCAATGGAAGACCAAACCAATATGCAATTAAACCAGATCCGTCAGCAAATTGAATTACTGGCCAAGCAGGCACAGGAAATCAGAAAGCGCAAAGAATTGAGTTTAATGATCTATGAAGCAAAGCTTAGTTTCAAGCCTCAAATCGGACAGGTTTATCACTTATACGAAAAAAGAGATCATACCCATATCCTTTCTTTAGTTGCACCCCAAGAATGGGGCGGTGCGGGTCCGTTCAAACAATTCCTTTCTTCTGTGCAATTGCTAGCAGATCATACCTGGATTGAAGTAGGAAGCGCTGCTGCTTTCCAGTAATATTTAACTAAGCACCCCATATAAACTTCCACCCTTTTCAAAAAGTCGCTCTATTCTTTTTTCAATAGCTGCATCTTTTACAACTGGAGGTGCATGATGCGGTTTAATTCGTGCATCAATAATCAAAGGCCCATTACAACCCCAATGTTTATGTGTGGTAAATGCATCTATGCCATGTATATCATGCGACGGATTGCAACGTGTATAAGTAACCCATAGATAATTATTCAAAGTAGCAGCAAAAAACTTGGCATCATCACATAAAACAATGATTGCCACTCCTGATAATTCTATCATTTTTTCAGATAGCTGTGCATTTAACGAGGCAATTTCTTCTAGCGTTTGTTCTTCGTTGATATAAGGCTTTGCTGTTAATGCAACTACTCCGGGCATTGCCATTGATGGATTTTCAAAGCCATTCATCTCGTATAAAACTGCGGGAATTTCTTTCGTTAATTCCCTCAAAGGTTCGCCATAAGCAGCAAAAACCACTTTACTTCCTGTATTAATACCTGTTCCTGAATAATCTAGTGTATCAATTGTTGTGTTGGTATAAAAATGAATATCTCTTTTAAAATCGATTCGCTCCAATACAAATTGCATAAATGCTTGCACATCATGGGTAGATAATTGATTGGTATCATCTGCCGTAATAAACAAAAATTTAGCAAGACTTAATTGTCCAGTTCCAAGCACATGATTGGCAATAGTTAATAATTCGGCGGGTTGTTTGGTAGGCAAATATGGCGTATACCTTTCACTGCCAATTGCCAATAATAAGGGATGTACCCCAGCCGCATCCACAGCATGTATTTCTTTTAGTCCCGGTACTTCCATAGGTATGGCAGCACCAGAAATTTCATGGATCAGTTCACCAAAACTGGTATCTTCTTGTGGAGGCCTTCCAACAACAGTGAATGGCCAGATGGCATTTTTCTTTGCATAAACCTTGTGTACACGCAACACAGGAAAAGGATGGGTTAAACTATAATATCCTAGGTGATCCCCAAAGGGTCCCTCTGGTTTATTATCCCCCGGAAATACTTCCCCAGTAATTACAAAGTCCGCATCCGTACTAATCCCAAATCCATCTGCATAAGTATATCTGAATCTTCTACCACCCAATACCCCAGCGAAAGTCATTTCACTAATTCCCTCGGGCAAAGGCATTACGGCGGCAACTGTGTGTGCGGGGGGACCGCCAACAAAGCAACTCACTTTTAAAGGCAGGCCTTTGCGATTCGCTTTTGTTTGATGTACGCCAATTCCCCTATGCAATTGATAGTGTAATCCAATTTCTTTATTGGGTATATAGTCGTTACCTGATAATTGAATGCGATACATACCTAGGTTCGATTGCATGATTCCCGGTTGATCAATATCTTCGGAATAAACTTGAGGTAAAGTAATAAAAGCACCCCCATCCATGGGCCAGTGTTGAATAAGCGGCAGATCTGTAATATTTATTTCTTCATAAAATATAGGCTGACTGGAAGGATTTTTCAAAGGCAGGGCCTTCAATGCAGCCATACCGGTCTTAAAATTATCGATCGGATGTTTAATGGCTTTGATTGGATCAGCTTTCAATTCAACCAATTTTTGAACTGAAGCAAGTGTATTTCTAAAAATGAATTTACTGCGTTCGATGGTACCGAAAATATTGGAAGCCGCACGAAACTTCGACCCCTTCACATTTTCAAATAATAGGGCTGGTCCCTTTGCCTCATAGACCCTCATATGAATCGCAGCCATTTCTAAATAAGGATCAACTTCCTCTTTGATCCTGATTAGTTGACCATTTGCTTCTAAATCGATTAAACAAGATTCAAGTGATTCGTAACTCATATAAATACAACAATTCTTGATTCGAAAAGTTAGAAATTAGCGCAAAGTTAGCTATTAATAACACTTGTAGAATCTGCTTATCTTTGCTGTATGACCAAATTGAGTGTGAACATCAACAAATTTGCCACCATACGCAATAGCCGAGGGGGCAATAATCCAGATGTAGTAAAAGCTGCAAAGGATGCAGAACGTTTTGGCGCCAATGGTGTTACCGTGCATCCACGCCCCGATGAACGACATATTCGTTATGCCGATGTCCGGGATATTAAAAAGATCATTACTACTGAATTTAATATTGAAGGCAACTGTAAAGAGCAGAAATTTATTGATCTCGTATTAGAAGTCATTCCAGACCAGGTAACATTAGTTCCTGATACCTTAGGGCAGCTTACAAGCGATCATGGCTGGGATACAATTCAACACAAGGATTATCTGATTGAAACGATTCGAGTATTTAAACAAGCTGGCATTCGTGTATCGATTTTTGTAGATCCAATTCTTGAAATGGTGGAAGCGGCGGCACTTACTGGAACTGATAGAATTGAACTATACACAGAAGGATATGCTACTGCATATGCCAAAGGGGAAAGAGCCAATGCCATTGGCCATTATGTAGAAGCTTCAAAAAGAGCGAATGAATTAGGGATGGGCATTAATGCTGGACATGACCTGGATCTGCAAAATTTAAAATTTTTCAAACACCATATTCCTTGGTTAGATGAAGTAAGTATTGGTCACGCATTAGTATGCGATGCACTTTATTTGGGGTATGAAAATGCCGTTCAAATGTATCAGCGTCAATTGCAATACTAGCATATGACAGCCCTCAAGAAACGAATCAAAAAAATTGCAGAAAAGACAGCTGGTGCGGGTGTCGCCAAAAATTTACATTATAAATTCAAAAGCGTTTTCAACTATTTTAAAAATAGAAAATTTAAGGCAAAGAATCCTGGCATATCAATACCACCAGATGAATGGTTGTTCGAAACCTTTCAACTAGATTATCAAAAATATTTCGATGACGGGAATTTGGCTGCAGAAGAAATTTGGAAATGGACCATCCAATATATATCTGCTGAAACGCCTGCTATACTTGACTGGGGATGTGGCACAGGAAGAATCATTCAACATTTACACCGACAGAATCCTTATGCTTTATTATATGGTGCAGACATTAATGAAAAAATGATTGCCTGGAATCATCAACATATCAAAGACAGTTATTTTTCAAAAATTACTTTACAAACACCCACCGAATATCCTGCTAATTATTTCGATCTAGTGTACGGAATTTCTGTATTCACACATCTTTCAGCTAGCATGCAAAAAGATTGGATAGAAGAAATGAGTAGAATTTTAAAACCTGCCGCCATTTTATTGGTTACCACACATGGCTCCTATTTTACTAACCAATTGCTTGAAGCTGAAAAAAAGCAGTACCACCACAAAGGTTTTTATGAAAAGGTTTTTCAAAAAAACAATCAACCAGTTTTCGGTGATAGAAATTATACCGTTTATGAAACAGCTGATTTTTTTGAAAACATGATTGCTAACAATTTTAATACAGTTGCTTATTTTGACGGATCAGTATCTCCTGAAAAGTTCGGGGGACAAGACCTCTGGATACTTCAAAAAAAATAGCCTCTGAGATTTTCAGAGGCTATTTTTTTATTTATCAGACTTTTCAGTTTCGGCCTGTTTTTTATTCCTGTACTCTGAATCCTTCACGAGTCTTTGCACATCATCTAGTTTGCCTACAAACAAACTTCGTCCGTGAGTACCCAATATAATTTCGTTTTCACGAGGCTGGGTAACAATATCATGAATAGGCAAACTAAAAGGAAGTCCCTTATCCCATCCCATAAAACTACTACCAGCATCAATACTCACATATAAACCACCGTCTGTTCCAACATATAATAACCCATCAACCAAATGATCTTCTTTGATTACATTAATTGGTTCATTAGGTAAATTTTTACCGATCTGTTTCCATGTTGAACCATAATCATCACTCACATACAAATAAGGAAGGAAATTATCGTTACGGAAACCATTTAAACTTAGATAAACCCTACTTTCCTGATAGGCACTTGCAATCACACGGCTCACATATAAACCCTTTGGAAGTTTTTTGTTGATCAGGGTCCAGCTATAACCACCATCCTTACTTAATTGCACATTTCCATCATCAGTACCCACATAGATCAATCCAAATTTCAACGGACTTTCACTAATCGTAGTTAAGGTACCAAATGGCACATCACCTTGAGTTGGATTGGTTGTTAAGTCGGCACTGATCGCTGGTAAACTATCTCCCTTATTAAATGAACGATGGAATTTATTAGAACCATAATACAATATATCTGGATTATGCTTGCTTAATAAAATGGGCGACTGCCAGTTGAATCTAAATTGTGCTTCACCTAAATCATTCGACGGTTTAATATATTTAACTTCTTTGGTTGCTAAATTCTGGCGAGAATAAGAACCATACTGAGAGCCACTATACACGGTTTTATTATCGCGTAGATCAACTTGCACCTGCATCCCATCTCCTCCATTAATTGATTGGAATGGGTTATTGCCAGATGCATACCAATTATAGTTCTCACGGTTGTTACCTGGTCCGTACCAAGTTCCATTATCCTGTAAACCACCATATACATTATATGGTTTTGCATTGTCTACTGCAATATTGTAATACTGTCCCACTGCGGGTGTATTTGCTTTGAACCAATGTGCACCATCATCGTAAGAAATATTACAACCCCCATCATTACCATTAATGATATGGCTATCTTTTGCAGGATCGATCCAAATCACATGGTGATCAGAGTGTACCGTTTCCTTACTGATATTCTGAAAAGTTTTACCGCCGTCTTTACTCATCATAGCATTTAAACCAGTGATGAATAATTTGTTTTCGTTGGTAGGGCTCACAAAGATCTTTCCAAAATAATAGCCATAGGTACTATAGAAAAATCCGGGGATCGAATTGTCATTCACTTTTTTCCAGCTTTGTCCGCTGTTTTCACTGCGATACACTTCACATCCTGTAATGGGTGTTTCAGACATTGCAGTATTTGCATCAAATAAGAAATCCCAAATACAAGTTGGCTTAAGCTTATCTGTTTTCACAAGATCTTTTAAAATAGCAGGCGTGTATTTAGCAGGAATTCCATTTCTTCTAGAGCTTGCGAAAGCTCCTAATTTCCGATCATCTAAAGCCTGGAATTGTTCTTTAGTTAAATTTTTAAAATCTTGAATGGTATATCTAGAAGTATCTAAGTTCTTCTTTGCAGTATCCGGCAAGTGTGCCTGATTATCTAAAACAGCATACACGACAGTCGGATTTTTTGGCGAAATGGCTAAGCCAATTCGTCCCAATATATCGCCTGAGGGAAATCCACTTCCTTCTGTAGTAAGCAATTTCCAATTGTTGCCTCCATCAATACTTTTATAAATACCACTTGTTTTTCCGCCTTCCTCAAAATTAGAAGCCGTTCTAGTTCTATACCACATGGCAGCATACAACTCATTAGGATTTTGTGGGTTCATTTCAAGATCAACAGCACCCGTCTTATCATCAATAGCTAAAGTCTGCTGCCAGCTCTTACCACCATCGGTTGTTTTATAAACACCCCGTTCTTTATTGAAAGAAAATAAATGACCTAGTGCTGCAACCCATACCGTATTGGCATCGGTTGGATGCAATTGAATTTTTCCAATATGGTGACTCTCTGGTAATCCAAGATATTCCCAATGCTTGCCAAGGTCAGTAGATTTGTACATACCGATACCGGCGTAGGAAGAGCGACTACTATTCACTTCCCCTGTACCTACCCAGATAATTTTTGCCTGCCAATTAATGGCAATATCCCCGATAGTTAATGTATTTTCTGTATCAAAAATGGATGTAAAACTTTGTCCATTATTATTAGTATACCATACACCACCAGAAGCATAGGCAATATAAAACTCAGTGGGGTCGGCCGGATTAGCATCGATATCTACTACCCTTCCACTCATAATACTTGGCCCAATATTTTTAAAGCTATTTTGGTTCACCAAAGAGCTTTTTAAAAGGGCTTTCTTTTGATCGCTGGTTTTTAATCTTTCAGAAGCTGAAGTAGATTTTATTTGAGCATTACTAGTTAGTGCAAACAACACTAGTACAGCAAAAGTTAATTTTCTCATGCGCATATTTATTATTTGTAAATTCGAAGTACAATTTAGGAATAATGCGCCTGTTTTTAATACCGTTAATCATTTTCATTTCATCAGTAAGTTTCGGTCAGTGTATAACTTATAAAATCAGCTCAAAAGCTGATACCTTAAACTGTACCGATGCAAAAGGAATTAAGCATGGTCAATGGATAGTTCATGTTAATGCCTTACGTGGTGAATCTGGATATGAGGAAGAAGGCGTTTTTGTAAATGATCGAAAAGAGGGCAGTTGGCGGAAATTTAATTTGATGGGCGATTTGATGGCAATTGAGAACTATCGATGGGGAAATAAAAATGGAAAATCATCTTATTTCAGTTTGGTGGGATTGGAACATGAAGAAAGTTGGATGGCATTGAACCCAGGAAAACTAATCGACACAATTGATGTGCCTGACCCCAAATACCCCGATCAGTATGAGCGTGTGGTAGTTAAAAATGAGGGCAACTCCTTGAAGCATGGCGTTTGGAAATATTATAATCCGAATTATGGCAATATCCTGAAAATAGAAACCTATGTCTTAGACCAATTGCAGACCGACAATCAGGGAATTAGCAATACAAAAATTCTGCCTGAAGCGAAGGACAGTACAGGGATAAAACCGGGCGATAAGTCAAAGCCTAAACCCAAAGAGGTAGAAGAATTTGAGAAAAAGAACAAAAACAAGAAAAAAATAACAATCAGAGACGGAAAAACGGGCTAAATTTTCCCTCAAAAGCAACCAAATTAATATAAGAAGCGTATCGCAATTTGAGAATGCCAACTATTGGAACACAAATTGCCTCATACCAGTTATTTTAGAAATTTGCCCCAGGAACTACCAGAAATAACTAGCCTGATAAAGGGTTGTTGCCAGAACAACCGAAATAGCCAAAGGGAAATATACCATTGGCTGCATGGTTATGCGCTAAAAATCAGTTTCCGATATATTAGCAATCTGAATGAAGCAGAGGAGTTGGTAAGCGAATCATTTGTCAAACTGTTCAAAAATATTCATCAGTTTAATTTCAGTTTGCAATGCGATCCTGAGGCATTATTAAAAGGTTGGTTTAAGCGGATCATTGTGAATACCTGTATCGACCATTTAAGAAAAACGCAACTTAAAATTGTGAGCTATGATGTTAGTCCCGAAAAAGAATTACCGGTTGATCATCAAGAAACAGGGCTCGACAAAATAGCCTATCAGGAAATCATTGAAGCTATTCGACAGCTATCACCTGTTTACAGAACTGTTTTTAATTTATTTGTGATTGAAGGGTTTAGTCACGATGAAATTGCTGCTCAATTAAAAATAAGTGTCGGTGCTTCAAAATCTAATTTATCAAAAGCCAGACAGAATCTAAGAAAACTAATCAAAGAAAAAAAAGAGTATAAACGTTATGCATAGTTTTGATGACGATATGGAACTGGATCAAATTACTAGATCAGCCGCCAATGCTTTCCAAGCTCCTACTGGGGCTAACTGGGAAAAGATGCAGCGTGTACTAGATAAGGAATTACCTCAACAGAAAAAAAGAAGAGGCGGACTTATCTGGTGGATAGCTCCATCTATTCTTGCATTAGGATTAGGATTTATTTGGCTACAATCAAATCAAAAACAACTTGTAACAAAAGCCCCTATTCAAAAAGAATCTATACAACCGAAACCTATACAAAATTCTATAGTTACACAAACAAAAAAAGAACCCGTAGCTATAAATCTGAAAGAGGATATTGTTTTCGAAATATCTAGCGCAAGTTTGAATTCAAAAAAGATAAAAAATATGTTGCCTGATCTATTAAGCAATCCGGCTACTTTAAATAATACAAACACCGTAAACGAATCCCATAAAGAGTCAGCTATTACTCAAGCTGATTTACCTTCCAACAATACCATCAATCCAAACAATAGCAGCAATACCGTAAATGATTCTAATCCTGAGCAAAATAAAAGTGTATCACTAGTTACCTCAAATAAATCTGTACAGGTTCATAATAAGAAAGGGTTCTTTATTGGTTTAATTGGTGGCTTTGATGCGAGTACAGTTAAGTATCATTACGTTTCTAATGCAGGATATAATATTGGAGGAACATTGGGCTATCGATTTAATAATCATTGGTCATTACAATCGGGTGCCATCTTTACACAAAAAGAATACAAACTAAAAGGTGCAGATTTTCACGCACCTAAAGGAAGCTGGATCAGTTATTATGATATTGAAACTGTTGATGGTTATTGTAAAATGTGGGAT
>CAIJLK010000004.1 GCA_903821465.1 uncultured Bacteroidota bacterium | reverse complement strand
TGGTGGACTTACTCAAAGCCCTTGCACCAACCTTCGGTTTTTGAATGCTTCACATCAGGATTGACAACCTCGCCCTGCTCGGTTGTCTTCCTCTCGTGGTGGACTTACTCAAAGCCCTTGCACCAACCTTCGGTTGTTGCGGGGTTTATTTTCGCTCATCGGCTCACTCAAGCAAGCTTGGTTCGCCTCTTCGCAAAAATAAACCCCGGCACTTCGTGCTAGGGCTTTGTGGCCTCGTCAGGAATCGAACCTGAATCAAGAGCTTCGGAAACTCGCATACTATCCGTTGTACTACAAGGCCATGCTGCAAATGTAATTGTTGCAGTAGATTAATACCTCAATTGCTCAAAAATTCGTTTGGTGGTTTCGAGATTGCATAGCTCGGTGCCATGCCCCATCGTTGCTGAAGTGCCCGCAGCAACACCATAACAGAGTACATCGCGCAAGCCCCATTCGTGATGTGCCAAACCCATTAGCATGCCTGCCACCATTGAATCGCCAGCCCCTACAGTACTATGCACTTCTACTTTTGGGGTCTTTACCTCATAATGTTCTGTGGCTGTAATCAGCATCGCGCCATGTGCACCCATGGAGACAGCTAATATTTCGCATCCGCCTTTTGCAATAATTGATTTTGCCGCCGGTAAAATCTCTTCATGTTTTAATCGCTCTTTCCCTACCAAATTACTTAGTTCACCGATATTAGGTTTACATAAATACACACCAACTTCAACGGCATGTTTGAGCGGTTCGCCTGAAGTATCTACAACCAGTTTTGCATTTTTTTCCTTAGCAATGGTTGCTAGTTTTCCAAAGAAATCTAAGGGAACACCCGGAGGTAAACTGCCACTTGCAACTATGAATTCTAAATCATGTTCTTTATTTACTGCATCCAAAATAGCCATCCATTCAGCTTCCGCCACATTTGGACCATCCATTCCAAACCGATATTGTAAGTTGGTATTGGCATCAACTGCTATGAAATTTTCTCTTGTGTCTTCTTTAATATGAAAAACTTTATACTGTATATTTTCGGCCTTCACCAGTTCTGTAAATTTTTCACCTGTATAGCCGCCAGCTAAATACATGGCCCTAGAATGCCCGCCCAGCTTATGTATGGCCCTTGTTACATTAATACCGCCTCCCCCTGGTTCTAATACCGCATCTGAACATTTTAATTTTTTTTCGGGCACTAAACCATGTATCACAATACTTTTATCCAAGGCAGGATTTAATGTGATGGTGATGATCTTTCTCATAAGATTGCTTTTAATGAATCAACTCCTGCAAGGCAGCAGGAAGAAAAATAGTAGTAGGCACTGAATTCATAATTTGTAGATCCTCCAACAAGCTCGACTCGTTATCCAAAAAACGTAAAACACTTGCGGTTCTGTTTTTCGAAAAAATGGATTCGAATATTTTATGACCAGGCATTTTATGATGATGCAATACGTTTAATAAAACTGCATCATACAAATTTCCTTTTTTTTGCTGAAAACTAACAGAATCGAAATTGATTTTTGCTTTTTTTAACCCTTCAATAATACTGGCAGTTCTTTTTTGAATGAATTGAAATGCATAGCCACTACTCCCCTTTATTTGCCCACCCGCAGTGCCCATTTGAACAATCCGCTGTTCTTGCAAATCGAAATGCTGATTGGTCATCGGAATTATGCCAAATTCACTGTGCTGAATCTGATATTCATCGATGAATAAATACTGAAGAATATAGTCTCTCAGCGCTACATCATAGGACGAATCTGGCAATACCCGATCTGTAAATAAAGTGTATTCAATTAAAGCTGAATTAGTAGACGTTGGCATCACATAAAAAAAGGCTGTTCCATTTTCCTGGCTAATTCTAAAGTCCATCAGCGTTGCCACATTCGGGTCAAAACAATCTTTCGATGTCTGAATTACCCATCCCTTAAAATGCTGAATTAAATGATAGGTTTTCTTTGATGGTGTTTTGTTTCCTTTTTCAAAAAGAATGCTATTAAAAATAAAGTCTGCACTAAAACTTTCGTTCTGCAACTGAACTATTGCCTGTGTCTTAGTTGTCTTAATTGAATGGATAGTTTCGTAACGAAATTCAATATTGGAAAATGCTGCAGCTTTGTTGAGCACGGTTTCATAGAAATCAATTCCCCTGATCATTTTGTATTGATAAGGCGCCAAGTCTAATTTGCTATAGAAATCATCCGAATAAAAATGTACCTCCTTCCATTGATGAAAAACAATAGATTCAAATAAACCTGCGCCCCTTTCCCAAAAACACCAGGTACGATCGTTTTTGTTTTTCTTTTCCCAATCAATTACAAGAATTTTCTTATCCGCGAAAAACGGGTCCTCCATCATACGCATGAGCAAGGTCAACCCTGCACAACCGGCACCAGTAATAATATAATGATAATGATTAGGCGCCATGATCACAAGAAATAATTATTGGGGATTATTTTGAATAGACTCATCCCGGCGGATCTTATCCCAATATTTTTTTGCTACCATTAACATTCCAAAACTTTCGCCTTCTTCTTTACCGATATGTTTATGATGCATTTTATGTGCCCAACGGATGGCCTTAATATATTTACTATTTGATCTGGTAAATAATTTAAATCGCTGATGGATAATAATTTCATGTACCAAGAAATAAGCAAAGCCATATAAGGCAATGCCTGCACCAATGGCAACAACCCAATATACTTGGTTCATACTACCTAACATGATGCAGAGCCAACTGGGTATAGCAAAAATCACAAAGAACCAATCGTTTTTTTCAAAGAATCCAGTTCCTTTCTTATGATGGTCTTCATGCAAATACCATAAGAACCCATGCATTATAAAACGATGTGTTAACCAGGTTACACCTTCCATCATGCAAAAAGTTAGAAGTGTAATGAGCAAATAAGGGATCATAAAAATATTCTTAATGATAAAAAAAATAAGACTTGAATAATCAATAGGTCGAGCGCAAAATGATTCTCTCGATTGAATTTGAGTTTACTAAAAACCCAGAGTAAAAACATACTGATCAAAAACCAACAAACATAATTGTAGCCTGGCACTATTCCATCTTTCCATTCCCAAAAACCAAGTTTCATTGCCACTGGCTCCATAATCCAGTCATAGAAAAGTGCAATAGTAGCCCCATCAAAAACCAGACTTATTTTTTCAATAACTGGTGTCATACTAATGCCTGCGGCCTCATACTGCACTTTGATCCAATGATGCAGCTTCGTCATTACAATACCACAAGAAAACATTAGCACAAACCAATTCAGTCCAATTAACCATGGCACTGCATTGAATTTAGCACCCATATGATTGCCATAATGATAGTTTCCAAACAGGCGACCCGTATTCACTCCAATCATTTCAACCCCCATGCCTACTATAAAACTGATGAATAGAAACCCAAAAAATGCTTTGTTTTTTTCTGGCTGATTCCACAACAGTAAGATCGCCATTAAAATGAGGTTGAAGCTTGTATTCTGTATAAACCAGTCCTTATGATCGCTGAATAAAATCCCTATCACACCGCAGACATGAAATAAGATGGCAATAAAAGTTGCAATATTGTGTTTCGATAATTTCATGCTCCTGCGCTGCAGATTTTTTTATTTGTTCTTATAATCATGTGCAACCATTTTACTCATAATTGCAGCACTTTTCAAACACAAAGGTATACCTCCGCCCGGATGTACACTTCCACCTACAAAATACAAACCTTTCATCTTATTCGAAAAATTTGGATGCCTTAAGAAGGCCGCCATTTTTGAATTAGAGCTTGTGCCATATAAAGATCCCATATAGGAATCAGTTCTTTCTTCAATTATAACCGGATCTAACACCTCTTCTACCTCAATCATCTCTGCAAGATCAACACCTAATATTCGATTCAGTTTTTCAATAATCGCATTTCTATAATGAGTTCTTAATCCTGCCCAATCCTGTCCCACATTTGCTGGGGCATTTACCATCACAAACCAATTCTCTTTTCCAATTGGCGCCTGTAAGTCGGGCTCTATTTTGCTAGTTATATTTACATAGATCGTTGGATCTGCAAATGCCGTTCTGGTTTTGAAAAGCGATACAAATTCTTCCTGATAAGATTTGCTAAAAAATATATTATGTAATTCCAATTCAGGAAAAGAATGATTGATCCCCCAATAAAAAATCAGGGCACTACTACTTCTCTCCTGTTTTAATACTTTGGTTGCAAGCGACTGGTTCATTAATAGTTTCTGATAAGTAAAATAGACATCCATATTACTTACCACCAGATCTGAGAATATATTCTTACTCTGCACCACTACTCCCTGCACGTTGGTTTCGTTTTGTATGATCCGCTCAACAGGTTGATCAAAATTAAATTTTACACCCTTCTTTAAAGCCAATTGATACAAGGCATTAGTAATACTTATCATGCCTCCTTTTGGATAATAGGTACCTTGATTCAATTCAAGATGTGGTATTAAACTTAGCATACCTGGCGCCTTATAAGGGTTACTGCCATTGTAGGTAGCAAAGCGATCAAACAATTGAATCGTTTGAGGCTTTTTAAAATGCTTGGCATTCAATTCGTGCATCGACTTGAAAAGGTATTTCCAACGAAAGGTTTTTAAGGCTTTGAAAATATCCGCGGAAAAAAAGGTTTTGAATTTGTGTAATGAATTATTTAGAAAAATTCCAGCGATATTTTGATATAATTTTTTAGAGGCTTCCAAATAACGCAATAATTTTTCGGCTTTTTCGCCTGTCTTAAACGCTAGCTCTTCGGCAAATGCTCGATTATCTGTATAGGCATTAATCACAGTGCCATCCTCATAAAAATATTTGAATGAAATCGGAAGGGCCTGATACCGAAAGCTGTCATCCATATTTTCACCAGCTAGTTCAAATAGTTCTGCTATGTTTTCGGGTTGGGTAAATAAACTCGGACCCGCATCAAATTGATAGCCCTGCATTTTAAATTCACTGATCTTTCCCCCGGGGTATCCATTCTTTTCAAAAACACTTACTTCAAATCCTTGCACAGCTAGCCTGATGGAAGATGCAAGGCCTGCAATTCCCGCACCGATAACAATGGCTTTTTTTTTGCTGCTCATAAAATTATAGATTGAAAATTAAGCTATTTTTTGTGCAAGATTCAATTGCCACCATTCCATCATTTTTGGAAACACAATTTCGAACCAGGCAGTAAATAATCCTTCCTTAGATTCGAGGGAATGCTGTATACTTTCCATTGAGCGATAAACTGTACCATTGACTTCCTGTGGATTTGGGTGAAAAGGACCATCATAATACCCTACAAATACATGATCAAATTCATGCTCTGTTAATCCATTATCGAAACTGGCTTGATATATAAAATCGAAGATTTTAACGAGTGGGGTATCGAAACCCATTTCTTCCATGAGTCTTCTTTTTGCGGCATCTGCAACAGATTCATTGGGGCGGGGGTGACTGCAACAGGTGTTGGTCCATAATCCGCCACTATGGTATTTATTAAGGGCTCTTTGCTGTAGTAATAATTGACCGGATCTATTAAAAACAAAAACACTGAAGGCTCTGTGCAACAAAGCTTTTTCATGAGCTTCCATTTTTTCCATTAGCCCTAGCTCTTCATCATGCTCATTAACTAATACTACCTGTTCCATATACTTGAATCAACTATGAATAATGAAACTACAACATATTCATCTGACTACGAATACCTGCTTTGGCCAGTATAAAAAATTTACCGTAGTCGGGTATGCGAATTCTTTGTTGCATTATTTTTTGTGGCTGTATTTTTTTTATCTTTTTGAAGAGTTGCAAATAATATTTAAAAGCAACGTATACCCCAAATCTTGCCTTGATTGGTAATTTCTGAATTCCTTCAAACGCATGATCAAAATCCTTTTGAATATCGCGCTCGATCTCTAGTTTATCGACCTCTGTGAAGTTATTAAAATTGCATCCGGGAAAATATACACGGTCTAGTCCCTCAAAATCCGCCCGCAGATCGCGTAGGAAATTCACCTTCTGAAATGCAGCTCCCAGGCTTCTTGCGTAAGGCTTCAATTCTTCGTATTGATTTGGATGGCCTGCGCAAAATACATGAAGACACATTAAACCAACTACTTCGGCACTTCCATAAATATATTCCTCGTAACCGGCTTTATCGTATGTCTGCTTAACCAAATCCAACTCCATACTATAGAGGAAAGCATCGATTAGTTGATGGTCAATTTGAAATTCATTTACAGTAATTTGAAAACTATTCAGGATAGGATTTAAACTAATTTTTTTATCAATTGCTTCGTAAGTAGATTTTTTAAAATCAGCTAATAATTCTTCTTTGGCATGCCCATGAAAACTGTCTACGATTTCATCTGCGAAACGTACAAAGCCGTAGATATTACAGATTGGCGTTCTAAAGTCTTTATGTAATAGTTTAATGGCCGAGAAAAAGCTGGTGCTATATTTCTCAGTAGTAATTCTACTGCAATCCTGACTCACTTCATGAAACAGATTCATCATGCTGTTGGAAATTTTGTTTTATCATTATAATTAACAGAAATAGGAATGTATTGTTCAATCCTTACAATTTTTCACCAAAGTTCTTTATTACTTCTCCGGCAACCACTTCACCGCTAATTAAGCAGGGGGGAACACCCGGACCGGGAACGGTTAATTGACCCGTATAAAAAAGGTTCTTTAATTTTTTACTTTTACAGCTCGGTTTTAAAACAGCAGTTTGTAGCAAAGTGTTCGCTAAACCATAGGCATTCCCTTTAAAAGAATGATAATCTTTTATAAAATCGCTATTGGCGTAGGACCTTTTGTATACAATACTGTCTTTGATCGGTTGCCCTAAGTGTTTTTCCATCCGCTCGATGATCATATCGAAATAATAATCCCGCAAAGCTTCGTCATCATTTGTTAATCCAGCCGCAACAGGAATCAACAAGAATAAATTCTCCCCGCCTACTGGTGCCGAACTAGGATCGGTAACAGAAACTGCACTCACATAAAACAAAGGATCGGTAGGCCATTTCTTTGATTTATATATTTCATTTCCATGTACTGCAAAAGAAGTATCGAAAAATAAAGTATGATGTAAAATACCTTCGAGTTTTTTATTCAGTCCCACATAATAAATCAAACATCCCGGTGCCATCATTCTTTTTTCCCAATAGGCATCTGAATAAGAGCGAAAGGCTTGGGGCAAAATTTGGGTTTCAACATGGTGGTAATCTGCACCAGCCACGATGGCATCGGCAAAATATTCTTTTTGAATAGTAACTCCCTCTTTCACAGCGTTTGCAATGACAGAACTAATAGATTTATTTTGAATATTTACACTAATGACTTCTTCTTCAAATTTGAATTTTACGCCCAATTCAACAGCCAGGAGAAACATGGCTTCCACAATTTGGTACATTCCTTTTTCGGGATACCAAGTACCGCCTTTAATATCTGCATAGTTCATTAAACTATATAATGCAGGTGTATCTTCTGGTAAAGCCCCTAAAAATAATACAGGAAATTCCATCAACTCTTTCAACTTGGGATTGCTGAAATGCTTTGCCACATGCTCTTTGATAGAATTAAAAACATCTAAACGAAAAACCCCACTGACAATATCTTTGTCTAAAAATTCAGTCAATGATTGTCCAGGCTTGAAGACCAATTTATTTATACCAACCTGATATTTATAAGCAGCTTCCCCAATATAATGATCTAGTCGGTCACCACTTCCTGGTTCAATACTGTCGAAAAGATTTTTGAACGCGTTGTAATCGGCAGGCACATCCATGGGACCATCATTCCAAATAATTCGATAGGATGGATCTAATCTGATCAGTTTGTAATAGTCCGAAACCGATCTACCAAATTGTTTAAAATACCGTTCAAAAACATCAGGCATCCAATACCAACTCGGACCCATATCGAAAGTAAATCCTTCTGCTTTAAATTGTCGCGCCCTACCACCAGGCTGATCGTGTTTTTCCAATACAGTTACGTCCCATCCAGCTTTTGCCAGAAAAGATGCAGCTGATAGGCCTGCAAATCCACTACCGATAATAATCGCTTTTTTACTCAATTTAATAGGGAAAGGTGAACAGCAATATACGTTTAATTAATGTCGTTCAATCTGCGACTTCAATAATTTGCGCGCAAAGTGAATCCTACTTTTGATTGTTCCCAAAGGTTCATGAAGCATATCTGCAATTTCATGGTATTTGTATCCATCAAAATAAAGTAGAAATGGATTACGAAAAATTTCAGGAAGCTTGTGAATGGCTTCATGCACTTCTTTCAAGTTCAATGTTGCAATAGCATCATTGGTTACAGTAACTTGATTTGTGTCGATTAAAAAATCATTTGCCGTATGATCAAATATGGTTTGTTGCTTTGATTTTCTGCGATAGTTATTGATAAAAATATTGCGCATGATGGTATACATCCATGCCTTAAGATTGGTGCCAATATGGTACTTCTCTTTATTTGCCAAGGCCCTATATAAAGTTTCCTGGACAAGATCTTTTGCAGCTTCCTGATCCCTTGTTAGCGTAAAGGCAAAGGGCTTCAAGAATTCTGTATTCTTGATTAATATTTGATCGAAATCGAGCGTTGACATATAATTGTTTAACTATTTACTTTGTAAAGCTAAACAAAATTATCAAACAAAAAGCTGTTTTTGTTTAATTTAGGAACATTAAAATTAAAACAAAGTGAATCAACGACTTAGCGTCAAATAAGGAGTTTCTACTCTTTTATTTGACCCGATTTTGCTTCTTTAATTGCTCAGAGTTCCAATAAATGCTATCACATCTGCAAGTGATGTTTTGAATTGAATGTTTTGGGGTATCTTCTTTTTATAGTTGCTGGTAAGCTGTCCGGAAACCATAATTGCCTGATTTGGAATTCGAGCGCTGATCTGGGTTAAGAACTTCTCAAAATTAAAATTATTTGCAACTGATGTAAGGTGGGTATAAATGAAATCGGGCGTTTTTAATTGACTGATATATTCCATATCCTTGATGGGCACATTCGCACCAAGATAAATTACCTTAACCCCCTTTGTTTTGAGCAAATAATACAAATACAATAATCCCAATTCATGGTATTCTCCTTCTGGTAGGAATAGCACACATTGTTTTGAGCTTGTCAAAATATTGGAAGTAGTTTCGATACCCAGGATCAGTTTCTGCCTGATAATATTAATGATAACATGTTCCTGTGCTGGATTAATATGATTGGTGAGCCATAAAATTCCAACTCTCTCTAAAAAAGGAAAAATGACATGGCTAACCGACTTTTCAATTCCTCTGTTAAATATATGTTCGTCTAATATGGATTCGAATTGGTCAAAATCAAGATCAATCATACAATTAATCAACTCATTGACTAATCGCTCTTGCTGGGCATTCAAATGAGAAAGAGAAAGAATCTTTTCTTTCAATTCTGTCTCCGACATTTGGTCAATATGAGAAATCTTATAGCCCCACTTATTCAATAATGAAATATTGAGAACCGTCTTTAATTCATCATTAGTATATACACGAATATTGGTATCGGTACGATGAGGGGTAAGAAATGAATAACGCTGTTCCCAAATACGAATTGTATGGGCTTTAATGCCGGAAAGGTTCTCAAGATCTTTAATGGTAAACGCGTTCATAACTTTGTAACAGTTAAGATAGCATTTTGTTTAATCTTTACCCCTTAAAACTTAATTTTTCGACAAAAGACTATTTCAATCGTCTTAAGTACTCCCCGTATCCGCTTTTTGCATATTTATCGGCTATGGCCAATAACTGCTCGCGGTTGATGAATCCTTTACGGAAAGCAATTTCTTCGATACAACCAATCTTCTGACTTTGCCTTTTTTCGATCACACGAACAAACTCGCAGGCATCTGCAAATGAATCGAAGGTGCCGGTATCTAACCAAGCGGTTCCTCTACTCATTACCCCTACATTCAATTTGCCAGATTCTAGGTAAACCCTATTTACATCAGTGATCTCGTATTCACCCCTTGGAGAAGGCTGGATATTTTTTGCAATTTCAACAACGGTATTATCGTAGAAGTATAAACCAGGAACTGCGAAATTTGATTTAGGTGCAACAGGTTTTTCTTCAATTGATTTGGCAATATTATTTTCATCAAATTCCACCACACCATATCTTTCGGGGTCGTTCACTTCATAAGCAAATACCGCAGCACCACTCACATCATTGAAAGATTCTACGAGCTTGCCAAAGCCTGCACCATAGAAAATATTATCGCCCAAGATCAACGCCACTTTATCGGTTCCAATAAATTGCTCGCCAATTACAAAAGCTTGCGCCAAACCATTCGGAACAGCTTGTACCGCATATTCAAATCGGCATCCTAGATCTTTACCATCCCCCAACAGTCTTTGAAACTGCGAAGAATCTTCAGGAGTTGTGATGATCAGAATTTCTTTGATCCCAGCCAACATCAGGATTGACAATGGATAAAAAATCATTGGCTTATCATATACTGGCATTAACTGCTTACTGATACCTCTGGTAATAGGATATAACCTTGTACCAGAACCGCCTGCTAGAATAATTCCTTTCATGCTATTTGAATTAGGATGATCAATTAAAATTGTAAACTATCTATTATTTCATTTATCGTTGGCAATACTTGATCCTTATCTGAAATCAACAATTGATCTGCAGGAAGGCCCCAATCAATATTTAAAGCTGGATCGCTATAAATGACGCCGCCTTCAGATGCTTTATTATATAGATTATCACATTTATAAAAAAAGGTAGCCGTTTCGCTCAACACCACAAACCCATGCGCGAAACCCCGAGGTACAAAAAACTGTGTTCTGCTCTCAGCAGAAAGTTCTACAGCAATATGTTGTTTGAATGTAGG
Organism: uncultured Bacteroidota bacterium; assembly: GCA_903821465.1. GTDB lineage: Bacteria > Bacteroidota > Bacteroidia > Chitinophagales > Chitinophagaceae > Sediminibacterium. Next base: position 26,843 of record CAIJLK010000004.1, on the reverse strand, counting down.
AGAGTTTCTTCTTAAGTCAACCGCTATATCCAACACTTTCCCTTCTAACACGCGCACCAATTTTGCCTGGGCAAATTCTCCGTGCTGAAAGTGCAGACCTCTTAATACGCCCTTGCTTGATTTGGATTGATTATCCTGAATAAAATTGATATCCATTCCGGTTTTATCGAAAAAGGTTTTTTGATTAAAGCTCTCAAAAAAATAACCCCTGCTATCACCAAAAACAGTATCATGAATAATGATGCAATCGGCCAATTTGGTCTGTTCTACTGTCATATATATTATCTGTTTTCGTACATCCCTGTATAATAATTCTGATAGGCCCCACTTGTAACATGCTGCAACCACACCGTGTTACTCAAGTACCAATCGATGGTCTCACTCAAGCCCTGTTCGAATGTTACAGTTGGCTTCCATCCCAATTCACGACTGATCTTTGTAGCATCAATGGCATAGCGGCGATCGTGTCCTGGTCGGTCTTTCACATAAGTGATCAACTTCTCGCTATAGCCTTTTGCCCTGCCCAACTTTTCATCCATCTGTGTACAAAGCAATTTCACTAAATCGATATTGCGCCATTCGTTGAAGCCACCAATATTATAAGTCTCTCCATCTACTCCATTATTAAAAATGGTATCTATTGCCAACGCATGATCTTTTACATATAACCAATCGCGGGTATACAAACCATCACCATAAACTGGCAAAGGTTTTTCTTCAATAATATTATTAATGAATAATGGGATTAATTTTTCAGGGAAATGAAAGGGACCATAGTTATTAGAACAATTCGACACCACAGTACGCATATGATAGGTCTCGCGATACGCCCTTACAAAATGATCTGAAGCAGCCTTACTTGCAGAATAAGGGGAATTGGGATCGTAAGCTGTTGTTTCTAAAAAGAATCCTGATGCACCTAAGCTACCGTAAACTTCATCGGTTGAAATATGATAGAATAAATGATTGGCATAGTTTTCCTTCCATTTATGTCTCGCCGTGTTTAATAAATTCACGGTGCCGATCACATTGGTGTACACAAAATCTAATGGCGAAATAATGGAACGGTCAACATGCGATTCGGCCGCCAAATGTATTACATCAGTAATATCATGTTCCTCAAATGCAGCTTCTAATGCTGGTGCATCTAAAATATTGATCTTTAAAAAATGATAATTAGGTAAATGATCAATGTCTTTCAAATTCTCTAAATTACCTGCATAAGTCAATGCATCTAAATTAAAAATTTGGTGTTCGGGATACTTAGTTACAAATAATCTTACTACATGAGACCCAATAAAACCGGCTCCCCCTGTGATCAAAATATTTTTTTTCATGTTTTCTACAATTACTAGGTCGGCGAAGTTACAACTATCTAAGTTATTTATAATGCAATCAAAGGTTTAGTGTAGGTTAAAATTGTGTTAGCCAGCACGATTAAAATACAAGTTATCTTTTCATTTAAACCGGGCAATCCTTATCTTCAGGATTGAAATTATTGCCATGCAACAACGCTACTATTCGCTCGACGTTTTCAGAGGTGCCACTGTAGCACTCATGATTTTGGTAAATAACCCCGGAAGCTGGGGCCATATTTTCGACCCTCTGGAACATGCACCATGGCATGGTTGCACGCCAACCGACCTGGTATTCCCCTTCTTTCTTTTTGCAGTTGGTAACGCCATGGCTTTTGTTATGCCCCGTTTCGAAGCAGCCGGACCCGCTCATTTCTGGCGCAAAGTATTGAAAAGAACCATTCTCATATTTGCCATTGGCTTATTCCTTAATTGGAGTCCGTTTATAAAATACGACGGTGAAAACCTGATCTTCAAGGTCTGGGAAAACGTTCGGATCCTTGGAGTACTCCAAAGAATTGCCATCGCCTATTTCTTTGCTTCAGTGATTGTATTCTATGCAAAAGCTAGAGGCGCATTCGTGATCGGTGCTATTATACTATTACTCTATTGGTTTGTTTGCATATTACTGGGTAACCCGGCGGACCCTTTCAGTTTAACCGGCTGGTTTGGAACTTCGGTTGATATGAAAATTTTAGGGATCACCCATATGTATAAGGGCGAGGGTGTTGCTTTTGATCCGGAAGGATTAGCTAGCGTAGCACCCCCGATTGTACAGGTAATCTTTGGATTCTTAGTGGGTCAGTATATCCAACAAAAAGGAAAAAACTTTGAAATGCTGGCGGGACTGATGATGGCGGGACTAGTGCTTGTTTTCAGCGGATATTGCTGGGATATGGCTTTCCCGATCAATAAGAAAATATGGACCAGCAGTTATGTGCTCTATACAACTGGACTAGCCACCCTAACTATTTCTTCGCTGATCTATTTGATCGAATTCAAATCGGTGAAAGGTGCTTGGAGTAAGTTCTTTGATGTGTTTGGAAAAAATCCGCTCTTTATCTTTTTCCTGAGTGGATTCTTGCCAAGAATTCTAGCATTACTCAGATGGGTTGACCATATAGATCCTGTATCCAATAAGAAAATATATACTTCTGCCTTTCCTTGGTTTTACGAACATATCTGTAAGAATATTGCAGCTGATCTAAGAGTTGGCTCGCTTGTCTATGCACTGATCACTATTGCATTTTATTGGTCGATTGTGTATGTGCTCGACAAAAAGAAAATCTATATCAAAGTATAAACTAACGCAACTTACGGGCAGGGTTGCCTGCGTAAATACCAGGATTAGTTATGTTCTTGGTAACAACTGCGCCTGCGCCTATCACAACATTGTCGCAAATACTTACAGGAAGTATCGTTGAATTACTTCCAAAGTAAACGTTGTTGCCAATGGTTGTTTTTTTCCAAAGAGAAGGGTTTGCGGCTGGACCACCACTGGTAAATAAATCGTTCAGGAATATAACGCCGTGACCAACAAAACAATTATTCCCCATACTTACAAGCGAACAAATAAAACTATGCGATTGTATTCTGCAATTATTGCCAATCGTAACGTCTTTCTGAATTTCTACAAAGGGACCAACAAAACAATCATCACCTAAATTGCATTCATAAATATTGGAGGGTTCCACGATGGTTACATTTGTACCGAATACAACGTCACGTACACTAACTAGTTTCTGTTGATATTTCATGGTTCCAATTTTTAGCAGATCGATAGATATTTTCGATGACCTCAACCGCTTTCATCCCCTCAAAAGCTGTGGCATAATAGGGTTTTTGCTGCTGCAGTGCCTGAACAAGATTTTCATACACTTTATGATGATTACTCATCGAACCCCGATAACTGCCATAATCATTCGGCGGCTGTTCCGAAACAGTGTTGACTATTGAAAGCTTTTCGCCCTGTTCATAGGCGATCGTATTCAAATATTCTCCACCAATCTTTAACGTTGTTTTCTCTGCGATTATTGTTAGTGAACCTTCTACATTTTTTTGACTGCTATTGACCGAATAATTAATGGCACCAATGGCACCGCTCTGCATTTCTAATAACACCACGCCACTGTCTTCCCCAAGCATTTGATCTTGATGGGCAAAGTTTTTGGTCAGGGCTTTCACTTGAGCAACTTCTCCGAAAAGCCAATAGATTAGATCTATAAAATGGCTAAACTGGGTAAACAAAACGCCTCCGTCTAATTCGGTTCCATGCCAGGAATTCTGATAGTAATCGGCTGGTCTGTTCCAAAAACAGGTCAACTGAAACGAATATAATTTTCCAACCTGATTTTGTTCGATCGCATTTTTCAATGCAATTATTGGGGGATTGAACCTGTTTTGTTTTACCGTAAAAATCTGTTTTCCGGCTTCGGTTGCAGCTTGCATCATGGCTTCACAATCAGACACTGTAATGGCCATGGGCTTTTCAACCAATACATGAAAACCTGCTCTTAAGGCTTGAATAGTATGTGCTGCATGTAAGCCATTGGGAGTACAAATTACCACCACATCTAGGTTTGATTCAAGCAATAATAAATCCTCAATGGTATAAAATACTTTTGCCCGATATTTTTCTGCTAGTTCATCTGCTCTTTCTTTCAGTATATCACATACTGCCACTAATTCACCATAAGAGCTGGCATGTAGCGCATGCCTCTCGGCAATTCTACCACAACCAATAATGGCGAATTTGATCTTGTTCATTTCTTGAAATAGTTGATTACTGAAATAAGGTCGACGCCTTCTCTATATTTTCCGGTTTACCCACATCAATTAGAATACCCCCTGTATGATCAAAACTATTGATCTTATTTTTTTTCATCAAGTCAATATACACATCCACCATTGAAAATTTACCCTCCTGTTTGATCAATGAAAAAATATAGGAACTAATGATATGAATACCACTAAATGCTTTTTCTTTTAGAAGCTCATAATCTTCAATCGTTACTTTTAAATCGGCCGGTTTTTCTTCTCCGGTTTGTACATTTCTCCATCCACATAATCCACCCAAATAATCAAATAAAAAATAGCGCGAAGATTTCCGTTGTGTAACTGCCAATGTTGCTAATGGTTTTTCTTGGCTGTGCGATCTGATCATTTCCATTAAATCAAGATCAGTGAGTATATCTACATTCATTACAACAAACGCTTTCTCGCCTTCAAAATAACTAGCCGCTTTTTTTAACCCACCACCAGTTTCTAATACTTCATCACGTTCATCTGAAATAGAGATGGTAGAACCCCAGCCATTATTTTTTTCAATCGCTTCAATAATCTGATCAGCAAAATGATGCACATTAATGATCACATCATAGATCTCAAATTTTTGCAGGTACAAAATATTTCGTTCTAATAAAGTTTTCCCATTCACTTCTGCCAATGCCTTGGGATGGCTATCTGTAAAGGGTTTCAGCCTACTACCCAATCCTGCTGCAAATATCATCGCTTTCATTTTCAAAAATTTATCCTTTAAACCAATTAGTCGTATTGGTATGTGTTAATACCAATTTCGTATTGTATTTGTTGCGTAAATGGCGTGCCGTTTGTTCGGCGGCATAGACGCTTCTATGCTGACCACCTGTGCAACCAAAATTAATTTGCAAATGACTGAATCCTCTTTTCAAATAATCTTCTACAGCAATATCGATCAAGTCCCAAACGCTATTTAAATATTCATTCATTCTAGTGCGCTGCTCCAAGAAATCTTGAACAGGTTTATCAAGTCCGCTCAAGGTTTTATAATCATCAAACCGTCCAGGATTTAATATACTACGCATATCAAAAACAAATCCTCCACCATTGGCAGATTCATCAACCGGAATTCCTTTTTTATAACTGAAGCTATTTACTTCAATTAACAACGGCGTATCTGCGTTTGCCTGAGGCGGTTCAAAGCGATGCATGATCTCATCTGATACTACCAAACGCAATACCCGATCAAATTCCGGCGTAACAATTCCCACTCGCTTATGCTCCAAGAAAAATTTCAGATTTTTTAAACCCAATGGAATGCTCGATAAAAAATGTGCTTTCCTTTCGAAGAGTCCTCTAAATCCGTAGGCACCCATCACTTGTAATAAACGGATTAATACATAGCCGTTATACTGACTCACAAAAGTGGTTCGATCAACAGGTCGCTCTAACAACTGATCAATTTCATTCATGTAGAATTCAAGCAGATCGTCTTTCCATTGTTCGCTTAGCTCGGCTTTCGCCTGCCATAATAAGGATGCCACATCATATTGCAAAGCACCTTTCATTCCGCCCTGAAAATCTATAAAATGAACTTCGTTTTTATTCACAATAATATTCCTACTCTGAAAATCGCGGAACATAAAATACTTATTCTCTGTTCTAGTAAGATAAGAACTGAGTGCTTCAAAATCATCCATCATCGCCTGCTTATCATACGGCAATTGAAGCGTATCCAAGAAATAGTATTTGAAATAGAGTAAGTCGCTCAAAATAGCTTGCTTACCAAACTCTTTGGCAGTAAGACAGATGCTGTAATCCAATCCCGCATCTCCCTTTATCTGCATTTTAGCTAGCGCAGATAAACTTTTCTGAAACAAGCCATAAGTCCTTTCACCATGCCCGTGCTGCTCCAACTCATTTAATAAAGAAGCCGTACCCAAATCTTCCTGCAGATAAATGGTAGCATCCTCATTCACCAAAAGAATTTCAGGAACAGGTAGTCCCTTGCTTCTAAAATGTTTACTAAATGCTAGGAAAGTGTGATTTTCTTTAACGTGTAAATTATAGGTAGCGATATATGTTTCAGCGCCTATATAAATCCTGAAATACACGCGGTCGCCCCCACTCTGAGGTAGTTTTTCAATTCTATCGGCTGCGGCTTTTTTGTATTGTTCAAATAGCGCTTCAATCGCTGCAATCACATCTTGCATACACTCCTAGTTTTGCGCGAATTTAATCTTAAGTATCGAACTAGCTACAAATTGCACAAGTATCCTTTTTCTTTAAATACATTCAGAATTTCAGCATAACGCATTTTTTAACAAATTAATTAGCGCATTTCTGCCATCTTCGGGCTGTATTTATTCCGAGCAAAGCATCAAGTAGATGATTGTTCCTATTTAAACCCCCAGATTATGAAATTTACAGGAATTGTTTTAATGAGTCTTTTAATGATGTCTTTCACTACATGGGAAACCAATTTTGAAAAGGCCAAGGCTACTGCAACGAAAGAACACAAATACATTTTGCTTAATTTCTCTGGTTCTGATTGGTGCGGACCCTGCATTCGGATGCATAAAGAAATTTTCGACAACGATGCTTTCCAAGAGTTCGCTTCACAGAAATTAGTGATGATGAATGCCGATTTTCCTAGACAGAAAAAAAATCAGCTGTCGAAGGATTTACAAAAGCAGAACGATCAACTCGCCGATAAATACAATTCAAAAGGTAGTTTTCCTTTAACCGCACTTTTAGACGCGAATGGCAATGTGCTTCGCTCTTGGGAGGGATTGCCTAAAGAAAGCCCCGATGAGTTTTTGAACGAACTGAGAGAGCTTACTCAACCCAATCAATAAAATTTCAGCGGCTTATGATGCAGGCTGCAACACAAATTTATTGATGAACTTATAGCTGTCAAACGCATGCGTTCTGCGAAGCAATAAGAGTTCCTTCACCTCAAATATTTCATGAAAACTACGATGCGAGAAATCTAGCATCGCACGCTGGTAATTGGTTTCGGTCAACTTTTTTGCCACCGACACCGTAGGTTTTGTATTGATGCGAATTGCCGGGCAATCATTGGTTTTTACATAATCATTCAACTGCACTAATTCGGCTGTGAGCTTTTGTATGGCCTGCGGCTCTGGTATTCGTAAGTAAAGCGTGTCGGGCGGAAATCCACTAAAATTACTCAGCGTAAAATCGAACGCTTGCTGCTGACTAAGAATGCGGTGCATCCATCGGATAAGGGTTGGCTCCATTTCCTCGCGAGCCTGAAAAGCGGCTAACTCTATATGCGGTTTCATCTTAATGGCAGTACGTTCTAAATAGTGCATCGAAAAATATTCTTGCTCGTCCAGGATCTTGTCATGTAAATCCTCCCCAGGCTGCGCCACCAATAAGTATTCGCAGAAATTAATCATCCCCGAAATACCATACCCACTTTGTTGTATTGTACCCATTTGCATAAATATTATTTTATCGTGACAACTAATTTAGTATAAATTTACTAAATAATTTAGCATAATAAAATTTATTTAGCATGTTTAGCGACGAAAAGGGCAGCGGCTCAGCCTATAAAGGCAGTAAAAATTTTAACCAATGGGAAGTACCTACTGCCAACGCCACGGGATTTGGCGCCGCAGCGGATGATTATATGGAACGGGGTATCGACCTTAATGAGCAGTTGATTCGAAACAAGCCTGCTACCTTCTTCTTTCGTATGAATAGCGATGCCATGATCGGGGCTGGCATTTACCATGGCGATACACTGATCGTAGACCGCAGCATCAAAGCCGTAAATGGAAAAGTGATCGTAGCCGTGATTAATGGAGAGTTATTGGTGCGTAGGCTACAAACACAAATAAAAGGCATCACACTGATTGCCGAAAACAAAAAATACGGCCATATTCAAATCGAAGAATTTAGTAATTATAGCGCATGGGGTGTAGTAGTATATTCCATTCACAGCTTATAAAAATCATGAAAGCCATTATTGATTGCAATAGTTTTTATTGCTCCTGCGAAAAACTTTTCAAGCCTGAACTAGAAGGGAAGCCCGTGATTGTACTCAGCAATAACGATGGCTGCATTATTTCCAGAACCGATGAAGCCAAGAAGATTGGTGTAGAAATGGGAGGCCCCTATTTTATGGCAAAACCTTTGATCGAAAAACATGGTGTAGCTACTTTTTCGTCGAACTATAACCTCTATGGCGATCTAAGTTGGCGGGTGATGGAAACACTACGCGGCATGCTTCCTCCGGGTACAGTAGAAGTATATTCGGTAGATGAAGCTTTTCTCGACCTCGCGCATATTGCACCAAAAGAATTGCAAGCATTTACTTTCAAAATAAAAGATACGGTTGAACAGTGGACCGGCATCAAAGTGTCGATTGGCGTGGCTCCTACCAAAGTATTGAGTAAGGTTGCCAACAGACTATGTAAGAAAAATAAGCAAGTCACCAACTGTGTATTGCTATTAGATAGCCCCAGAAAAATAGAACAAGCACTCGAAAGAACACCCGTGGAAGATATCTGGGGAGTAGGCCATCAATACGCAAAAAAATTGCAGCTATATCAGATCAATAACGCCCTCGAACTAAGCAAAAAAGATATCGCATGGGCTACCAAAAATTTAGGGGGCGTTGTTGGAGCTAAACTGGTTCGCGAACTCAAGGGAATACCCAGCAGAGAAATGGAAGATGAACGCACCACAAAAAAAATGATCGCTACCACGCGCATGTTTGGATCGGCCGTAACTGAGCTCGAACATATCAAAGAAGCCGTTGCCACTTATACTTCGCGCGCTGCCGAAAAACTGCGCAGACAACACTCGGCCGCTAGCTGCATCAGTGTGATGATGATTGCTAAAGAAGAACAGTTGCCCGATTCAAAACATTATCATCACGGAGCAAGCATCAGCAGTTATGTCAACCTTCCCATTGCCACATCGCTCACTAACGAACTCATTAAAGCCGCACTGCAATTAACAGAAAGGCTATTTGAAAAAGGACGGATCTACAAGAAAGCGGGCGTGATCCTCAGTGGCATTGTACCCGATAGTGCGATACAAGCATCTTTATTCAAAGCCCCTCCTTCAGAAAAAAACAGGATGCTCATGAGTATGATGGACAATATCAATTTTGCCATGCGCAACGACGTGCTAAAGTTTGCAGCAGCAGGTGTGGAGCGCGATTGGAAAATGCGGCAGGAGCTACGCAGTCCCCGCTATACCACCCGTTGGGAAGAACTCTGTGCAATAAAATAGGCCCGCTATAAATAGACGGGCCTACAAAAAAATATAGAAAATTTATTTAGCAGGTACCGGGTATTTCTCGAATAATGATTTCATAGCCGCAGTAGCAACTTCATTAATTTTTGAAGCCTTGCTTGGTAGGATATCCTTCTGGACTACTACTAGTTTGCATATAGCCGCGTTTGCCAAGCTCTGCACTAATGGCAGATTTTAATACAGCCACACGCTCATCAAAGCCTTTTGAAACGGTATCTCCAGAAGCGGTAAGCTTATAAAAATCAAAAGTTTTATACTTTGTAAAATCCGCATTTGGGGCTGACGCTGTGTTAGACACTTTTACAGAAGAACAGGCCGCCAATCAATAGTATAGCAAGAAATCTTTTCATGAAAATATAATTTTTTCAAAAATAGTATTTTTTACTGCGCGATCAGTAGTATTACAATAAACCCAGTCAACCGAACAATCGCAAAAAATTTCTGTTTAGTTTCTTTGTACATTGTAACATAAAACTACCTATGCTAAAAAATATATTCCCCCTCGCTATATCCTTATTGTTGGTTGGCTTAGTATCTGCACAGAAAACAACAGCTATTACCTGCGGTAGGGTTTTGAATACCCGCACTGGCGAAATCTTACAGAATCAGGTGATTTATATTAAAGGAAATCTGATCGAGTCTGTTTCGCCGGCTGCGAGTTTCAAATTAAAGGCCGATACCAGCATCAATCTTGCTGCATTTACCGTAATGGCGGGACTGATCGACTGCCATACCCATGTACTTTTACAAGGCGATATTACCAGTGAGGACTACGACGTTCAGGTGCTCAAAGAATCAATCCCCTACCGCACTATCCGGGCAGTTCGCAGTGCCAAACAGAGTTTGCTAAATGGTTTCACCACCATCCGCGACCTCGGTACAGAAGGCGCGGGATTTGCAGATGCCGATATTAAAAAAGCGATCAATAAAGGCGAAATGGAAGGCCCCCGTATGTTTATTTCCACGCTTGCGATCAATACAACAGGTCACTATCCACTTAAGGAGTCTGACTATGCCTGGGAATTAAAAATGCCGAAAGGTTTGCAAGAAATTACGGGCGCAGATGAAGGCCGAAGGGCTGTTCGGGAACAAATTGCACATGGGGCTGATTGGATCAAGATTTATGCAGATCGTGGTTATACCAAACAAGCAGATGGGTCTTATAGAAGTCTCCCAAATTTTACAGCCGATGAAATCAACGCTATTGGTGACGAAACCCTCCGATCAAATAGAAAGCTATCCGCACATGCGGTAACCCGCGACGGAATCATTGCCGCCATCAACGCTGGGGCAAGTAGTATCGAACACGGATTTGGAATGGATGATGAATGCATCAAACTGATGGTGGAGAAAAAAGTATACTGGTGCCCTACCATTTACGTCAACGAATATGTGGCCGAAGGAAGGGCTAAAGCAGGAAGTCCCATCAACCTATATTTTACACAATCTGAACCAGATCTATTCAAAAAAGCCCTTAAAGCCGGCGTGAAAATTGCCTATGGAACCGACATTGGGGGATACGATTGGAAGTTGCCCCAAGCGCGCGACTTTTCCTATATGGTTAGCTTCGGGATGACCAACCTGCAGGCCATCCAAACTGCTACCACCGTTGCAGCGGAATTACTCGGACAAACCAATAAAATTGGCGAAATCAAACCCGGCGCTTTTGCTGATTTGATCGCCGTCAAAGGCAATCCAGCCGAGGATATCAAGGTTTTGGAAGACGTAAAATGGGTGATGAAAGACGGGGCTGTGAAAAAATAACCCCTAAATTTCTTCGATACCCCTATTTTTGCGCAATTTCTAGAGCAATGAATCAACCTTTAAACTCAAACGAATCGATCCCTTCAAAGAAGAAAAAAATCATCGTATTAGGTAGCGGCCCTAATAGGATTGGTCAGGGAATTGAATTCGATTATTGCTGCGTGCACGGCCTACTCGCCATCAAAGAATGCGGTTTTGAAGCGATCATGGTGAACTGTAATCCTGAAACCGTTTCTACCGATTTCGATATGGCCGATAAATTGTACTTCGAGCCAGTATTCTGGGAACATCTTAGAGAAATTATCGACTTAGAAAAACCGGATGGAATTATTGTTCAGTTAGGGGGACAAACAGCCCTCAAACTCGCCAAAAAATTACACGAAACTGGCGTTCCAATCATTGGAACCTCTTTCGAAAGTATGGATATGGCAGAAGATCGCGGACGGTTTAGCGACCTTTTAAAAGATCTCAATATCCCTTACCCTGAATACGGAACTGCTATTGATGCTGATGAAGCTGTGGCGGTTGCTAATCGAGTTGGTTACCCTGTACTGGTTCGTCCGAGTTATGTGATTGGCGGACAAAGAATGCGTATTGTGATTAATGATGAAGATGTTGAGAAAGCAGTTATCAGTTTATTAAAACATCTTCCGGGAAATAAAATCTTGATCGATCATTTCTTAGATCGTTGCCAGGAAGCAGAAGTAGATGCCATTTTTGATGGAGAAAACTTTCATATCATGGGTGTGATGGAACATATAGAACCTGCTGGTATTCATAGTGGAGATAGTAATGCAGTATTACCTGCCTTTAACCTAACTCCGTTAATCGTTGAAACCATGCAATTTTATAGTGAGAAAATTGCGCGCGCTTTAAAAATTAAAGGACTGATCAATATTCAGTTCGCCATTAAGGGCGATAAAGTATTTGTGATTGAAGCTAACCCTCGCGCTTCTAGAACCACTCCATTCATTGCAAAAGCATACCAGATCCCTTACTTGAATATTGCTACTAAAGTAATGTTGGGTGAAGCTAAGCTGACTGATTTTGTGATGGAAAATAAATTAGATGGTTACGCTATTAAAGAACCTGTTTTTAGTTTCGATAAATTCCCTGGTGTGAATAAGGAACTCGGACCAGAAATGAAGAGCACTGGTGAAGCCATTCGCTTTATCAAAGACCTTCGCGATCCTTATTTCCGTACACTGTACAAAGAAAGAAGCATGAACTTGAGTAAATAAATTTTACTATACTCTTTGAGAGCCACACTAGTTTTAGTGTGGCTTTTTTATTAGGTTAGTACATGCCCTTGCAACCCATTAATAGTTGGCAAAGCGCTCCCTTTCTCCGGCTGCTGATCCCATTTGCTATAGGAATTGTATCGTCCTATTATTATAATTTATCTACCCTCACCATTCAGAAAATTGCCTTACCCGCGATACTTATTTTAATTGTCTTTTCACTTATCACTATTACCCAGAAATTTAAATGGATGGCCCTCGGTGGTTGGGCCATTCATCTGCTCCTATTTGTTTTCGGGGTAGGTATTTGTAATCATCAGGACCTACAAAAAAATAACAACTGGATCGGATACAACTATTCAAAAAAAGATACTATCCTCGCCATCATTCAAGAGCCCCTCATTCAAAAGAAAAAAACCTGGAAGGCTCTCGCAAATATTATATCAGTAAAACATCAAGGAAAATGGATCAACGCAACATCTAAAATATTACTCTATCTAAAAAATAAGCAGCTTGCACAACAATTAGAAACTGGCGATGAAATTTTAATCACAGAACCACTTCAAAAAATTAGCAATAATTTCAATACAAGTGGTTTTGATTTTGTTCGATACTGCGCATTTCAACAGATCTATTTTCAAATATATCTACCCGATTCTGCAAAGATCATTTTCAGAAAAAATAATGCATCACTTCGATTTTATTTGTACAAAACAAGGGATCATATTTTAAACATTTTAAAATCTGCGGTCCCCGAAAAAACTGAACAATCTGTTGCTGAGGCATTATTGATTGGTTACAAAGAAGACCTCGATAAAAAGCTGGTGCAATCTTATAGCAATACCGGTGTGGTGCATATTATTGCCATTAGCGGATTACACTTAGCAATGATATATGGACTCTTAATTCGTTTGATGCAACCCTTTGGAAATAGTAGGTGGAACAATTATATACGCAGCTTCATCATACTTCTTGTTTTATGGGGATTCAGTTTTATCACCGGTGGTGCTGCTGCCATTCTTAGATCGGCAGTTGGTTTTTCTTTTCTACTTCTTAGCAAGTGCCTAGCTTATAAAAACAATACTATCAATGCTCTTGCCGCTTCTGCTTTTTTTCTGCTTGTATATAATCCATTTCTACTCTGGGATGTCGGCTTTCAATTATCGTATACGGCTGTACTAGGAATTGTTCTATTTAGTAAATACATAGAAAACTGGTTCTGTTTTAAAAATAAATTGCTGCAAATTGTCTGGCAAGTAAACGCCGTTACACTTTCAGCTCAGGTGCTAACACTTCCCATAATACTCTACCAGTTTCATCAATTCCCTAACCTGTTTTTGTTTACTAATTTTCTGGTAGTACCTCTTTCAGGAATCATTCTCTATGCCGAACTCTTGGTGTTATTGGTTAGCCCCTTCCCAGTAATGTTGAAATGGGCGGGAAAGATTACCGGCTTTTTAATTGCTCAAATGAATAATATCATTGAAAGAACTAACCGAATCCCATTCGCCCTTACCAGAAATATTTCCATCAATCTTGCCCAAACTATCCTGCTATACTTACTAATTGCTTCCTTACTTATTTGGCTCCTATTTAAACGTCGAAATGCATTTCTAGCCGCCCTAACAGTTATTTTTCTATGGGTATTTATCAGATCTCTGTCATTTTTTTAAATATCCCCATCCACAAACCAATGAAATTGCTTTGTGGAAAACAGATACATGGAAAAAAGCCCTCAAAAACTTACCTTCGCGGCTCCAAATCAAGCCCAAAAGGGTTTATTATCATCAACCTAAACAGGTTAAGAAAATTCATAATGCAAAAGAAAATTCAATCAGCACTCATTTCCGTATTTTATAAAGACGGACTAGAACCAATTGCCAAACAATTACAGGAATTAGGCATTACTATCTATTCTACTGGCGGAACCCAGACATTTTTAGAAGGCCTTGGCATTAAATGTGTAGCTGTTGAAAGCTTAACCACTTACCCATCGATCTTGGGTGGTAGAGTTAAAACCCTGCATCCTGCAGTTTTCGGGGGGATCCTTGGAAGAAGATACGAACCACAGGACTTGGTTGAAATGAAAGAATACAATATCCCAGAAATTGATCTGGTAATAGTTGACCTATATCCTTTTGAAGAAACCCTTCGCACCACATCTGAAGAAAAACTGATCATCGAAAAAATTGATATCGGTGGTCCATCCATGATCCGTGCCGCTGCTAAGAACTTTAAAGACTTAGTAGTGATCGCAGCAAAAGATGATTATGCTTCTTTAGAAAATTTACTCGCCACTCAGAAAGGCGAAACAAGTCTAGAGCAACGTAGAGCATACGCAGCTAAGGCTTTTGAAGTGGTGATGCATTATGATATTGCAATCAGTAATTATTTTAATCCTGGAATTAGTCAGGCTTTACGCTATGGCGAAAACCCACACCAATCAGCTGTATTCCATGGCGATCTTACCCAACTCTTTACTCAATTAAATGGTAAAGAACTTTCTTATAATAATTTAGTGGATGTTGATGCCGCTGTTCAACTGATCAAAGAATTCAGTGCTTCTTCAAATAAAGTGTTTGGCATTATCAAGCATACCAATGTTTGTGGTATTGCAGAACGCGCTACTATCAAAGAGAGCTGGGATGCTGCTTTGGCAGGAGATCCGGAAAGTGCTTTTGGTGGTGTATTGGTAAGCAATGGAACAATTGATAAAGCAACTGCTGATGCGATCAATGAAATTTTCTTTGAAGTATTGATCGCACCTGCATTTAATGAAGATGCATTAGCGGTTTTAAAAACTAAGAAGAACAGAATTTTATTAGAGTTGAAACCAAATGGTGCTGCGATTAAAACTCCTTCAAAATCTTTATTGAACGGAACTTTAGAACAGGGTGCAGATGAAGGAAATTTTAGTAAATGGGATGAAGTGGGCGGACGTGTAACCACAGAAGATGAAAAAGAAAATCTTGTTTTCGCTAATATCGTTTGTAAGCATTTAAAGAGCAATGCCATTGCACTGATCAAGAATAAACAATTGGTAGGTAAGGGCTGCGGACAAACTAGCCGTATCGATGCATTGCGTCATGCGATAGATAAAGCACATCAATTCAAATTTGATTTGAAGAATGCGGTGTTAGCTAGCGATGCATTCTTTCCATTCAACGACTGTGTGCAGATCGCACACGAAGCTGGCATGGAAGCTTATATTCAACCAGGGGGCTCAGTGAGGGACAAAGACAGTATTGATTATTGTGTGCAAAATAACTTAGCAATGGTAATGACTGGCTTACGCCATTTCAGACACTAATCGGTTTCTATTAAAATGGCAGCGAACAAGAACAAAGCATATATCGCCTTATTAATTACCAGTATGGTCTGGGGCACTACATGGGTAGTGAGTAAGATTGGTGTGCAAAAAACGCCCGCTTTTGAAGTGGCTTCGATCCGTCAGTTTACTGGCGGTATTATTTATGTTTGCTTTTTTCTATTCAAGGGTTTACCGCTACCAACATGGAAACAATTCAAATGGCTGATCATTATGGCTGTGTTGATGTTCGTTTCTTCAAATGGACTAGCAACAATGGCGCTTAGGTATATTCCAAGTGGACTCGCAGCTTTAATTGCAGCCCTTTATCCGCTTTCTGTTGTGTTGATTGAAATGGTATTCTATAAAAACAACAAAATCAACTGGGGAACTTTTATAGGATTGTTCTTGGGCATCGCAGGTATTGCATTTGTGTTTTACGATAGTGCTTTTCATAACCATTCTGAGGGATATTGGTTTGGAATTGCGCTTTCACTAATAGCGATGATCACCTGGGCCATTGCAACTATTTTTATTGCTCGCAAGAAAACAGAAATGAATCCTTACTATGCAACTGGTTGGCAAATGCTGATCAGTTCAATCATCATGTTTCTGATTGTATTGATCTCAGGCGATAGTATTCCTATCAGCAGCATTCCTTTACAAACCTGGGCTGCACTGGCTTACCTGATTTCAGCCGGATCGATCTTTGCGTTTATCGCATTTATTTATTCAATGAAAAACCTAGAACCGGGTATCGCTTCCTTATACGCTTATATCAATCCAATCGTAGCCATTCTGGTAGGCTCTTTAATTATGAATGAAAAAGTAACCATGAATATTGTCATTGGTTCTGCAATTACTTTGGGTGGTGTCTTTCTTGTAAATAAGAGTCTAAAGGCCTTGAAATAACTAAGCAGATAAATTTTCTTTAAAAAATTCTTCTAGCATTTTTTTCCACTCTACCCATTCAGGTTGATCAGTTAAAAAATGATTATGGAAAATGCAGATCATTTCTCCCCTCACTTTTTTAACTTGATGGAAGAGTTCTTGCATTTCATTTTTCGCCTCATATACAGGCTGTCTTAATTCAAAAATACTATTAGAATCCATATAACAGAAAGGATGAATTTCCAGATCTGTTTGTACTTCATTTTTTAAATCGTACCAGTAAAATGGTGCAGCAAAAGAAGCCCTGAAACCATTGCTGGTACCATATCCCAGGGTATACTCCTTTTTAATACCCGCGGCTATTAATTGGGGATAGGTTTCCGGGATCGTCATTCTTAAATAATGCTGACGCGATAACATAACCGGATTTTTAATTAAATTCGAAAGGGTATTTATTTCATCTTTTAATAAGGCCCTATCATCGCCGCTCTGCCAGGAGGGGTGAATCCCAACCTGATATTTCGATGCAGTTTTAAGAATTAATTGCTGCAATGCTTTTTTTGATGGATGTATATTTTTGTCCACTCCCTTTCTTTTATTTGCGAGCAGAAAAAAATAAATGGCAGGTAAATGATACCGCTCATTCAGCTGCGATAAAAAATCAAACTGATCGAAGGGATCTTTTTGATAACCCGAATAAACATTCCCGGATTCTGCAAATTTTTCAAACTTCCCGGTCAACAGATTTCTATAAAATCCAAACAAATTTTTAAAAAATGGTTGATTCAAATAACAAAAAGCAACATCAACATCGTAACTAGGAACAAAAGAGAATTTTTGGTTGGGTAACTGAAAATCCGGAAAAGATTCTTGCATTGTTTTCTCGAATTCTAAAAGCCATAACTGCACAAGTGGCAAGTGTAGAAACTGATTATTATATGCCAGACTATTGGTGTGTGCATATCTGCCATATTGATCAGGAATAAACGGCAGCCACTCTTCGTAACGCGATATTAAATAAAATGCAGCAGAAAATAAATCAAACGGAATAGCCTCTTTATCGTTTTTAAAAAAAGCAACTAGTCCCTTCCAATCAAAGCAATGAATCTCTTGCTGTAGAATGTTTTTTTGAAACAATAAACCCTGTGGAATAATTTGAAGACCCTGACTTTCAAAAATTTCATCAGAATAATTAATCTTAGCAGTAGTGCAAGATTGGTAGATCAATTTATCATGCTCAATAGCAAACTCATTTCTAAACAGAGTAGCGCAGATATACGCTAATCTAGGGCTTGTTATAGGGCTATAAATTAATAACAAAGTATGTTTTAATTTTCTTGTTTATTGGCTTTCTGATCCTCCCACATTTCACTAAATGTTTTTGCGCTAAAATCTAATTCAGAGCGATGGGTGGTCCATCCTGTAAAAATTTTATTCACCATCCAATTCTTCAACTTGCCATTACCCATATTCATCATGGTTCTGTTCAAGCTTGCAGTTCTCCAGACTTTCCATGCAATGCGTTCAGCAATGCTACTGCTGCCACTAGCAACTGCTTCATGCCTGTTATCGAGTAATAGTTCATGGAGGTTAATTCTAACGGGACAAACCTCGGTACAATTACCACATAGCGAAGAGGCATAACTCAAATGTTTGTAGTCATCCATCCCCTTTAAATGTGGTGTAATTACTTTTCCAATCGGACCGCTATAAGTGGTTTCGTAAGCATGACCACCTATGTTTTTATAAACCGGACAAGCATTCAAACAAGCCCCACAACGGATACAGTAAAGTGCTTCTCTGGTTGTTGGATTTGCGAGTAGATTAGTACGGCCATTGTCAAGCAAGATCACATACATTTCTTCTGGTCCGTCTAATTCATTGGCCTGTTTTGGTCCGGTTACAATGCTATTGTAAACTGTTACACGCTGACCAGTGCCATAAGTAGAAAGCAGCGGCCAGAAAAGTGCTAAGTCGTGTATAGAAGGTATCATTTTCTCAATTCCTACCACCACAATATGGGTTTTAGGAAATGCGCAACTTAAACGGGCGTTCCCTTCATTTTCTGTTACAGCAATGGCACCAATATCGGCAATTATAAAATTTGCGCCTGTTACACCTACTTCTGCCTGCACATATTTTTCACGCAATTTTACCCTTGCAACCAATGTTAATTCTTCTGGTGATAATCCACTGGGTGTTCCTAATTTATCTGCAAAGAGCTTTGCCACATCTTCTTTGCTTTTGTGCATGGCAGGGGTAACAATATGATAGGGAGGCTCACCATCTAACTGTTGAATATATTCTCCTAAATCAGTTTCAACACTTTCAATTCCTTTTGATTCCAGAAAATCATTCAAGTGAATTTCTTCTGTAACCATGCTTTTGCTCTTAACGAGGGTTTTGCAATTTTTTGCTTTACAGATCTTCCCTATTTCTTCTAATGCTTCTTCAGCAGTTTCTGCCCAAATAACTTTTGCGCCTCGGGCTGTAATTCTTTTTTCGAAATGCGCTAGATGCATATCAAGATGTTCTATTGCATCCCATTTTCTATTCTTTGCCATTTCTCGGGCAAGCATATTATCAGAAAACTGTTGTTTGCCAATTGGAACAACCGCATTGTATTTACTAATATTAAAGTTGATCTTTCTACGATGTTCAAGATCTGCAGCTTTAATAGTACTCTTGGCAATAAATGATGCGGCTTTATCTTTCATAAGTCAGACTATTTCTTTCTATTCATTTCTTTGGCAGTTGCTTCTAGGGCTTCATAGAATTCAGCACCGTATTTTCTGATAATAGATTCTTTTAGAAAAACGTATACAGGCATTTTTAAATGTTTCCCTAAACTACAGGCTGCGGCACATAGATCTTCTCTAGGCTCGTAATTCAGATATTCAATATCCGGATCGCGTTTACTTTTTTTAATTCTTATGGGAAACAGGTGACAGCTGATCGGTTTTTTCCAATCAATTTTCCCATCGTTATATGCATCTTCAATAGCACACTTAACAATATCATATTTATCTCTATACCCATAAGCGCAGATTCTGCCTTCAATAGTAGGTGTAACCCATCCAAATTCTTGGTCGTATAAATATCTGCCTTGTTTATTTACTTCCTTGATCCCTTCGGGAGTCATATAAGGTTTAATTATTTCATAGAATTCGTTCAGTTTATTGAGTTCCCATTTTTCCATTGGTGCACCTGCGTCTCCATCTTCACAGCAGCCCCCTTTGCATTTGCTCAAATCGCAAACAAATTGCTCTTCAATAATTTCCTCGCTCACTAATACATTGTCAATTGCTATCATAATTTCCCAATTCTAATTCTACTCCCAAAGATAAAGGCTATCTGGGTTAATGGGTTACTTGCAGGCATTTGTTTTTAGATTAATTTGTGGTTAGAAACCTTTTCCAGATGTTTAAGAAAATTTTATTGCTAAATCTACTATTGGTTTTTACAGTTGGACTATTTGGCCAGTCAATCAAAAAAATCAATCGGAATTTAAAGAGAGAAGCTCCTGATAGCTTTCATGTTGTATTTTATACAAACAAAGGCGAATTTGAAATTGCGGTCTATAAAAGTTGGTCGCCCTTGGGAGCAACACGCCTCTACCAATTGGTAAGATCTAAATTCTATACGAATATTTATGTATTCAGAAGTACGAGCAGATACATTCAATTTGGCATTACCGACCATCCTGAATTGAATAGTTATATGAGTAAAAAAACTATCCAAGATGAGAAGCTGCTTCAATCAAATCTGGCAGGTAGGGTTGCATTTGCTACTGGTGGTGTAAATGACAGAACTGTACAAATTTTCATCAATAAGATCGATAATAAATGGTTGGATCCACAAGGAAATTACCAGACTTATACACCGATTGGAACTGTTGTAAGGGGATTAGAAGTTGTAAGAGAATTCTATGGTAATTATCAGGATACTATTACATTTAAACACCAAGATTCTGTTATGAAGTATGGCAATATTTATTTAGAAAAACATTTTCCGGGACTTGATAAAATTAAGAAAGCAAAGATCAAATAATTATTTGCGCCATTTGAAAGTGTTGATCATATGCTTCATGTCTTGCATCAAAAACTGATTCACAATTCCCAGAGAATCTGCATTGGGCGTAGCATCGAAATACATAGCACCTCTTAAAAAATGTTTCGTTGAATCGGTCAGATAAAATTGATTAGAAGTAGCCACATCCCCTCCTACTGAAAAAAACATGCCATGTATTTGATTGGGCGTATTGATCAAAGAATCATCGATAGAATAAGCTTTAGAGCTATGTTTCCCGGTTAGTATATAAGCGTGTTTGATTAGCGTATCAAAATTGTTTTTCCCGATTTCTTTGTAGCTAACATAGATCCTACCAGAAAACTGCGGAAAATCGATATTGATCCACCAAGGGTTCTCAGTTGTTTCTCCAAAGAAGGTACTATCCTTTAAAACTTTCGCATACACTGGATATTCAAAAGTATAAGGATAGTCAGGTTGATTAAATATTTGGTATTCGTGTTTTGGGAAATCGATATTAAAATAGCCCTGTGGTTTTGCAGTGAAATTGCTATTACAAGAAGCCAATAAAAACAGAATGGCGCTACAATAAAAAGCAACTAAGTATTTGTAAAATTGATTATTCTTAAAACGAATCAGAAACTGCGTCATTGATGGTGGGTCTAGTCTGTAGCCTGTGGCTTAATAGTAATTTTAACCTTATTGATTCGGTATTTTTCAACTTCGAGAACGGTGAATTGAAAGTCGCCCGATTGTACAATTTGAGATGCCTGCGGAATTTCTCCTGCCAATTCCAACACAAGGCCAGCCAAAGAATCACTTTCTCCTTTAACTTGATCAAAGATATCAGCCTGCAGATCCATGATCCTGCATACATCATTCAACATAGTTCTGCCCTCGAAAATATAATTGTTATCGTCTACCTTTTTATAGCCAGATTCTTCATCATCAAATTCGTCTTTGATATCCCCGATAATTTCTTCCAGAATATCTTCTAAAGTAACGATCCCACTGGTTCCACCAAATTCATCTACCACCACTGCAAAGTGAATATGTTTTGATTGGAATTCATTCAACAGATCTTCAATCAATTTTTGCTCATGCACAAAATAAGGTTGGCGCATCAGCACTTTCCAATCATAATCATCTGCTTCATTCAAGAATGGAATCAGGTCTTTTGTATGAATCATTCCAACCACATTATCCAGATCCTCTTTGTAAACAGGTAGTCTACTATAATGCAAATCTTTTACCTGATTAATCAATTCACCATAACTAGCTTCTTCATTAATACCGTGAACATCCATCCTGGTTTTCATAATTTGCTTAACGGTAATATTCCCAAATTTTACGATCCCCTTAAGGATATTTTTTTCATTCTCCGAAGCTGTACTATCTGTTGTTAGATCTATGGCGTGATCTAACTCTTCTAAGCTATAAGCACCTCCGTAAGTCTTATTTGATAATTTTTTTTCAATGACATCCGAAAAATTCACCAAGCGCTTACTCAATCCTGCACAAGCATACGACACAGCTTGTACTACACCCCCAAAATCTTTTGCAAATCTGATATTGTTATTTGTTGCAAGTACTTTGGGCATTACTTCACCGAAGAGAACCAATAGAAAAGAAACAGAAATTACTTTGATCACAAACTCAATCCATACTGCATCGAACTTTTCGAAATTAAACATATCATCGATCAGCAAATTAGAAATGATGATGATCGCGATATTAATAAAGCTATTTGCAATTAGTAAGGAAGCCAATAAGGTTTTAGGTTCTTCCAGCAAGTCGACCACTCTTTTATAAGGAGGCTGCTGTTTTGATTTGAGCAGATTAATATCCTTGTAAGTAAGAGAAAAAAAAGCAACTTCTGAACCTGCTAACACAAATGATAGAAATAATAAAACCAATAGCACCATCACCAATACGGTTGTGCCCTGCGCTTGTATGGCAGATAGGAATGGAGGGGCATTTAAGAAAGGTTGCAATACCGAATAATAATCCAAAATCAAATTATTTAGTTAAAAATCAAAACCAATCAGTTCTAACAAATGGTTAGCTGCAAAAGTATCATTTTAAAATCATCAGAAAGGCAGACGTTCTCCCTGATCGCCCAAAGGAGGCAGATCATCTGTATTAAAACCATCTAGACTTTCTCCACCTGAACCGGGTTCACCTCTTTTATCGAGCATAATCAAATTATCTCCCACCACTTCTGTGGCAAATTTTTTATTCCCTTCTTTATCTTCCCAGCTTCTGGTTCTTAACCTGCCTTCCACATATATTAAACTTCCTTTGTGCAGGTATTTTTGGGCTAATTCTGCCAATCCACGCCAAAGAACTACGGTATGCCATTCAGTCTGTGAGATCAATTTGCCAGATCTGTCTTTATAGGTTTCAGTAGTAGCTAATGGAAATTTAGCAACTCCGATATTTCCTTCCAGATGCTGAACATCAGGGTCTTTCCCAAGATTTCCGATAAGCATTACTCTATTAACACCTCTCATACATTTGGTTTTTAATTCATCTAATTGAAATCTCTCTTAAAAATACCCTTTTTTAATAAATAAAAGAATGACTCTTCAAAAAATAACAACTACAATAGGGTCTGGTTCAAAAGGATCACAATTGGGTTTTCGAAAGCCATTCATTAATGATCTTCGGGAAGGGCAATGCAGCGATTTTGGATTTCTGATACCAGTCTAATTTTTGTAAACTATTAGGCATTTCTAGCAATTCAATAGGTATAAACCTGGCTTTAATTTGTTGGTGTGTGAGTTGTTGGGTGAAGAGTGCTGATTGATCTTTTACGATTGCCCCATGAATGCCTAGCTGCGCGCTCAAAAAATCTAGGATCGCCAGTTGATCCCAATTAATCGATTCGTCTGATTCCAATAAATAAAATTCATACAAGTTTTCCCAGATATCTTTTCCAGTTCTTTTCTGAATGAGGAACTTTTTTTTGAATTCAAAAATGAAATAGTTGAAATTTCTTTTTTTCTTGGTCAGCCTTTTTTCTTTTACTGGCAAATGATTCACAGTGCTTTCTTTAAAAGCCCTACAATGCTGCTGCAGTGGGCATTCTATACAGGTGGGCGCAAATGGTTTACAGATAGTTGCACCAAAATCCATAATAGCCTGATTAAATCCTGCTGGATCAGTTTGGTCCAATGCGCGTTCAGCCAATTGTTGAAAATACTTCTTTCCTTCACTGCTATCAATGGGAAGCTGAACAGCAAAATATCTCGCTAAAACACGGTACACATTACCATCCACCACGGCATAGGGTAATTGAAAAGCAAAGCTTGCAATTGCGGCTGCGGTATACGGACCCACTCCTTTTAATGTTAAAAGATCTTCATAAGAATCAGGAAATTTTCCTTGGTATTCAGCTACAATTTTTCTGGCAGTTTCCAATAAGTTTTTACAGCGATTATAATATCCTAATCCCTCCCAAAGTTTAAATACCTCCCCATCATTGGCTTTGGCTAGATCAGCTATTTTTGGGTATTTTTTAATAAACCTTTCATAGTAAGTCCACCCCTGCTCCACCCTTGTTTGTTGAAGAATAATTTCGCTCAGCCAGATCTTATAGGGGTCTTTAATTCCCTTCCAAGGCATTTGTCTGGTATTTTCACTTCTGTGCCAATGCATTAATAAGCGGGTGAAAGCAGATTCCATGGCACTGAAAATAGTAATAAATGACGCTAGAACAGGAAGAATGGCCATTTATCTGTAGAAATTTGAATTTACTCCTCCCAAAATCTTGTTAAACCATTTATCAATCAATTAGTAACGCCTATAATATTTAAGCTATCTTTCTTGCATATACGAAAAATTTTATCGAATTTTAGTTCTCAACTCCCACAAAAACACAAGCTTATGCGTAAATCAGATCTCATCAATCAGATTTCAGATAAAACAGGAATCCCTAAGGTGGACGTTTTGGTAACCCTTGAAACGATGTTTAAAGAGGTGAAAGAGAGCCTATCAAATGGCCAGAATATTTATATCCGTGGCTTTGGCAGCTTTATCACTAAGAAAAGAGCAGCCAAAATCGGAAGAAATATCAAGAAAAACATCGCAGTTGAGATTCCTGAACATTTTATTCCTGCTTTTAAGCCAGCAAAAGAATTTGTTGCAGAAGTAAAAACCAAGCGGAAGTCGGGCTAACTTTGCACAAAATTATTTTGTGAAAAAACAGCAATGGATCATAGTATTAGTCGGACTAATACTAGTTGTAGTAATATATATAGGTGGCAAAACTGCTGCACCAAAATCTGATAGTCCCGCAGCAGCAGCTCCTCAATCTGCTGGTGTTCAGCCAGTTACAACAGAACTCTTACTAACAAAAGCCAAACAACGTTTAACGCCTGAGCAAATCAGTCGCTTAGCGTCGATAGAAAGTTCTGTAAAAAGAGGGGATGTAAAAGACCAGCAATTACACGTATATCATCAGTTGGCCAAGTTCTGGTCAGACTCTGCAAAGATGTTCGAACCCTTCGCTTATTATACTTCTGAAGCAGCGAAGTTGGAAAATTCTGAAAAAAGCCTCACCTTTGCCGCCCATCTGTTTTTGGACAACCTATTAACGGAGGGCGATCCTGCCATGCAACATTGGCTGGGGGAGAATGCAAAAGTTCTTTTAGATAAAGCTTTGGTGATCAATCCAGCGAACGATTCTTCCAAAATTGGTTTGGGTATCTGCTACATGTTTGGAAATATTTCTGACAACCCGATGCAGGGTATTTTAGAAGTAAGAAAAGTAGTACAGGAACATCCAGAAAACCTATACGGACAAATGGTTCTAGGATTAGGAGGAAAGAAAAGTGGACAATATGATAAAGCCATCGAACGATTCAAAATAGTATTGAATAAAGAACCAGAAAATCTGGAAGCTATATTTAATATTGCTGAAACATTTGAATTGAAAGGTGATAAACCAAATGCTGTTATTTGGTATCAAAAAGCCAGAGACATTATAAAAGTACCGGATGCAAAAATTGCGCTTGATAAACGCATAAAGGAATTGAAGAACTAACATTTTATTTTTTAACTATATAAAATTACTTGGGTATGCCTTGTGGTAAGAAGAGAAAGCGTCATAAGATTGCGACGCACAAAAGAAAAAAACGTCTAAGAAAGAATCGTCATAAGAAAAAGAACAAATAGTTCTTCGACTAACATGATAGAATCCCCGTTCCGATTATTCAGGACGGGGATTTAACTCTTATCTGAATTTAGCCACTCACCTTTCCTACGCTGCAACTTTACCTTTTCCTTCCTTTCTGGTGGCCGTAATACAGATATTGATGTGAGGATGTATGCCCTATAAAGGGTAAGTAATTGTGTATCTAAAAGTTGCGCTTTGTGAACAAAGAATTAATTATTAATGTAGCCCCAACAGGCGTTGAGATCGCTTTGCTGGAAGATAAAAAATTAGTGGAACTGCATAATGAAAAAGCAGACGCTAGCTTCGCAGTAGGTGATTTATATCTAGGCAAGGTGAAGAAACTCATCCCTGGATTGAACGCTGCTTTCGTGGATGTTGGGTTTGAGAAAGATGCATTTTTGCATTATACAGATCTGAGTCCGTATGCCCGCTCTATTATCAAATTCACGCAGCTCGCGATGAACGATAAAGAAGAGAATGGATTTGATTTCGGTAAGTTTCAATCTGAACCAGAAATTTTAAAGACAGGAAAGATCAATGAAGTTTTAAATGGCAAGCCCAATGTATTGGTTCAAATTTTAAAAGAACCGATTGCAGCAAAGGGCCCACGTTTAAGCTGTGAATTATCATTACCAGGAAGATTTGTAGTAGTAACTCCATTCAACGAAATAGTTGCCGTATCTAAAAAGATCCACTCATCTGAAGAGCGAAAGCGTTTACACAAAATTGTGGAAGCGATTCGTCCTAAGAATTTTGGTGTGATCGTGCGTACTGCAGCAGAAGGTAAAACAACTGCTGAACTGCATCAAGATATGTTGAGTTTGGTAGCCATTTGGAATACCATTCAAACGAATTTGAAAGGTTCTGTTGCTCCTAGTAAAATCATGAGCGAGCAGAATAAAACTACTAGTATTCTACGTGATCTATTGAGTGAAGATTTCAATCGCATCGTGATCAACGATAAAAATATTTTTACTGATACCAAGGCCTATATCCAACGCATAGCAGCTGATAAGGCTGATATC
>CAIJLK010000003.1 GCA_903821465.1 uncultured Bacteroidota bacterium | reverse complement strand
TTTAATTGCGCTCTAAAAAAGTCTTCTTCGTGCAAATTTTTTCCACCTTCTTCTTCATCATTTTTCCATTTGTCGGGAAAATTTTTCTCAATTTCTAGCGGCATCATTCCCGCGAAAATGGCGTTGCGACAGTATTGTGTAGCAGTGGGAAGGATTGAATAAAAAGATTCTTCTTCAATAATGCGAAAGTTTTCCGCAAAGATTGGTTCGATAGCTTTCCACTGATCGAATCGTAAATTATCGATCAAAATAAAGAACAAAGGTCTTCCCGGTTCTACATGCGGCAACACTTTGAACTGAAACAAATGATTACTCATGATCGGAGAATCACTACTCTTCGGATTCACCCAAGATGCATAGTTCTTAGAAATATATTTGAAGAATTCGGTATTGGCTTCTTGCTTTTGGGCATTGAATACTTCCTGCATTTCCGGACTGTCACTCTTCTCCATTTCCAATTCCCAATACACCAATCTTTTGTAAATTTCCATCCATTGCTGATGATTGGGATTATCGTTCAAAGCCATGAATAATTCCCGGAAATTCTGCTGATAGGAAGTAGTGGTTTTTTCGGCAACTAATCTTTTATTATCAATCAATTTTTTCAAACTCAACCATACCTGATTGGGATTAACCGGTTTGATGAGGTAATCACTGATCTGACTTCCAATTGCTTCGTTCATCAGATTCTCGGTCTCGTTCTTTGTGATCAGTACTATTGGCAACTGGCGATTGATTGCTTTGATCCTTGCCAAAGTTTCTAATCCAGAAATGCCGGGCATGGATTCATCCATCAATACCACATCTACAATGTTTGATTTTACATATTCCAATGCATCGAAGCCATTGGTCAATGTAGTTACTTCATATCCCTTCTGTTCTAAAAATATTTTTTGCGATTGCAGGCTTTCGATCTCATCGTCGACCCAGAGAATTTTTGCTATTGGCATTCCCAAATTTATACAACCGATTTTTAAAGAAGCCTAAAGCCTTCACAAAATTTATTTCAGTGACTCATTTAACAGTTAATTCCCATGCTAAAACTGGGATTACCCCTAACTTAACCTTTCTTGACTTTGAAGCGCTCGATTAGCGCTGGTTCTGTATTTTTGCAGACTGCCCACAGGTGGATAAACTAGGAACAGTATGATGCAGACAAAAAGAAAAATTATTAATGACCCGGTCTATGGTTTTATTACCATTAACCACCCCCTGATCTTTGCCATCCTAGCGCACCCTTATTATCAGCGTTTGAGAAGGATACACCAAATGGCTTTGGCACAACTGGTATACCCTGGGGCAGTTCATAGCAGGCTCTTACATTCTTTAGGAGCCTACCACCTCATGTGTAATGCTGTAACAGAGCTCCGAGATAAGGGCGTTGAAATTACCGACGAGGAAGCCGTTGCCGTAAAAGCAGCAATCTTATTACATGATATTGGACACGGTCCGTATTCACATGCTTTAGAGCAAGTGCTAGTACAAGGTGTGCATCATGAACAATTGTCGCTTCAGATCATGCAAGAAATGAATGATAACATGAATGGGGCATTGGATCTGGCCATTCAAATATTTACCAATCAATATCCCAAGCCCTTTCTGCATCAGCTTATAAGCGGACAGTTAGATATGGACAGGATGGACTATTTAAGCAGGGATAGCTTTTTCTCTGGCGTAACAGAAGGTGTGATTGGGTACGACCGCATTCTAAAAATGCTGGTAGTGCATGGTGGGGAATTAATGGTGGAAGAGAAAGGTATTTACAGTGTAGAAAAATTTTTAGTGGCCCGCAGACAGATGTACTGGCAGGTATACCTACACAAAACGGTGTTAGCGGCTGAAAAAATGTTAGTGAAAATTTTAGAGCGGGTTAGGGAAATTTATCATGTATCAGACGCTGGTTTAAAGACCCAGTCAGCGCTCGATTTTTTCTTGGGTGAGTTTAACAGAGAGATGAATTCAGTGGCATTAGAAAAATTCTGTTCACTCGATGATCATGATATTATGCACGCAGTAAAGGTTTGGAGTAAGCATCCAGATAAGATCTTATCCCTGCTCTGCAATAAATTACTGAACCGACAACTCTATCGTTCGCGCATTCAGGCAGATAGTTTTGATCCGCAATTTGTGAAGGAAAAAGAGCAGGAAGCGATCCGACTGTATAAAATAGAACCAGCCGACGTTCGCTATCTCTGTTTTACTGGGGAAGCAAGTAATACCCTTTATCAAACCATCGACGAGCGCATCAATATTTTATTTAAAGATGGCATGATCAAGGATATTTCAAAGATCGATAATGCTTTAATACAGCAAAACCTTTCAGCACCTGTCAAAAAATTTTACATTTGTATGCTGTCTTAGTTTAACCGCTTAGAAAGTAGTCCCCCTTAAATGAACCTTATGCAATTTACAGCAGCACAAATCGCTTTGATGATTAATGGTAAAGTAGAAGGAAATCCTGCTGCTGCCGTTGGTGCATTTGGAAAGATCGAAGAAGCAACGGAAGGTCAGTTAGCTTTTTTATCGAATCCCAAATATGAAGAATGGTTATACAATTCTTTAGCCAGCATCATCATTGTGAACGATGTGCAAGAACTTAAACAGCCTGTTAATGCAACTTTGATCAGGGTGCCCGACGCTTATTCTGCATTTGCGGTTTTACTTTCTAAATATCAGGAAATAGTTTCACAGCAATTAGTAGGTATTCAGGAGCCAAGTTATATTGCCAAAACAGCCAAGCTGGGCGAGGGCATTTTTGTGGCTGCTTTTTGCCATATTGGAGAGCATGTAACCATTGGTAAAAATGTAAAATTATATCCGGGTGTGGTAATTGGCGACGGAACTGTGCTAGGCGACAATGTGGTTTTACATGCAGGGGTTAAAGTATATCATCAATGTATATTGGGAAACAGGGTGGTGATACATGCTGGTTCTGTAATTGGTGGGGATGGATTTGGATTTGCACCACTGGCAGATGGAAGCTATAGTAAGATCCCGCAGATTGGCAATGTGATCATAGAGGACGATGTAGAAATTGGTTCCAATTCAACGGTTGATCGCGCTACAATGGGATCTACTATCATTCATAGGGGATCTAAACTCGACAACCTGATACAAATAGCGCATAATGTAGAAATAGGTAGCAACACAGTTATTGCGGCTCAGGCTGGTATCAGTGGAAGTGCTAAAGTAGGAAACGGGGTGATGATCGGAGGACAGGTAGGTACTGCAGGCCATATTATAATTGCCGATGGGAGCAAGATTGCGGGTCAGGCAGGTGTTACAAAAAGTATAAAAATTCCGAACAAATCTCATAACGGTACTCCGGCCACTGAATTCACCAATTCCTTACGAATCCAAGCATTGACGCGCAGTTTACCCGAAATGGAGAAGCGCCTAAAAGAGTTGGAAAAGACCATTCAACAATTACTAGCAGAGAAAGCCAAGGGTTAAGAGGGTCATTTAAGCAGTTTTAATTGTATTTTCGCAGCTCATTTATATTCAAAAGTTCCAGTGTGCGACGCAAGCAAAGCCCAATTGGGTTCTGATGCTGGCTACATAACTCATTTAACTATTATGGATAGCAATTTCAATCCCGACAAACAACACACCCTCAATAGTACCATTAGTATTAGCGGAACCGGTTTACATACTGGCGTTATGGTTGATATGAACCTTCGCCCGGCTAACCCCGGATTTGGCATTCAGTTTCAACGGATCGACATGCCCAATCAGCCCATTATTAAGGCCGATTGTGATTTGGTAACCGATACCAGCCGTGGCACCACCCTTCAAGTGGGCGATGCAAAAATTAGCACAGTAGAACACGTTCTGGCTGCATTAGTAGGCATGGGCGTGGATAATGTGCTGATTGAGGTAAACGGACCAGAAGTTCCAATCATGGATGGTAGTTCCTCTCCTTTTATTGAATTGATCGAAGAAATTGGTGTGCTGGAGCAAGATGCCGCCAAAGCATGGTATAGCATTGATGAAAATATTTATCATTACGACGAAGAGAAGCGTGTTGAGATGGTTGCCTTGCCTGCCATGGATTATCAAATTACTACGCTGATTGATTTTAATAGTCCCGTTTTAGGCACCCAGCACGCTGGTTTAAAAACCATCCGCGACTTTAAAGCAGAGATCGCACCTTGCCGAACTTTCTGCTTTTTACACGAGCTGGAAATGTTACTGGATAACGATTTGATCAAAGGTGGCGATATTAATAATGCTATTGTAGTAGTAGACAAAACCATTACTGATGCCGAAATGAGTCGCTTAGCAAAAGTGTTCAACCGCGAGAAGATTGAAGTGAAGAGCGAGGGCTATTTGAATAATTTGGAACTCCGGTTCCCGAACGAACCAGCCCGTCATAAGCTCTTGGATGTAGTGGGCGATCTGGCATTGATCGGCTATCCAATCAAAGCGAGGATTATTGCGAACCGTCCGGGACATAGTACTAATGTGGACTTTGCTAAAAAGATTAAACAATATATCAAGCGTAATAAGCACGTGAAGAATGTACCTGTTTATGACCCAACCATTCCACCGGTATTTACACTTGAAAAAATTGAGAAGACATTACCGCATCGCCATCCGTTTTTATTTGTAGATAAGATCATCGACCTAACTGATACTTGTATTATAGGAATCAAGAATGTGACTTTTAGCGAGTCTTTTTTCCAAGGGCATTTTCCAGGAAACCCGGTGATGCCTGGCGTGATACAAATCGAAGCTTTGGCACAGACTGGTGGTATTTTATGTATCAATGCCATGCCAGAAGGCGATTATGATACCTATTTCTTGAAGATCGACAATTGTAAGTTTAAGATGAAAGTGGTGCCGGGTGATACCATGATCTTGAAGATGGAATTGATTGCACCTATCAGAAGAGGCATCTGTGAAATGCGGGGAACCGTTTATGTAGGCGGAAAAGTAGCCACCGAGGCGGACTTAGTGGCACAGGTTGTAAAACGAACTTAATATCATAAAGAAATGTCAAGAAACTTACATTTGTAAGTGTTGAGACAACTTTGGCATCTTTTTTATACTCATTAGTGCATGGACGCACTGATAACACCAAAACCGAAAACTAGGATGACGCATCCCTACACTTACATCGATCCAAATGCAAGGATAGCTCCGAATGTGAAAATCGACCCCTTTACCGTTATACATGGCGATGTAAAGATTGGCGAAGGCACCTGGATAGGCAGCAATGTTACCATCATGGATGGAACCCGTATAGGAAAGAACTGCCGCATATTTCCGGGAGCTGTATTAGGCGCTATTCCACAGGATTTAAAATTCAGTGGCGAAAAAACCACTGTGGAAATAGGCGACAATACCACCATCCGTGAATTTGTAACTATTAACCGTGGCACAGAAGACAGAGGCAAGACCAAAGTGGGAAGCAATTGTTTGATCATGGCTTATACGCATTTGGCGCACGACTGTGTAATTGGCGACCATTGTATTCTTGCCAATAGTGTACAGGTTGCAGGGCATGTTACTATGGGCGATTGGGCCGTGGTGGGAGGCGTGAGTGCGGTACACCAGTTTGTACAGATTGGTCAGCATGCATTTGTTGCAGGTGGTAGTTTAGTTAGTAAAGACGTACCTCCTTATATAAAAGCCGTTCGTAATCCATTAAGTTATGGTGGGGTAAACAGTATTGGATTAAAGCGTCGTGGATTTCAACTAGAGCGCATCAATCATATCCTGGATGTATATCGCACTATTTATAATAAGGGCTTCAATACTTCTCAGGCATTAGAATTTATTGAAGAAGAATTACCAGCAACCGATGAGCGCGATGAGATCGTAACTTTTGTGCGCGATAGCGGCCGTGGTATTATCAAGCGTTTTGTAAAAGGTGCGAACGACGAAGATTAATATGACTACTGCTGCTAATAGCTCTATTTCTACCAAATTAGATAAGATCGTTTTAACCAATGCAGGTAAGCGATTCAACCGTGAATGGATTTATCGTCATTGCCATATTGAATTATCAGTGGGTAGCGCCTACGCAATCACGGGGCCGAATGGAAGTGGCAAGAGTACCCTATTGCAAGCCATTGCAGGAAGTATGCAATTGAGCGAAGGCGCCATAGTTTGGAATGATCAGCAAGGCAGTAATATTGATGATGAACAAATTTATAAAGAACTAGCTATTGCAGCACCCTATTTAGAGTTGATCGAAGAAATGACTGCAAAAGAATTTTTAGAATTTCATGAGCAGTTCAAACCATTGATTGCAACTGTTACGATCGATGAAATCTTATCGATCATAGGTTTAGAAAAAGCAGTTGACAAACAGATCCGTTATTTCAGTAGCGGCATGAAACAAAGGGTAAAATTAGCCCAAGCCATTTTCTCAGATGTGCCATTGTTATTATTAGATGAGCCCTGCACCAACCTCGATGCATCGGGTTATGCCTTATACCATTCGCTCATTAAAAATTACTGCATGCAAAAATTAATTGTGGTGAGCAGTAATGATGAACAGGAATTTAATTTCTGTGATCAGGTGGTGAAGATTATGGATTACAAAAAATAACTTATGATGAAAGAAAAACTTGGCGCTATCGTCCTAAACTAAAACTCAAACAACAGTATAAAAAGAAGCCCAGCTCTTTGAACCGGGCTCTTGGCGCCTTTGACCTTAACGTGCTTTTTTCTTTGGATCCGCTTTCTTCTGAGCAGAGCTTTTCTTTTTAGTAGGCTTATTCTTCCTAGGTTCAACTGTCTTTTTCGGCATAGATTTAAATTTAAGGTTAGTGAATAATTTACTCATGCCTGCACAGTATTTCTTTCCTTTCTTATATGTTGTCCTTTCAGAAGCGGCAACTTAACAGCCAGAGTGTAAGTAAAGATATGCCTATAAGCGTAAATCGAAATTAAATCAAGGCTATCCGCTTGAGATACACTAAGAATAAAGCATTTATGATTTAAGCAATTAATAAACTAGATCAGCTTCAAAATATGTATTTTGTAGTTATTCAATACAAAACTATGTTGTTACGAACCATTATTTCCCTGTTTTCATTTTTCGTGCTAACAGCATCAATCCGGGCACAGGATATTTCGCTAAGCGAAATTATTAAAGCCGAAAAAATGTACGATCTGCATTTTTCGGATGCCAAGAGAGATTCCATGCTCAACCAACTGAACGCTAACCTTCAGCTCTATAAATACCTTCATGGATTCAATCTACCCAATAGTGTTCCCCTTCCAAACTGGTTTGATCCTGTGTTGCCAACTATGACATTCAATACTAAACAACTGCCTATAAACTGGGATATTCCTGCAGGTATTAAAATGCCAGTGGATACAAATCAATTAGCGTTTTATTCTATTGCCCAGTTATCTTCTTTGCTCAGGAATCGTTCAATTACTTCCGTGCAATTAAGCAGGTTTTTTATAAACCGTTTAAAAAAATATGGCGACACATTGCATTGCGTTATCAGCCTCACAGAACAAATTGGCATGGCGCAGGCTAAACGGGCCGACGAGGCGTTTGCAAAAGGGATTTATAAAAGTCCACTACAAGGTATCCCTTATGGTCTTAAAGACTTGTTTGCAGTAAAAGGTACCCGAACCACCTATGGCACGCCGCCATTTAAAGACCAGGTGATAGAGGAAGATGCATTTGTATATCAGCAACTAGAAAAAGCGGGTGCCGTATTAATCGCAAAATTATCAATGGGTGAGCTTGCGATGGATGATATTTGGTTTGGCGGTCAAACTAAAAACCCTTGGAATTTGCAACAAGGCTCCAACGGATCGTCTGCCGGATCAGCATCGGCAACCGTTGCGGGATTATTACCATTTGCGATTGGTACTGAAACCTACGGATCTATTGTGGCACCTTCTGCAGTGTGCGGTGCAACCGGCTTGCGCCCAACATTTGGTAGTGTTGCCAGAACCGGTGGGATGAATCTTGCATGGACCTCTGACCGTATTGGACCAATTTGCCGCAACGCGGAAGATTGCGCAATGGTTTTTGCGACCATACATGGTAGTGATGTCTATGACCGTGCCTCAAGAACGATGCCTTTTAATTACACTGGTAATGTTGACCTAAAAAAAATAAAAGTAGCGTATGCAAAAAACTACATTGATACCCTACCCGATAACAGTGCAGAAAAAGCTGTTATTAAAAATTTGCGGGAAGAAGGTGTGCAGGTTGTAGCGATCGATTTCCCATCCAACTTACATACGAATGATTTGCTCGTGAATATTTGGGCAGCAGAATCAGCTGCTGCTTTTGACCCGCTCACTAGATCGGGCAAGGATAGCCAAATGGTACAGCAATGGCAAAGCCGCTACCCAAACCAGTTTAGGAGTGCAAGGTTTATTCCGGCAGTTGAATATCTTACTGCATGCCGTTTGCGATACTTGGTTATGCAGGAGGCCTTCCCGCTATTGAGTAAGTATGATATTATTATTGTACCCAGTATGGCTGATGAGCCTATGGCGCTAACTTGCTTAACAGGTAACCCCTGTATTACAATACCGGCTGGTTTAGCGGCTATCGGTGCTGCACCACCAAGCATTACTTTCATAGGAGGTAAATTATACAGTGAGGCAACAATTGCTGCGTTCGCCAAAAAGTTTCAACAGTTAACTAATTATCAGCAGCAGCATCCATCTATGTTTACAAAATGATGAATGGAAATGTCTGTTTCTTTTGATGCTTCAGGCTTTCTTACTTTATATTTTATAATTAATTTTTTTCTATCATAGTTGCCATTACTGCTACAAATTTTGAATAAAAATTACTACTCGGTTTTGCTACTAAATAGTATATTGAACAATACTTCCTCAACCACAAAACAAACTATATGCGTAAAGTATTATTGAGTTTACTATTAGTAGGCGCAACCATTAGCTCGATGGCTCAACCCAATGCTGCTTGGTTAAGATATCCTTCCATTTCACCAGATGGCAAATCAATAGCTTTTGGATACAAGGGCGATATTTATAGAGTTGATGCCAATGGTGGGGTTGCAGTACCATTAACAATTCATGAGTCGCAGGATATGATGCCAGTATGGAGTCATGATGGAAAACACATTGCATTTGCTAGTGATCGCTATGGCAATTTTGATGTATTTGTAATGCCGGCAACAGGTGGCACACCTACAAGAGTCACTTACAATAGTGCAGGTGATTATCCTTTTGATTTTTCGACAGATAACCAGCAAATCATTTTTGGTAGCGCCAGAAATGTACAAGCTAGTAATGTTCGATTCTACAGCCCTAGATTGTTTCAAAACCTTTATAGCGTAGGCATTTTAGGCGGAACACCCGTATTATTATCCGGCGCTGGAATGGAAAGAGCCCATTACAATTCCAAGGGTACACAAATCGTTTTTGAAGATAGAAAAGGTTACGAAGATCCATGGCGCAAGCACCATACATCTTCTGTTACAAGAGATATTTGGGTAATGGATATTGCGTCAAAACAATACCGCAAAATAAGCGGTTTTGAGGGCGAAGACAGAGAGCCCGTATTTAGTAACGACGACCAATATGTGTACTATTTAAGCGAGAAAAATGGCAACCAAAACCTTTACAAAACTCCATTAAAACTAAAAATAGCAGAACAGCAATTAACGAATTTCAAAACTAATCCAGTAAGAAATTTAAGTATTAGTACTAATAACACCATCTGTTTTACGCAAGATGGTGAGATCTATACTTTACAAGAAGCTGGTGCTCCAAAAAAATTGTCCATCCAGATTTTTAATGATGGCAGACAAAACGTTGAAAAAAACATCCCAGTAAATGGCAATGTGGGAGAATTTTCTTTATCTCCCAATGGTAAAGAAATTGCTTTTATTACTCGTGGTGAATTGTTTGTAACAAGTGTAGATGGTACTCAAACAAAACGCATCACCAATACACCTCAACAAGAACGCATGGTGTCTTGGAGCCCGGATGGCAAAACTTTGATTTATGCAGCAGAACGCAACGATAACTGGGATATTTACAAGACCAGTATCGTTCGCAAAGAAGAGCCCTATTTTTATGCAGCCACTGTATTAAAAGAAGAGCCCATAATAGCATCAGATGCCGAAGAGTTTTTACCAAAATATTCACCTGATGGTAAAGAAATTGCTTACTTAGAAAATAGGAATTTGCTGAAAATTTATAATATCGCTAGCAAGCAATCAAGAACCATCATTCCAAAAGGTCACAACTATAGCTATGCAGATGGAGATCTAGATTTCAATTGGAGTCCGGATAGTAAATACATCCTAGCCGATGATGAATACTTTGGTTTTGGTGGATCTCATGCTGCAATCATTAAAGCCGATGGTTCTGGTAAAATAGAACACCCCATCAATAGTGGATTTTGCGAAAGCAATCCTAAATGGGCCATGGATGGAAAATTAATGACTTGGATTAACAATAAGGATGGCCGCCGCTCTATTGCTTTCCAGGGTAATAGAGAAGTAGATATTTACGGTGCCTTTCTTGATCAACCCGCTTATGATCAATTCAAATTATCGAAAGACGATTATACACTGTTGAAAGAAAAATCAACAACCGAAAAGAAAGATTCTACCGCTAAAAAAGATTCTACAAAAAAATGGTTGCCCGATTTTACAGATATCGATAATAGAAGGGTGCGCTTAACTATCAATAGCTCCTCTATCAGCGACTATGCCATAACCCCTGATGGTAGTAAAATTTATTACCTAGCTGCCTTTGAAAAAGGATACGATTTATGGGTAACCGAACCAAGAACAAGAGAAACTAAAATATTGGCTAAATTGGGTGGTAGTTCTAGTGGAATTGAAATGAGTCAAGATGGTAAAGCCGTTTTTGTAACCAACAATGGTAGCTTGCTTAAAATTGATGACTCAGGAAAGCCAACTCCAATATCTGTTGCAAGTGAAATGGTTCTAGATGCCGCCAAAGAAAGAGCCTATATATTTGATCATTGCTGGCGCCAAGTAAAAGAGAAGTTTTATGATCCCACCATTCACGGAATTGACTGGAAAATGTATAAAGACACTTACGCAAAGTTTCTGCCACATATTAGCAATAATTACGACTTCCAGGAATTACTTAGTGAAATGCTAGGAGAACTAAATGGATCTCACACTGGGGGAAGATATAGTCCTCAAATGCAAAACCCTGATGTAACTGCTACGCTTGGCTTACTCTATGATGAAACATATACTGGTAATGGTTTGAAAGTTTCTGAAGTGATTGCTGGCGGACCAGTAGATAAAGCCATCAGCAAAATAAAAGCAGGATCCATTATTGAAAAAATAGACGGCGAAACGTTGGTGAATACAGAAGATTGGGCAAAATACCTCAACCGTAAAGTGGGTAAAAACACGCTTTTATCTGTATTAGATCCTAAAACAAATACACGATTTGAGGAAACCGTAAAACCAATCTTGTTTGGAGAAGAGAGTGTCTTGATGTATAAAAGATGGACCAACATGATGTTCAACCTGGTTGATAAATTAAGCGGTGGCAAAGTTGGCTATGTTCACGTACAAGGAATGAACGATGGAAGCTATAGAACTACTATTGATGAAGTGATGGGTCGCAATAAAAATAAAGAAGCCCTGATCGTAGACACCCGCTTTAATGGTGGTGGCTGGTTACACAATGACCTGAACACCTTTTTAAGTGGTAAAACCTACTTAGGATTTGCACCACAGGGCAACCCTGTTGCACCTACAGAACCAATGGATAGATGGAGTAAACCAAGCTGTGTAGTAATGAGCGAGGGCAATTATAGCGATGCCTTTATTTTCCCTTATGTATACAAAGACAATGGAATTGGTAAATTAATAGGCATGCCTGTACCAGGAACTGGAACAGCTGTTTGGTGGGAAACGCAAATAGATCCAACAATTGTTTTTGGCATTCCGATGGTGGCTACAATTGGTAAAGAAAAAAGACCAACTGAAAACCTACAATTAGAACCAGATATGAAAGTGCTTTTACCTTATGAAGAATTTTTAAATGGTAAAGACGCACAAATAGAAACGGCAGTAAAAGAAATGCTGAAATCAATTGGAAAATAATTAACTCTTTTCAAATGAAAAAAATTCTGCCGATCATAGTGAGTGCACAATTTCTGTGCACTTCACTTTGGTTTGCGGGTAATGCCATCAATACTGATATGGCGAGAGAGTTACAACTCGACCAACACTTTTTAGCACACTTAACAAGTGCCATACAATTCGGATTTATTATTGGCACATTGGGCTTTGCAATCTTTACAATCTCAGACCGTTTCTCTCCTTCCATAGTATTTTTTTGCAGTGCAATGCTAGCCGGTTTTTTTAATCTCGGGCTTTGTTTAAATAATATCACTGCAACCCAAATACTATTATTCCGATTTTTAACTGGTTTCTTTCTAGCTGGAATATATCCAGTAGGAATGAAAATTGCCTCTGATTACTACCAATCTGGTTTGGGAAAATCACTAGGATTTTTAGTAGGCGCTTTAGTGCTAGGAACCGCATTCCCACATCTATTGAAGGATCTAAGCCTCGGCTTTCACTGGAAATATGTTTTGTATGCAACTACCAGCTTATCAGCTATTGGTGGATTCGGCATTGTATTATTTGTGCCCAATGGGCCGTATCGTAAAGCAGGGCAGAAAATTAAATTGAATGCATTTGCGAACGGATTGAAAAAACAAAAGTTCCGAGCAATTTACTACGGCGTCAGGGTCTATCCCAGGCTGGGCGCTTGGCCTCAGTTTTTATGCAACTTTTCTAAGCGCCATTACCTTTTTAGGAGATCCTGGAAAATCGTTTGGAAGCAATTGGAATCCCTTTGTTTTCAGTCTATCGATCCCATTTGCCGCCTTTGTGGCCACCCGTTATTTTGTACCCTTTTATCGAAATAGTGGTGAGATCAGTGCCTATACGCATTTAGAAAAACGCTTTGGATCTTGGGCGCGGACCTATGCCATGCTGTGTTTCATCATGACCCAATTGGCCCGCATGGGAACCATTTTTTATGGAATAGCTTTGACGCTGAATGCGCTAACGGGTTTAGACATGCGATTGATTATCATCGTGTCGGGTTTTTGCATTATTTTTTATACGGTGC
>CAIJLK010000002.1 GCA_903821465.1 uncultured Bacteroidota bacterium | reverse complement strand
TAAGAGATAATGGATAAATGTATCATTAAAGACATTTAGTATGTTTAATTGGTTACAATATTTTGCAGACTGGCTCATATATTCAGTATTAGGTATTTCCGCAACAACACATTTAGGAGAGGCATTAAATTTCTTTGTATTCGATAGTATTAAAATAGCCTTATTGCTTTTTTTGATTACTATTTTAATGGGAATCGTTAACTCATATTTTCCTGTAGAAAAAATTCGCAACTATTTAAGCCGCAATAAAATGTATGGACTTGAATATTTATTCGCTTCAACATTTGGGGTAATAACACCATTCTGTTCCTGTTCATCGGTTCCACTCTTTATTGGTTTTGTTAAGGGTGGCATTCCGTTGGGTATCACTTTCACCTACCTTATTACTGCGCCCTTGGTAAACGAAGTGGCTATTGCAATATTTGCTGGAGCTTTTGGTTTGAAAGTAACAGCTATATATGTGGGCACCGGAATTGTTTTGGGTATTTTAGGAGGATTCGCTTTGGGGAAAATGAAGTTAGAGCAACATCTTACTCCTTGGGTTCAAACTATCATTGCCAATGCAGAAACTGAAGAAGAATTAGAGGAAGAAAAACTTACACTGTCACAAAGGTTTCCCACAATTTTAAAAGAAGCATTCAACATAGTAAAAGGGGTTTCGCTATACATAATAATAGGGATAGGTATTGGTGCCGCGATGCACGGTTTTTTACCTACCGGCTTTTTTGAACATTATATCAATAAAGGTCAATGGTATGCTGTACCACTTGCGGTAATGATTGGAGTACCGATGTATAGCAATGCAGCAGGTGTAATCCCTATCATACAAGTACTAGTAGCTAAAGGCATTCCTCTTGGAACTGCTATTGCATTTATGATGGGCGTAATTGGACTTTCTTTACCAGAAGCGATGCTCCTAAAAAAAGTAATGAATTGGAAATTGATTGCTATCTATTTCGGAACAATTGCATTCTTTATGATACTTTCAGGATATTTATTTAATTCAATTTTCTAAACAAACATAAAATGACAATTGTAATTATCTTACTAGGTTTTGCATTTGGGTTGTCTTTACAATATTCAAAAGTCAATACCTACAATACGATATCAGGCATGGCAATTTTAGAAGACCTTACAGTTGCCAAAACAATAGCAACGGCAATAGGCATTGGAGCTATCCTATTAAGTATAGAAATAGGCTTCGGCTTTGCTAGTTATCATATCAAAACATTTTTTGTTGGCAGTGTAATAGTTGGCGGATTTATTTTTGGCATTGGCATGTCGATTTTAGGGTATTGCCCAGGTACCATGCCTGTATCAATTGGGCAAGGATCAATAGATGCACTTATTGGAATGATGGGCGGATTAGTAGCGTCATTAGTTTATACAATTCTGAGTCCTTTCATACATGAAGTGCTGGGCCCAGACTTAGGGAAATTATCTCTTTCATTCAATAATGATCCAAGTTCAATCCTACATTATTTATTGGTATTGATTATTGGATCAGCTTTTATAGGTATCGCATTTTGGATGAATAAATTTGAAAAGAAAACAGATACCAAATGGTTTTATTCTGGTCTAGGAATTGCGTTGGTTACATGTATTATTTTTGCCGCATCAGACAGGGTACTTGGCGCTTCTACTTTATACCCTTTTATAGCAGATAAACTAACTGGGTATACCGATAACCCATATTTTATAAAAGTTGTTGAGAAATCTGGATTATATGAAATGAAATTTTTGTTCGGTGCATTTCTATCAGGATTGATCTTTTCTATTTTGAAAAAAGAATTCCGACTCACACTCATACATGAAAATTGGTCAAGATTTAAAGGCAATTCAAGCAAGAATCGTATTGTATGGTCCTTTATTGGGGGCTTCATTTTGCTTTTTGGAGCTAGACTTGCTGGCGGTTGTACTAGTGGACATATTATTTCAGGAGGTATGCAATTAGCTGTAAGCAGCCTAGTATTTGCAATATTTGTTTTTGGGGGATTCCTAATAACCGGGAAATTGTTTTATAGAAATCAGTAAGAAATAGAACTATAAAGATTGACCACCTACAATATTAATGACAGTGATCGTTATATCCACAGCCTGTTTTTGTAAAAGCTGC
This sequence comes from uncultured Bacteroidota bacterium, assembly GCA_903821465.1. GTDB lineage: Bacteria > Bacteroidota > Bacteroidia > Chitinophagales > Chitinophagaceae > Sediminibacterium. Next base: position 49,017 of record CAIJLK010000002.1, on the reverse strand, counting down.
AATCACTCCAATGACAATTATCGCAGAACCGAAAAGTCCGGGTAACCAATCACTAAATTGAAAACCTATGACAATAAAGCACAAGCCGAAAATTGTGCGTATCAGCAAAGCCCAATCCATTTTAAATTGCCAACCTTTCATATTAATAATTTAGTGCCAACGAATTGAACCACATCAGCAACACCATCATGAAAAGCCCCTTCTTTTAATGTGGTTTGAATATTTTGGATCAGATCGATCCTTAGGGCCGCCTGAGTTATTCTGTAATTGATCGGGATTAAAAGCCTCCAGAATAATCTTACCTCCTGGTTTTAACTCACTGATTTGTGTTGCAAAAAATTGATTCGGTTCTTCACCATACACATATTCATCAATACAATAACGCTGATTCCAAAATTCGTTTCTTTCGTTTGACATATAATTTAATCCTTAAACATTACGAATGTCCCTTTACAACAATCTTAATGATCTTCCAGTTCAGTATAAAGAACCTTATTATTTGAAATGGGATAAACTTTCTCCAGAAAAGGGTGAAACTTGTTGGAATTGGCGGATAATACTCATCAGAATATTTTGTTATGATCGATCTATTTGACATAAATGATTTTTTGAGTTATTAATAATCTATTCAGGAATTAACCACCAAAACGGTTTCCCTTTTGCTTTGTATAAAAACATATAGTGCATCGCCCACTTTAGCCAATGGCCTGCTAATCCCGGCTCACCCATTGTTGTATTAATATCTCTACCCCAATCAGGGAATTTCTCCCAATCGGGTACAACCGGACTAACGGTCATTGTTGCTGCCGTTCCAGTTGTCATTCCGTAACCCGCAGAAACAATACAGGCCGCGCCCATTCTACCCATACAGGCTTTATGTTTAATTTCAGGATTACCTGTTTTTACCCAGGAAATTACATTCTCGGCTGTTACCTTACCCATTACCCCAGAAGGCATACCAGTTCTTGGAGCTGTTGCAAAAATGGGAGTTCCATTTTTACTCTTCATTGGTTTAGAAATGGAATGCGGAGGAGCAAATGCAATTCCAGGAGCGAAAATATTTGGATAGGATGGATTCTGATAGGTTTCAGGCCAGTCATTGATCGACCATTCTTCAAATGGTTTCACCGTGTAATCAGCATCTACTTTCATCAATCCATTTGCAGCGAATAATTTATCAGAAATATCGTTTCCTTGTTTATCGAACGCTTTAAATCCATGACCTGAAAAACCGGGTATCAGCATGGCAAAATCGTATGCTTGTTCTAAAAATTCACCATCCAAATTTTCATAATAAATTTTATGATCATCAATTTTTTTAACCCCAGCTCTTTTAATCCAGGTAATATTCCTTTCAACAAAATAAGATTCAGCAAAGAGTTTGGTATTAGTAATGAATCCTCCTTTTTTAATGAAAGCACCACCCATTCCAAAATCACCCAGTTCGTATTCATTTGTGATCCAAATTACTTCTGCATATTTTTCTAATCCGCGGCGCTTGATCTCAAAGTCCACATTTAAAATATACTCAAATGCAGCACCTTGGCAGGTTGCAGTGGGATTACCTGTGCCAATTACAAAAACTTGCCTCTCTCCTTTCTGCATTTTATCTAACTTCTCCTGCAAAAGCTGCCAGGCTTCCGTTGCATGAGAAAAAGTGCAGACAGATGCAATATTACCTGTGCCAGGAAGCAAACCTTCTGTTGCGCCAAAATTCAATTTAGGGCCCGTAGCATTGATCAGAAAATCGTAGGGAACTTTTTGTAATTCGCCTAGTTTCTCTTTTGAAGTAAATTCTATTTCAACATATCCTTCATGAATAGTTGTATCCCCTTCCGGATAAAAATTAATTGCTTTTGCTTGAAGAAATTCAATGCCCCATTTTTTATAAAGAGGTCGCAGATCGAATTTTATTTCCTCGGCTGTCATCCTACCAACACCCACCCAAATATTAGATGGGATCCATTGATAATTAACAGAGGGGGAGATTACGGTTATTTGGTGATCTTTCCCAAGACCTCTTTGAAGATAGGAAGCTGCAGTATGACCAGCAACACCAGCACCTAGAACAACTATTTTTGCCATAATAAATTATTTAATAATTAAAATAGATCGGCTCTATTTAATTATTGATTGATTATAATGGATTGAAGTTGAACTATCTTAATCTATTGGTTAGTGACATATGTCGCAGAAGCATTTACAGATTTTATAGAATTCAAAAAGTGGGAAGTTGGAAATAAAAAGAAAATGATCTAAAAATGAGTAATTTCAAACCGGTTTTCAAATAATATTCAGAACAATATATCATATGGAAGAAATAGAAATCCCTACCGAACATTTACATGAAACAATACACGAAAAAGCTACTGAAGCTAGTAATGAGAAAGAGAGCAGTTGGTTCATGTATGTTGCGATCTCCACTGCTTTAATTGCAGTTTTAGCTGCTATTTCTGGGTTAATGGCGGGCCATCATTCTAATGAAGCATTAATTCAGCAAATCAAAGCCTCTGATCAGTGGGCTTATTACCAGGCCAAGGGAATTAAAGCAGAAATAAAAAGTATTTCTATTAATGGCCAACCAGACGCGGTAGCAGTGGAACGATATAAAAAAGAACAAGAGACCATCAAACAAAAGGCTGAATCTGCAGAAAAGGAATCTGATAAACATTTAGCCCACCATGTACTTTTGGCAAGTTCAGTTACTTTATTTCAGATCGCCATTGCTATATCGGCAATAGCCATATTGACGAGAAAAAAAATACTTTGGTATGGAAGTTTACTAGTTGCTGCAATTGGTGCAGTATTTTTTGTTCTTGGATTAATATAAATCAATTTTTCGTTTGAAAATTTTTGGATTACATACAATTTCTAAAACAATACAATCAATCATTAGTATTATAACGATACTTATGGTTTCATTGATTTGTTTTTATCCATTAAAATTCTTAGGCTATCAGGTAACAGCATTGATATTATTACTTGCTGTTTCCATTCTTGCTATGTTATTTGATATCATTCCTGTTTTGTTATCTGCTTTTTTAAGCGCAATTGTTTGGAATTTTTTCTTTATCCCTCCCATCTATACATTTCACATAGCTAGGTCGGAAGACGCTTTTTTGTTTCTCATGTACTTTGTTGTGGCGCTTGTTAATGCAACACTTACTTTTAAAATCAGAGCAACTGAAAAAAAAGTAAGAGATAAAGAAGAAAAAGAAAACACTATAAAACTATATAACACTTTTCTAAATTCTTTATCACATGAGCTGAAAACCCCTATAGCAGCTATTATTGGCGCTGTTGATACTTTAAAAGAAAATAAACCCAACCTAGATATAACCAGCGAAAACGAATTGATCTCGCAAATTGGTATTGCTGGATTAAGACTAAATAAGGAAGTTGAAAATTTATTGAGTATCAGTAGGCTAGAATCAGGGGTTATTAAATTGAATTACGACTGGTGCGACCTAAATGAGCAAATCAATTTAGTCATTAACAAATTAGAAGAAGAATCAAGGAGGCATCATATCGTTTTTGAGCAAAACGAAAATCTGCCGCTTGTTAAATTAGATAGTATCTTAATTAAACAATGTATTTTCAACCTTGTTCACAATGCTATTCAATATACATCGGAAGGAACTACTATTAAAATTCATGTTGGCATCAATGATGAAGTTTGTGAAATTATTATTGAAGATAATGGGAAAGGCTTCCCACTGAATGAACAGGATAAGGTATTTAACATGTTTTATAGGTTACCGAATACAAAATCTGGAGGATCTGGATTAGGTTTATCAATTGTAAAAGGATTTGTTGAAGCGCACAAAGGAAATATCGAATTAATTTCAATAGAAGGTAGTGGTTCAAAATTCATCCTTAAATTGCCAGTAGAAATTTCCTACCTAAATAATTTGAATAATGAATAAGGAAGAAATTTTAATTATCGATGATGAGCCACAAATAAGAAAGCTGCTTGAAATAAATCTTGAGAGCAATGGCTATAAGGTATCTCAAGCGGAAACAGCCAATGAAGGAATGAAGATGGCTGCCAATCATCCCCCGGACCTAATTTTATTAGACATTGGATTGCCAGATAAAAGCGGACAAGAGCTACTTCTAGAATTAAGATCCTGGTATAATCATCCGGTAATTATACTTTCGGTTTTAGATAGCGAAGACGAAATTGTAAAGGCGCTAGATAATGGAGCTAACGATTATGTAAGAAAGCCTTTTAGAACAAATGAATTATTAGCAAGAATCAGAGCCTGCTTAAATAAAACCAAACAAGCAGACAATAATACAGTGCTTGAATTTGACAATTTATTGATCGATTTAATTGCAAGGACTGTAAAAAAAGACCATGAACTGATCAAGCTCACGGTAACAGAATATAAATTGTTGATACTATTCGCCAAAAATGAAGGCAGGGTATTAACGCATCAATTTATTCTCAAAGATATTTGGGGAGTGGGCTTTCAAACAGATACCCAGTATTTAAGAGTGTTTGTTGGTACACTTCGAAAAAAAATAGAATCTAATCCAAATAAGCCAACTCATATCATTACCGAAAGTGGCGTTGGCTACCGTTTTAATTAAAATCTTTATAAAATCTTTATAAAATCTTTATCTCACTTACTCTTTATTTATTATTTGATGATGCATTAAAGTAAAGCTTTGCCGTTAAATCCGATCGATGGAAAAGCAGCATTTGAGTAATAAGGTTACAGTTGCAACCTTATTAGTAGCATTAGGAATTATTTATGGAGACATTGGTACCAGTCCTTTATACGTACTAAGCGCAGTTGTGGGTGAGCGAAAAATTGATGAAATTCTGGTATATGGTGGTGTCTGTTTAATTTTCTGGACATTATTTTTTCAGACCACTATAAAATATGTATGGCTCACGCTAAGGGCTGACAACCATGGTGAAGGAGGTGTTTTTTCTTTATTTGCTTTGGTAAAGAGATACAGTAAAAGCCTCGTTATCATAACCATCTTGGGAGCAACCACTTTATTGGCAGATGGCATTATTACACCACCGATATCTGTATCCTCAGCAATTGAGGGACTTAACACAGTTAGTGGCCTGGAGAAAATAATTGTTCCTGGAAATACTTTAACTGTTGGAATTGTAGTAGCCATTATTTCATCCTTATTTTTTTTCCAGCGGTTTGGCACACATAATATCGGGAAAACATTTGGACCAATTATGGCTATTTGGTTTGCTATGATTTTGATTATTGGGGCATCCTATGTTTTTAAAAATCCCTCTATTTTCAAAATATTGAATCCTTATTACGGATATGAATTGCTGGTAAAATATCCTAAGGGATTCTGGTTACTTGGAGCTGTATTTTTAGCAACTACGGGAGCTGAAGCCCTGTATAGCGATTTGGGGCATTGTGGTGTCAAAAATATTCGACTAACATGGGCTTTCGTAAAACTGAGTTTAACGTTTAACTACCTTGGTCAGGCTGCTTGGATCATGCAATACCAAAAAGAAGACCTTGTAAATAATACAACACTACACGGATTAAATCCATTTTTTGAAATGGTACCGCATTGGTTTTTGTTGCCAAGTATTATCATTGCTACAGTTGCTGCGATCATCGCTTCCCAAGCGTTGATAAGTGGATCATTTACATTGGTTAGTGAAGCTATGAACTTAAATTTTTGGCCAAGAGTAACGGTGCGACAGCCATCAGACATCAAAGGTCAGATTTATATACCCAGTGTAAATAGTATCTTATGGTTTGGATGCGTTTTAATGATGTTATACTTTAAGACATCTCTTGCTATGCAGGCTGCATATGGATTTTCTATCACCATTGCCATGATGATGACCACCATTTTATTGAACTTTTATTTGAAGTTCCGATTAAAATGGAATCAGGTTTATGTTACACTGGTAATTGGATTATTTGCAATAGTTGAAATTTCTTTTTTCATAGCTAACGTAGCCAAGATCAAAGAAAGATGGATGTTTCTGTTCTTTGAATTATTCATTTTCTTAACCATGTATGTATGGTATTATGCAAGAAAGATTCAAAATAAGTTTTTGAAATTTGTTGAAATCGGTAAATATGTACCACAATTAATTGAATTAAGTCAGGATGATGCGATACCGAAATTCTCTACACACTTAATTTATTTATCAAAGGCAAATACCAGAAACCAAATTGAAGAAAAAGTTATCAAATCAATATTCGCGAAAAAGCCGAAACGCGCAGATGTTTATTGGTTCGTGCATATTAACAGAACAGAAGATCCATTTACCATGAATTATGATGTTTCTGAGTTAGTAGATGACAAAGTAATGAAAGTGAATATCAATCTCGGATTTCGTATACAACCAAAAACTGAAATATATTTCAAAAAGATTGTTCAAGATTTAGTTGCCAACCGGGAATTGAACTTACATATTCGCCCCGATGGAAGTACCAAATACAATAATGAACCTGATTTCAAGTTCATTGTGATTGAAAAATTCCTTTCTATTGAAAACGAGTTTGCCTTAAAAGATGGGTTACTATTACAAGGATATTTTCAATTAAAGCGATTGGGACAAAGTGATACCAAAGCATTCGGATTAGAAAAGTCAGATGTGATTATCGAGGCGGTTCCAATGATCGTATCACCTTATACTAAATTAGAATTGGCAAGAGCACATTAATTACTATTTAGACCTTAGAAATAAATTATTCGTACAAGCCAAAATGCCTTCGCGGGAGTTGGTTTCATAATTTAAATAATTAGCATCCAAAATACTCTGACCCGCAAATGCCGGATTATTGCCATAACCAAGCGGCCAGCTAGCTTTTGTATCAGATATTTCAATACCGGCAATAGTGGCGATTGTTAAAGCAAAATCGGAACAATTATTTGAATTAAGATGATAGGCATTATTGCCAGTCTGATCTATATATTCTAATATCCGATTAAATTGATCACCTGAAACAAATTTCCCTAACATTTCATCCCAGCTGTGCTTAGCATCGTTTTTATACACCGGATCGGTTTTAGGAAATAGTGGCGTTGCAGAAAAAAGAAAACCCTTTTCTGGATACAGACCAAAAGATCGGGAGACTACCGTTTCATCTTCATTATATTTCATGAGGGTAATAAACATATGACCCACATCGGTAAAATGTGCAAATATTTTTCGCTTCCCGGTAATGGGTTGTTTAATATGAATAGCAACCGCATAATAGATTGCTTTTTTTCCATCTTCATATGCACTCAATACTGAATCGAGCGCTACGGGTATTGATGGCTCATTGCGCAATAATACACTAACATTAGCTGTATCAATATTCAATAAAGCATTATCTAAATCTTGCTCCGTTTTAAAATCATCTGCATCATTTAAATTGACGCTTTCGGCATTTTGTGAAAAATGAAAAACCGAATCGATTAAACGATATTTTCTTCTTTTTCTTTTTATATTAAAATCAGGAATGATGTTCTTTGCCTGATTAAACGCCTCCATTGCTAATGGATACATTTTCAAATGTGCCAACACAACTGCTAGATTATAATACATATGCGATTTCGCAGCATCATTAGTTAAATAACCTTTTAATTGCAGTAAATTATTTAAATAACTATAAGCCAGTTGTTCTTTTCCAAAAGCAATATATGCATCGCTCAAATCAAGTAAAGCAAAAGCTTCGGCTGAGCGATTATTTGTTTTTTTAACAACTTCCCATTGCTTTTCTGCTGTTGAAATATTAAGAATTTTCTGAGGAGCTAATGAAGTAGAGAATTCCGCCAAATAGGAAGGATATGCCCATACAGAATCTACTTTTTTGTCCACCGATACAGCTACTAAATCAAATTGAGCGTGGACAGGAATATTTAGTAATAGAAAACAAATGCCTAAACATACTATGCGCGTAGCATGTTTAGGCATTTTAATATTTCCGGACCCAAATTTCAAAATCGAAATAATTTTATCCCACTAAATTAGTAGACTTATTTCGATTGTACAAATTTATCTAATTCCTTTTCTCTACAACCGGAACAGCAGGCGCTTTAAACTCTTTGGTTTTTAACAAATTTTTGATTTCCAAGATCGCTCTTTCCAGCTGAGGATCAATTCCCTTAGCCATTGATCCCAAATCTTCTGCCACTTCAATATCCGGATCAACCCCATGGCCTTCTTTAAACCAAGTACCGTCTGGATTATATAATCTAAACGATGGTGCCGTAATGGTTCCACCATCAACAAAATCAGGATAGCCACTAATGCCAATCAATCCACCCCAAGTTCTAGTTCCGATCAATGGCCCTAGGTTTTTCTTACGGAAATAATCTGGAAATGCATCGCCCCCACTTCCACTCCAACCATTGATAAGCATGACTTTGGGTCCGAAGTTCGCAAAGCCTGGAAACTGCCAAGGCTTGCCATCTCGAGTAGCTACATAAGAAAGCGGTGTACGATTAAGCATTTCAATGAAGCGATCAGGAATTTGTCCCCCGTTATTAAACCGCTCATCAATGATCAACGCTTTTTTATTCCACTGCGCATTGAATTGACGCATGAGTTCACTTTGTCCGTCCAACCCCGTACTAGGAACATAGATATAACCCACATCTCCATTGGTTGCTTCTTCAACACGTTTGCGCATTCCTTCTATCCATTCAAGATTGCGTAAGCGGTATTCATCATCGATTGTTTTCACAACAGCTGTTTTGCTACCAGAAAATGAAGCAGTGGCATTATAAGTTAGTTCAACGGTTTTGTTTGCCAGACCCTGAAATGCAACATAGGGTTCTGTTTCTGTAGTGATTGGAATCCCATTTACAGCCAGAATATAATCTCCCTCTTTAATATCTGTTCCTGATCTTTCCAATGGTGATCTGATTTCAGCATCCCAAACAGCTCCCCGAATTATTTTTTTAATTTTATAATTTGATCCTTCAGCTTCCCAGTTTACACCTAGATAACCAATTTGTCCTGTTTTTACTTTTTCAAAATCACCGCCTCCATGGTAAGTATGACTAGAATTTAATTCACCAATCATTTCGCCAATTACAAAATCAACTTCTTCTCTTGTTGTTGCACCATCTAACATTTTTGTATACTTCTCTTTAGCGGCCAGCCAATTTACACCATGCATATTTCCATCATAGAAATAATCGCGTTCAATACGCCAGGCATCGTTAAATATTTGTTTCCATTCTAACATCGGGTCTACCGTCATCTGCATTTCGTTTAAATGCAAAGGCTTATCAAATTTGGCTGACTCTTCTGGCGAAATAACTGCCACTGCTCCAGATTTCGCAACCAAGATCTTTTCATTATTGGCACTTAGCATATAACCATCTACCTCACTTAAAATAGTTTTTTCTTCACGTTTATCTATATCGTAAAACTTGATTGTTGCTTTTCCATCTGCAGCACCAGTATTAGGTGTTCTGATATAAAGTAGTTTCCCTTTGATGGAACTAAGCAAACCAATATTACCAGCTGGAAGAGGTAATAATTCTAATCTGTTTTCTAAGCCATCAAAATCAATCAGCACGGTCGCTACATCAGGTTTTTTTTCTGTATCGGGGGACTTAGTTTTATCGTCTTTTTTCTTCAGATCTTTTTTCGGATCTTCTTTTGCAATTGGTTTATCTAACTCTTTTAATGCAACAGTATCGTTTTTGGCATACAAGATGGAAGCCGTATTTTTTTGTAACCCAATTGCTGCTAACTGCGAACTATTTGCATAAATAAATGTATTGTCTGCATCGCTGTAGTAAGGTTGAAAAGTTTGGTTGGTGGTTACAAACAAATATTTTCCATCAATACCAAATACTGGGTTATTACAACTATAAAATCCATTTGTTACCTGTTTTGTTTGATGCTCTTTGGTATCATAAATAAAGACAGCATTATGCAAATTTTCTAAATCTCTACTATAGGCCAACCACCTGCTATCGGCTGACCAGCTAAATGAAAATCCTTCCATATTTCCATGCGTAAAATAAAGACCTTGGTCAATATCAGAGGTAATACCTGATGCAATATCGAATAGTTTAATTTTTCCAGCTTTATCGGTAAATGCCAATTGCTTACTATTAGGTGAGAAAGAAATATTATAACGATAACCAGCCCCATAGCTCGTTAATTTTCTTGCCGATTCTTTGCCTTGCTCCATTACCCACAATTCATACTCTCCAGTTTTATCACTCCAATAAGCAATGGTACGGCCATCGGGCGACCAAGAAGGATAACGTTCTGCTACCCCTTTTGTCATTGTAATATTTTTGACAACCCCATTTTCTGCAGGCAAACTAAAAATATCTCCTCTGGCTTCTACCAATACCCTTTTACCATCTGCACTTATAGCATAGTGTTGTGCAAAATCTGCAACTGCTACATTTTTAGATTTCAAAAGCGCTTTATCACTTATCACAGAAACTTTAATTTCCTTAGGCTGATGCGTTGCAAAAGGGAAAAGATATAATTTACCACCTGCTTCAAATACAATATCATCCGGACCCTGTGAAGGAAAATGCACATCAAAATCTGTAAACTTAGTGAGCTGCTCAAAAGTTTTTTGCTTCGTATCGTATTTCCAAAGATTCATACGCATATCGACTCCACGATCGCTTAAAAAATAAATAGACTGTTCATGCCACATAGGAAATTCATCCCCGGCATCGCTATTGGCGCTGATATTTTCTTCCGTTTGTTTTGCAAAATCATAAATGCGAATATCACCATTGGTACCCCCACGATAACGCTTCCAGTTACGCCCTACCTGCGTCATAATTACTACTGCCATTTGTGTAGCATCGGGAGAATAGCTTCCGTATTCGGCATATGACAATGGCAATTTTGTTTCCACACCACCGGTTGCTGGAACCAAATAAAATTGATTAAATCTTGATTTTCCACTTTCACGAGAAGACGCAAATAAAATTTGTTTGCCATCATTGGTCCAATCCACTACGCGGTCGTTATACCCATGCGAAGTTATTCTTTGTGGCAAACCCCCTGAAGCAGCCATTGTATACACATCTCTATTACCATCATAAGATGCATTAAAGGCAATGGTATTTCCATCTGGCGAAAACTTTGCGGATGTCTCAACACCTGGAGTAGAACTTAGCTTTACAGCCATCCCACCTTCCTTTGGCATTACCCACAAATCATTTGCATAAGTAAAAACAATTTGAGTTTTTGAAACATCCGGATAACGAAAAAGGCCGGCATTAATTTGTGCCGATACCGATATACTGACTATGATTCCAAGGCAGATAAATAGCAGACTTTTTTTCATGGTATATTTTTAAGGATAAAATGTATGTGTGATATAATAGATTATTCTTTTAAAATATGAAAAAAAAATCAAATGCCATAACCATTTACAGTTCGTGACATATTCAATGATGAATGGCAATATTGTTCTACCTTAAAACCCAATTTCAACCCAATCCTAGATAGAAATGAAATCAAAATTGCTTGTCCTTTTTTTCTTTTTGCCTTTTGCAATCCTCTCAGCTCAGCCAAAAGTGTTTACCATTCAAGCCGATAAACCAGTTGCCCAAATTTCATCTAGCATGTGGGGGATCTTTTTTGAAGATATCAATCAGGGTGCAGATGGCGGCTTGTATGCCGAACTGGTAAAAAATCGTTCGTTTGAATTTGATAACCCAACCATGGGATGGAAAATTACGAGCAGTACTTTTCAATTGGGTATTAATTTCGGATCTGAGATCACCGTAATCAATCAAAAAGAAAAAGAAGCTACCAATCCGCGGTTTTTAAGGGTTAGTATGAATAATACACCCAAGGGAAAACTAGGAATTGCTAATGAAGGGTTTCATGGCATGGGAATCAAGAAAGATTTACGATACGATTTCTCTATGCTCTATCGCCAACAAACAGTCAATTCGATTATCCATATTGAAATAGTTTCTGAGAAAGGAGCAATCATTGGATCTAAAACTTTTAAACCCAATCAAATGGGTGATGGCTGGTTTAAATTGGAAACAAGTTTGATAGCTACCGCTACTGATCAAAAAGCAAGTTTGAATATATGGTTTGAAGGTTCTGGCCAATTAGACCTTGATATGATTTCACTCTTTCCAAGCGATACTTGGAAAGGGAGAAAAGGCGGACTCCGAGCTGATATGGTTCAGATGCTTGCTGATATGAAACCAGGTTTTATTCGTTTCCCTGGTGGCTGTATTGTAGAAGGAAGAGACCTCGCAACAAGGTATCAATGGAAAAAAACAATCGGACCTGTTGATGAGAGAAAATTAATGATCAACAGATGGAATACAGAGATCAAAGATCGTCCAGCACCTGATTATTATCAAAGTTTCGGTTTAGGCTTTTATGAATATTTTCAAATGGCGGAAGATATTGGTGCAGAGCCATTGCCCATTTTGAGTTGCGGTATTGCTTGTCAGTTTAACACAGGCGAACTTGCATCACTCGATAACCTGGATCCGTATTTGCAAGACGCGCTGGATCTGATAGAATTTGCTAATAGCGCTGCAGATACCAAATGGGGTAAGATCCGTGCAGCACTTGGTCACCCTGCCCCTTTTAACTTAAAAATGATTGGTGTTGGTAACGAAAACTGGGGAGCACAATATATTGATCGATTACAGATTTTTCAAGCAGCTATTGCAAAGAAATATCCAACTATCAAATTAGTATGCAGCAGCGGATTTATGGCAAGCGGCGATGTGTTTAACTATTTGAATGGAGAATTGCGCAAAATGAAAATCAGTTATATCGATGAACATTATTATAGTTCACCAAAATGGTTCTTAGATAATGCAAAACGATATGATAGCTATGATCGCGCATCGAGCTCAAAAGTTTTTGTTGGCGAATATGCTGCGCAAAGTGTTGCTACCACTGATATGAATAATAAAAACAATTGGCGCACAGCCATTGCAGAAGCTGCATTCTTAACTGGATTAGAACGCAATGCAGCTATTGTTCAGATGGCTTCCTACGCTCCCCTATTTGCCCATGTGGAAGGTTGGCAATGGAAACCAGATTTAATTTGGGTAAATAATTTAAAATCGATGGGCACCCCCAATTATTATGTGCAAAAATTGTATTCTACCAATCGCGGCAGCTATACAGTATCGATGCTGAATAATAAACAACAACCTGCAGCTGGAGAAGATAGTCTTTATGCTAGTTCAGTGATCGACAAAATCAGTAATGAGTTGATCATTAAAATCGTAAATACAGTTGGCAAAAATCAAATTGCTGAAATTAATATTAGTGGTGTGAAGAAAATAGCAGAGAGTGCCACATTAACTGTTTTACAAAATAATAATTTGGAAGCCGAGAATAGCATGAACGCTGCAAATGAGCTAGTACCTATTGATCTAACCATCAAAACAAAAGCCAATACTATTAGCATTGAATTAAAACCCTATTCGCTCAATGTAATTCGCGTAAAGCTGTAGTCAATTTATTTAACTAAATAAGGCTGCATGATTTTTTTCCAAATCTCATAACCTGCAGGTTTCATATGCAGTCGATCTCCAACATAGAGCTCTTCGCGCATTTGCAACTTTGCATCTAACATGGCATCATAGATATCTATAAAAGCCGCGTTCTTTTGTAGTTTGAAAAAAGCTTTAATCGCTTTGTTGGCTTGCTTGACTTTGACTTGAATACTAGCTCTAACTGGACTAGGCTTGATTGATACATAACCAATTGCTGCATTAGGAAAATTAGTACGAATGATCCCAAACAATGTTTTTACCCGGGTAAGTACCTCAGTTGCACTGATACTATCTTTTGAAGCCAGATCATTTTCGCCACAATAAATCAATACCTGTTTAGGTCGATAGGGCATAATAACATCATATGCATATCGAATAACATCTACTAATGTTGATCCTCCAAAAGCCCTATTTAATATGGGATAGCCTGGAAAATATTCATTCACATCCTTCCACTTGGTAAAAGAAGAACTACCGATCAACAGGATTGAATTGTGATCTGGCATTCTTGTGGAATCTGCTTTTTTAAATGCTTGAATGTCTGACCAATAAGTGGGACTAGTTTGCGCTCGTAAACTACCAACGCAAACAATTAATACAAATGCAAAAAAACAAATCCTTTTCATTCAAAATATTTTATGATCTAAATTAAGTTAGTCTATCTTTTAAATAACATCAGCAAGGAACCAACAAGTGTTAAAACTATGATCAATTTACGATAGTTTTCTTCTTTCACTTTTCCTACCAGTTTTAATCCCGCTAAAAACCCAATCACCAAACCGGGTAACAATACAGCATCTATCTGCAGACTTTGAACAGATATATTTTTCCATAAAAAAATCTGGAAGGGCAATTTGAATAAGTTCATACATAGAAATACCCATGCAGCTGTGCCAATAAAATCGTTCTTTTCTAAACGCATTGCCAGGAAATATAAATTAGAAAATGCACCAGCTAAATTTCCAAGCATTGTTGTGAATCCTGCTGCAAGTCCCGTGCTAACTACAAATAAAGGATTGGTAGGCACCTGCTTCGACTTTCGATATTCCATCACTAAAATAATCACGATGGTAAGTATAATAATGACTGCCATGATTTTTCGAAACAACTGTTCATTCATATCCTTACCAACAAAAATGCCGATAATAATACCTACCATCATCCATGGAATGATTTTCCAAAAATGATTCCATTGTGCGTGACGATGATAATGTCTTACCGCAGCGATATCAGCTAAACACAAAAGCGGCAATACGATACCTGTAGAAGATTTACTACCAAATACAAATGCCATCAATGTAACAGTGAGCATATCAATTCCTTTCAAACCAGCCTTACCTAGTCCGATGAAGAAAGAAGCAAACATGATAACTACCCAGGTTGATAAAGGAAAGAGATTGATTGTTTCCATTTAATTGTAGATGCTGATTACTGAAGACATTACTGAAAGTAGATTATCCTACAATACCTTACAAATTTTATTCAATAAAAAACTTAGTTTATATTTATCGACTTCAATATATTTCTATGCGATTGCCATTAAAGTCTTTCAAATCAATCTGTCTTCTATTAACGCTAATTTTAATAGGACATATCAGTATTGCACAATCTCAGATCCGAAGTTTCAATAAAGAAAGAGATGGAGTAAGTTTTAAACTTGACAGGGGCCTTCTAAAAATTCGTCTTTGCGCTGCTGATATTGTTCAAGTAAAATTTACCATATTAGATGCTTTCCCCTATTTCAATTCTTTAGTTGTTAATAATACTTTTAGTAACCCTAATGAATTTCAAGTTGCCGAAAAAGGAAGCAATATTATTATCAGCACCAATAAATTAACCATCGCAGTTAGTAAATCAACTAGTGCCATTAGTTATTATAATAAAGCTGGAGCACTTATTACTGCCGAAGATAATGCTGCTAACAAAACAATGACAGCTCAAACAATTGCTGGCATTGCTACTTATGATTGCAGTACCCAATTTCTTTCTCCCAAAGACGAAGCGCTATATGGATTGGGCTGCCATCCTATTGACACTGGTGCTATGAATTATAAAGGTCGAAATCAAGATATGACCATTAAATATTTAACAGGATCTATTCCTGTATTGCTTTCCAGTAAAGGGTTTGGACTGTATTGGGACAACTATGCATCCAGCGATTTTTATGGTGCCGAATCCAACAACACAAAATTCAAATACGTTTCTGAAAGTGGCAGACAAGTAAATTATTATTTCTTTTATGGGCCCGACTTTGATCATATCATTGATCTTTATCGGCAAGCAACAGGTAAGGCTCCGATGTTTCCTAAATGGGCTTTTGGATTATTTCAATCGCAGGATCGATATATGAGTCAGTCAGAAATCATTACTGTAAAAGATAATTACAGAAACAACCATATTCCTGTCGATGCCATTGTACAAGACTGGTATTACTGGGATCCCTTACCTATTGGTTCACATGTGATGAAGCAAGAACGTTATCCTAACCCGAAAGCGTTGGTGGATGAATTACACAAAGCCAATTTGCACGCCATGATCTCGATCTGGCCTGTGTTTGGAACAGGCACACCTAATTTTGATGCATTAAAAAAGATGGGGGGATTAACAAGTGTAACATGGGACAATGTAGTAACACATACTTTCGATACTTATTATGATGCACATAATCCTGCTGCAAGAGAATTGTATTGGAGACAAGCAGCTGATAGTTTAATTCTGCGTGATGGTTGGGATGCATGGTGGGTAGATCAGTGTGAACCAGATAATGGCGCATTACTAGACGAACGCCGTAAGGCAAATTTTTCTGTGGGCAAGGGCATCGATTATTTCAATACTTATTCCTTAGAACATAGCAAGGGTTTATACAAAGGATGGAGAAGAGATGTAAAAGACAAACGTGCTTTCTTATTGATCAGACAGGCATTTGCCGGCCAACAGCGCAATGCAACTACGCTTTGGTCATCTGATATTAGTTGCAGTTTTGAAGCATTTAAAGTGCAAGTGCCACAAGGCATCAATGCATGTGCATCAGGAATTCCATATTGGACTTCTGATATTGGTGGATATCATTATAACTGGACCGCTGCCGATTGGTCGCAGCCTGATAAACAAGAATTATTCACCAGATGGTTTCAATTTGGAGCGTTTTGTCCGATTTTTAGAATTCACGGAAAGGGAGAGCGAGCTTTATTTTCAAAGAACTGGAGCGCAGAAACAAAGAAGACTTTGCTGGCATATGATCAATTACGTTATCGACTACTCCCCTATATTTATTCATTAGCTGGAAGTGTAACTAATGATAATTATACTATGATGCGTGCCTTGAGTTTTGATTTTAGAAATGATCCGAAAGTATATGATATTCCAGATCAATATATGTTTGGTCCAGCTTTCTTAGTAAACCCCGTAACCGAGCAATTATACACTGGTATAAATGCGGCAAAGGGAAAAACAACACGAGCATTATATTTACCAAAAGCAGCTGTATGGTATGATTTCTGGACGGGCAAGCAATTTGCTGGTGGTCAATCAATGGCCGTATCAGTTCCAATCAATACCATGCCTTTATATGTGAAAGCAGGTTCAATAATTCCAATGGGACCAGTCATGGAATATGCAACCGAGCGTAAAGCAGATACCCTAGAATTAAGAATATATAAGGGAGCAAATGGACAGTTCAAATTATATGAAGACGAGAACGATAATTATCAATATGAAAAAGGAAAATTTGCAAACATCTTGTTTAGCTGGAACGACAAAATGCAACAGCTAACTATTTCAGATACGAAGGGATCATTCAACGGCATGTTGCAGAAACGTGTATTTAATATTGTATTAGTGGATGGTGTGCATGGATCAGGTATTGCAGCAACTACAAAATTTGATAAAACAATTGTGTATATCGGAAAAGCAATAACGGTAACAATAAAATAAGTATCTAGTTAATACGGTGGCACACCAACAGAGGTCCACCCACCATCGATCACCAGATTCTGTCCCATGATCTGCCTGGATGCAGGTGATACTAAAAACAAAGCTGCATTAACAATATCATCTGTAGTAGAGGGCCGGCCTGATGGTGTAATACGCGACCAGATCTCTAGATAATCGGGATCTTCAATTAATGTTCTTTCCGTTAATGTGGCACCGGGAACCATGGTGTTGATATTGATGTTATGCGGACCCAAATCGATCACCAAATTTTTTACTAATTGATCTAGTCCCGCTTTAGTCATTCCATAAGCCGCAAGAAAAGGATGTGCTGCATGGCCTGTAACGGATGAAGTAATTAATATACTTCCACCATGTGCTTGCTTTACCATTTGCTTGGTAGCGGCTTGTGTTAAGAAAAATGTTCCAAAGAGATTGATCTGTAATAATCGCTGCATGGATGCTGGTTGATACTCTAAGAAATCGCCATAAGTGGTAATACCTGCATTCGCTAAAAGGATATCCAGTTTACCGAATTTTTCCACAGCAAAAGCAACAATGCCTTCAATGATTTGCATATCAGAAATATCACCCCCAAATGCCTCACAAATACCTGCTTCTTCCATAATTCTTTTAGATGCAGATTGCGCCAACTCAGTATCTATATCGTTTAAAACAACTTTAGCTCCCTTCAATGCAAGCTGACGCGCAACTGCAAATCCGATTCCTTTTCCGGCACCGGTAACAATGGCAACTTGGTTTTGAAATGTTTTATTTCCCATCGTTTCTGATTTTCATAATTAATGTGAATCGCGCTGAATATCTGAACCGGAACTTCCTTTTAAATAATCAAAGTCTGCTCCTTCTTCTGGTTGCAACACATGATCTAAAAACTGTTTGGTATATCCTCTGGTATAACCCAGATCAATCGGCGAGTATTTACTTCTTCTTTCTGCAAGTGTACTCTCATCTACATGCAAATGCAAGATCCTGTCTGCTACATTTAAAGTAATCAGATCACCATTTTGTACCAATGCCAGATTTCCTCCGATAGCGGCTTCTGGCGAAACATGTAATACCACTGTACCAAAACCTGTACCGCTCATGCGTCCATCAGAAATTCGAATCATATCAGTAATACCTTTTTCTAAAAGCTTCGGCGGTAATCCCATATTCCCCACTTCTGGCATACCGGGATAGCCTTTGAGTCCCACGTTTTTCATCACCATGATACAACTCTCATCGATCTCTAAATTAGGATCAGCAATTCTTTCTTTATAATCATCGATTGTTTCAAAGACCACTGCCTTACCGGTATGATTCATTAAATGTTTACTAGCAGCAGAAGGTTTGATCACGGCACCTTTCTCACATAAATTTCCTTTCAATACAACAATACCCGATACTTCATTAAAAGGGTGCGCCATTTTCGAGATCACATCTTCGTCATAGCAAGGACTATCCTTGTAATTTTCATTGACAGTTTTACCATTTACCGTAATGCAATCTTGATTAAGCGTTGGTAAGAGTTCTTTAATCACCGCTGGGAGTCCGCCCGCATAATAAAGATCTTCCATAAAATATTTTCCCGATGGTTGTAGATTAGTAATGAGAGGAATATTTTTAGAGAAAGTATCCATGTCTTGCAAATTCAATTCAACACCTACCCTACCGGCAATAGCTAATAAATGGATCACAAAATTGGTGGACCCACCGATTGCCGCATTTACACGAATGGCATTTTCAAAAGCGCCTCTGGTTAAAATGTCAGAAGGCTTTCGGTCAGCCGCTACCATCTTTACTATTTCTCTTCCCGTTAATTGTGCAATTACTTTTCTTGCGGAGTCTGGCGCAGGAATCGCAGCATTTTGTGGCAGTGTTAATCCCAATGCTTCTACCATACAAGCCATGGTGGAAGCGGTTCCCATAACAGCGCAATGCCCGTCGCTTCTACACATGCCAGATTCTGCTTCCAGCATTTCCTGATCAGACATTTTACCTGAACGATTGGCTTCACTAAACAGCCACAAGTCGCTTGTACTAATACTTTTGCCTTTGTATTTACCCGTAAGCATGGCTCCACCAGACAAAACAATGGCGGGTATATTTACACTACAGGCACCCATTACTAATGCAGGCGTAGTTTTATCACAGCCACATAAAAGAACCACCCCATCTAAAGGATTTGCACGAATCGATTCTTCCACATCAACACTTACCTGATTGCGGTAAAGCATTGTAGTGGGTTTCATGAGTGATTCACCAAGCGACATCACTGGAAACTCAACAGGAAACCCGCCAGCTTCAATGATCCCACGCTTTACAAATTCTGCGAGTTCTCTAAAATGAGAATTACAGGGTGTTAATTCAGACCAGGTATTACAAATGCCAATAATTGGTTTGCCTTCTAATTCATCCTGCGGTATTCCTTGCTTTTTAAACCAGGAACGATAGATAAAACCATCCTTTCCTGTGCGACCAAACCATCCATCGCTTCTTAATGTATTCTTACTCATTTCTAATCAATTAATATAACTATACAAATTAGCACACTATTTTGCACTTGAAAAATTTGTTTATTTTAAAACAATTATTTCTCTTTCACCCATTGCCCGCAATTCAATCTTTATTTCGCCTGCTGCATTTGCGTTTGAGTCTGCTTTGAAATGAATCGCATTAATTCCTGCCGAAATTTTAGGCAGGGTTAATTGGCTATCGAATTCTTGTATTAAATGCCATTGGTTATCGTACAATGAAATAGTAGTTCCATTGCAATAAAGGATCTGATTTCTTTTTAAAGAAACGGGAATAGTTAATATATTTTGTTCTCCTACCGAAATGGAAGGATTACTAATAATCTCGCCAGTTTCTGTGCCAGTACCTGTGCTGATAATAAATCGAATCGATTGTTCCTTTCCCTTATTTTCAAATTCATAATTTGTTATCGATGGTTCACCGGGTTGTTTCTTAACAATATTGTGTTTGAAATAAGCATTATAAATAGTTGTCAATCCATATTTATTTAAGCCAATTGAGTCTAAATGAAATTCTGATTTTAAACTGCGCATTCTTTCTTTTTGATCTTCAGAGAATGCCTGTTTCAATCGTAGTTTCTCCCAATTTCTAATCAACGAAAATATTTCTGTATTTTTTCCATGTTTTTGCAAGGTCTCCAAACTCGTTGATAGGCCAAAACCCGCATTATAGCCAGCTCCTAGCGCCAACATCCATTCAATATCTTCGGGCATCGTTTCTAACTTCAGGCTAAACCAACCAAGCATCGACGGCATTAAATTACGTTTGTAAAATTGTTGATTCTTTAAACGCAATTGTAACTGACTTTCTCTAAAGCCCGCATACCAAGGTTCACCCCAATTCATCCTAGTATAAATATGCCAGAAAAAATGACCTGGATTACTGGCGTCATTAATAACTCGCCCCTTCAATGCAGGACTTAAATTATCATACCAAGTCTTTGTAAATAATTGTCGCGCATATTGACCCATTCCGGTTGACCAACATCCTTCCAATCCATCAAATGAAATTTGCATCAAATTAGTTTCATTAAATAATCGCGCAATGGTTTTTGACATTTCATCTAACAAAGAAGCATCGGTCAGAAATACCTGATAGGCATGGTCAATTAATTTACCCATACTATCTCCTGCTTGGTGCGCACTAGCTTTGGTTGCAAATGCTCCCCTTGTACATTTTAATAGTTTCCAGGGACTAGATTCCGAAACAGAAGTATAGCGAATAATCTCGTCTCCTATGACGGCTGACCTGAGGGTATTATTTTGAAATTGATTAAAATAAACAGGATTATCAATAGTAATATCCGTATCAGTAGCGTTAATTGACGTAGTTAATTTGGTAAAACCAACTTTTGCTAATCGTTTATCAGGGATTGGGGTTACATAGGCATCATTAGTGGTAATAAAATTTGATAAAGTATGTACACCTAATCTTACACCTTGCGTTGAAGCGATTAAAGAAGATTGTTTTAAACTTTTCCAATTATCCGGAAATTCTGTTTTATTCAAATTGAAATGCCCCCAAGATGCAAAAGGATCTTCGTGGTATAAGTATCTTAATCCCGAAGCTTTCGTAACATTAATTGCAACCTGCAAATTATTAGTACCAAACCTCATAATGATATAAGATTCTGATGCATTGGTGGCAGTTTTACCCCAAATACCATCTAACAAAGGATGTGGCAAGCCCTCCGCTATCTCAATTTTTCCTAGCGTTGCTAATGCTTCATTTACGGGAACTCCGAACAAGGCAATTTTACTCCCTATTACACCACCATCTTCAAATGCAGGTGCCTGATAAAATTTGTGCGACCAATTTTCAATTATTCGATCTTTATTCCTATTTCTACAATAAGCCTGCAATACCGAACCATAGCTGGTTGGCCTTGCTACATCGCCTCTGAATAAAAGTTTGGTACGATCTTCTGCTTTTATATCGATGGTATTTCCAGTCTCAAAAATATCATAAGAAGGTTCCACATCGCTCTCTGCATTTGGATAACCTCCCAAGGTTTTTACATTCAAAGCTTGAATGCCTATGGCAAATTCCTTATCTCTAACTACCCCTACCACTTCTCCAATAGAATCTGAGATACTTGTAGGAAATGGTCCCCATAAAACCAATTCTACCTTCGAAGCCTCATTGATTCTAATTAATTCAAAACTTAAGTAACTAGCGTTTGACTTTGCCTTTACAACAGCAACTATTTTATCAACAGGATAATAAAAACTCAGTTCCGAAGATTTACTATTCCAAATACAGTTTGTAGGAGCTATCAATTTCCCCTGATACTTGATACTCAATAATGAATTGGCCGAATCTGCAACTAAGTATTCTTTGTTTAATGCAAGGTTCTTCATACTTGCAACAACTCCATTTTTATTTAATGCAAATTGCCAATTTTGTGTTTTAAAAACAACTTGTGCATTTGCAAATTTTGAAATAAATAAAATGGTGACTACAATAAATAAAAATCGTTTTTTCATTGTTTCAAAATTGCATGTGTTACTCTACAATAATTTCATCTGCAAAAATCCAAGCAGGCTTTCCTTCACCTGGATGACCTTTCGGGCAACCCTCAATTTTCTTTGCTGTAACCCTTATATAACGGGCTTGTTTACTATTTGCCATTACTTTGAAATCTTTGATAGTTGCCGCTTTCAAATCAAGTGGAATGTCATTTTCAACTTTTGAAATGGATACAAAATTTTGTCCGTCTTCAGATATTTCAAATTGTACAGATGCTGGCATAAAGATCCATGAATTATAATTTTGCAAACATCCAATCGTAATTGATTTTATCTCTTTTACCTTACCTAAATCAATAGTAGCAACTAAATCGTTATTATCAATGCCATGCCACGACTGGCTATGGCTCAACTTACCTCGTATTCCATCTGTTAAGGTATTAGGGCCATTGGCCAGATAATATTTCGAATAGGCTGTTTTATATTTCACTTCTGCACCAAGAGCAAGATGCGTAACAAATGATTGTTCTGCAGGTTTTAGATTCATGATTTTCCCATTCAAAATGGTAACCGCTTTAACGGTTAAAGAACTTGAAACAGGAAAAGATTGCTGATAAAGATTTGAACTAATAGTTGGAATAGACCCATCCGTAGTATAATAAATCTTTGCTTCAGGAGATTCTGTCAATAGTTCCACTGCTAATTTATTATCCTTCGAAATCGGACGAATATCCACCGTATAATTACCTGGTGAATAATGCAATCCCTTTTGATCAAAAGCATTAAAATGATATTTCAATCTCCGGTTAAAATCATTCCAGTTCCTCGACGAAACGGGCGACCAAACCACTTCTGCCAAAGCCAACATTCTAGGCAAAACCATGTATTCGATATGTGCTGAAGTAGTAATAAATTCGGTCCACAAATTAGCCTGTGCACCTAAAACGTATTGATACTTTTCTTTATTCAGCTCTTTAGGTATGGGCTCGTAATCATACACTTTTTTAAGTGTATTAAACCCACCAATTGCCAATGGTTCACCTTCGGGTCCTGCTTGATAATTATCAAAATAACAAGGAGTGCCTGGAGTCATTACAACTAAGTGATTCATGTTTGCAGCTTGTATTCCTCCTTTCTCACCACGCCAACTCATTACAGCAGCTTCAGGGGCAAGTCCGCCTTCCAGTATTTCGTCCCAACCAATTATTTTTCGATTTTTTGAATTAATGAATTTTTCGATTCGTTTTACAAAATAACTTTGTAATTCATCTTCATTTTTTAGGCCTTCTTTTTTAATTCTAGCCTGACACTTTGCACATTTCTGCCAATCTGTTTTATCAACTTCATCTCCTCCAATATGTATGAATTTAGAAGGAAAGAGATTAATTACTTCTGTTAATACGTCCTCAACAAAATGAAAAACTGCTTCATTACCCGCACAATAATTAGAAGACATATTTTTATAATTTCCTCCAGTCATAGGCAGCTGAAAATTACCACTACAACTAAGTTCCGGATAAGCGGCTATTGCCGATGCAATATGTCCGGGCATTTCAATTTCTGGAACCACCGTTATATTTCTTATTCCTGCATACGCAATAATCTCTTTGATCTGTTCTTGTGTATAATATCCACCATAATTAGGATCCTCTCCTGGCAAAGCTTGTGGGCGAGTGCCCCAAACCAATGAAGTTTGATCAACTCTCCATGCACCTACAGAAGTAAGTTTTGGATATTTTTTGATCTCAATTCTCCAACCTTGATCATCAACTAAATGCCAATGAAAAGTATTCATCTTGTAAGCTGCCATTAGATCTATATTAGTCTTTACAAGAGCAATTGAAAAAAAGTGCCTACTCACATCAAGGTGCATTCCTCTCCATTTAAATCGAGGTTCATCAATGATATCCATACAAGGAATTGAGAGAATTGCATTTGTACGAACTTGAGGAATGGTTTGTAGGAGCGTCTGAAATCCATAGATAATGCCTGCATATCCTTTAGCAGTGATATTTATTTGTGTGGGTGTTACTTTTATTAAATACCCTTCGTTATTAACCGAAATTGTATTATCAATCTTTAGCTCAATAATTTTATCCGTCTTTTTGTTCAAGTTTATTTTAATTCCAGAAATATCATTGATTGCTGCAACAAAATAATTCACAGCAGGAAATAAAGACTTTTGTGCTATAGCATACTTTATGGAAACTTGTTGATCTAAAATAAAATTTCCTTTATTTATAATTAAGCTAACTGGTTTTGGAATAATAGAAGGTTCCTTTTGTGCATTTGAAATTTGGCAAGCAAATAAGAAAGAGAATAATAGTATAATTCTATGGTTCATTTGAATTTTATTTTGATTTATATATGTCTTTTACAATCGTTGATAAGGTAATTCATTTGCTAATTTAAATGTAAAGTAGTTTACTAAAGCATGTAGATAATATGAAATATGTCCTTTTCGTCGTTAAAAAAGTCCTTTTCGTCGAATCTTTAATGATTTAGCATTTAAAAATGTTTTGATACATTATATTGGGTTAAAATATATCCTTATGATTTCAATGCATCGAAAAAAAATCAACATCTTACTTGGCTTAACAATTGCGGGAGCATTAATAACTCAATCTTTCAATATCCAGCAGCCTAGACCAAAGAAGTTAACAAATATTAAAGTTTTCCCAGCGAGCGCTACTTATGATGAAGTAGATCATGCTATGGATAAGTTTAAGGTTGATTTAGGGGTTAAGTGTAATTATTGTCATGCTCCAGAGAAAGACAATCCAAGAAAAATGGATATGGCAAGTGATGCAAACCCTGTAAAAGATATAGCACGTGATATGATTCGTATGACGAATGAAATGAATCAAAAATATATCGAAACAATCAAACATACGGAGTCTGATTCTACTAAGATTCAATTGATTACCTGTAATACTTGCCACCGTGGTGTACCAAAACCATTTGGCAAACCTTTACCAGCGGCTCCGGCACCACCCCCAGGGCAATGGCAAGGTCAAGGCCCAAAGCCACCCACTAACGGAAAATAGATTATTTTTAAGGCTCCCTAAAAAGGAGCCTTTTTTTATTCCAATAGAAATTTATCCTATGTTTTTAAAGTTATTGAAAGAAATACCGCAGATGTTTGCAATTGCAGCGGTGATCTGGATCTTTATTCTTTTTCTTTTCATCAAGAATTCACAAAAAAAGAAATCTGGCTTTTTCGTGAAACATACTTCCACATTAATCGCTTTTATTATAGCATTAATTTTAACGGTTACTGATATTTGGTTATTTGTATCTTATATACCTACCCATTTCAAAAAAGCTCCAGTGGAATTACCTGCTATTTCTGCAAAAGAACTTTTAAATGATACTTCCTTAACTGACTCCATTCTTAAACCTATCGTTGACGCTGCAAAAAAAGATAGCACTAACCAGACTAAGTCGACCAATACAATCTCACCGGAAAAAATACTAGTTACTAATAAAGCAAGTATCCGATTTTTTTCGAGTGGCTCTGCTGAAGATATTGAAGCAACCAATTCATCTGTTGCAGCATCTTTTAATGAAACAACAGGTCAGTTAAAATTCAGTGGACTCATTAGAGGATTCATTTTCGATAACGAAATGATGCAAGAGCACTTTAACGACAAGGATTATATGAATAGTGAAGCATTTCCAAAAACAAGTTTCAAAGGAAATGTGCTAAATATCAAAACAGTGAACTTTTCTAAGGATGGGAATTATCCAGTTAATGTTGAAGGTAGTCTAAGCATTCACGGCGTTTCAAAAAGTATTAAAGCCATAGGGACTGCCATTATTACTGTTAATTCTATTTCGCTGAAAAGTGTTTTTAAAATCAAACGTGTTGATTTTGGTATCAATACTGATGAAATAGCGGATGAGTTAGAGATAACTGTTATTACAGAATTCAAGTAACTAGTCTATTAAAATAGTGTAATAATATAAAAAACTACTATTACAGCATCCTAATAAGGGCCATTTTCAATATCTTCAGCAAATGAATCTGTCAGGCGCAGCCTCTGTCAACCAAAGACTATTTGGGAATAGACCTATTTCCAATTTGTTTGATACTTACTATGCCAGACTTTGCTATTTTGCCTTTACGATCATCAATGAAAAGGAAGATTCGAAAGACATAGTACAAGATGTATTTCTAAAATTGTGGAAGGGGAATCAACAATTTGAATCAGACATAGCTATTAAAAACTTTCTATACCTATCTGTTAGAAATGCTTGTCTGAATTATCAACGACATGCTCTAATCCAAATAAAATATACTAAAACCCAATTAGAGAATACTATTGACCCAGGTCATGGATTAGAAAATATCATCAAGGCAGAGTTGATTGCTGAAATTCAAACAGCTATTAATTCACTTCCTGAAGGTTGTGGCAATGTACTCAAATTGTCCTTCTTAGAAGGTTTGAAAAATGAAGAAATTTCAAAGCTTTTGGGGATATCAATCAATACCGTTAAAACTCAAAAACAAAGAGCACTCAAATTATTGAAGTTGAAACTGAGTGGTATTTCTTATTTGTTACTCCTAGTAATTCTGCCTTAAAGCAATTCATTTAAAAAATATTCCCCTCCGCTTTCACCCGTTTTTATGAATAGGGTGTTATTATTCATTGTAATCTCAGATCATGAAACAATTTGAATCAAATTATCATATTGCATCGCTTATTGCGAAAAATTTACAAGGAGAACTCTCTCTTGAAGAATCTATGCAATTAGAGGAATGGAAGAAAGCCGATTCCAAGAATATCGCTTTGTTTGAGACTTTAAATACTGAAGGTTGGCAGAAAGAAGCGCTCCAACAGTTGGAAACATACAACAAGGAAGAAGGTTGGTCTGAACTAAACCAAAAAATTATTAATACTCCAAAAACAGTCCCAGCAAAGAAAATATCCATCAAAACATGGCTATCAGTTGCTGCGGCGGCATGTTTAATCTTATCAATTGGGATAGTTTGGATGCAAATTAATAGGACTGTAAGTGGTGAAAAAAGAAACTCGTTTTCTAAAAATCCAATCAACATTGCACCTGGCAGCAGAAAAGCAATTTTGACCCAAGCTGATGGTTCAGAAATAGTATTGAATGATTCAGCAAATCATTTATTGAAACCACAAGAAGGTTTGAATGTACAAATTCATGGGGGTGAAATTCAGTATCGATCTACCGCTACTGAAACTGAATTGATTTATAATAAGGTATCTACCCCTAGAGGGGGCGAATACAAACTTGTGCTTGAAGATGGCACAATTGTGTGGTTGAATGCTGCTTCTTCTTTAAAGTATCCAACGGTGTTTAATGGCAAGGAAAGAATAGTTGAACTAACCGGTGAAGGTTATTTTGAAGTGGCACATAATGCGCTAAAACCTTTTAAGGTTCAGTTATCTGGAATTGGAATGGTTGAAGCAATTGGCACGAAATTTAATATCAATACATATCAAGAAGAAGATAATATTAAAACCACATTATTAGAAGGAAAAGTAAGAATAAATTCTACAATCCAATCTTCCTTTTTAACTCCTGGACAACAGGGTCTATTCCTTTCAAATGGGTTAATCAAGTTGAATGAGAATGTTGATATGAATGAAGCCTTTGCTTGGAAGAATGGACAATTCATTTTCAAGAGTTTAACTATCAATCAGATTATGCGCCAGATTAGCCGTTGGTATAATATTGATGTGTCTTACAAAGGAAATATAAGCACTGAAACCTTTTCAGGAATTGTGAGTAGAAACAGTGACCTGTCTGGGGTCTTGAAAGTATTGGAAGAAAGTGGCGTAAAGTTCAAAATTGATGAGAAACAAATTTTAGTTTATTAATATACCAAATAGCAGCAAAATGAGTTCTACTCTTTTAAGTTTACAAAAATTATTTACAAAAGGGATTCCAAGAAATTTATTGGTGATAAAATTCACCACCCTCTTTCTTTTTTTGGGACTACTACAAGTAAGTGCAAGTTCTTATTCTCAGAATGTAACACTGTCTTTGAAAAATGTGGGTTTGCAAGAAGTTTTTACAAATATCAATAAGCAAACAGGATTTCAGTTTTTTTACAAAGATGAATTTTTGAAGAAAGCAGGCAATGTGAGTGTAAATGTTAAGAACATGCCGTTGAGTCAGGCTCTATCAGAATGTTTCAAGAACCTACCTATTACATTTAGCATAGTTGAAAAAACTATTGTACTAAAAGAAACAGAAAACAATAACGAGAATAAAGCGAAGTTATTTAACCCCATCATTGATATTGTGCTGAAAGGTACTGTGACAAATGCTGATGGTAGCCCATTAGAAGGAGTTAGCATTGTAGTAAA
This sequence comes from uncultured Bacteroidota bacterium, assembly GCA_903821465.1. Taxonomy (GTDB): domain Bacteria; phylum Bacteroidota; class Bacteroidia; order Chitinophagales; family Chitinophagaceae; genus Sediminibacterium. The sequence goes on along the minus strand of CAIJLK010000002.1, from coordinate 20,258 downwards.
AGAAAATGGAAAGACTTTTTTGTCTGATGCATCCGGAAGCTTCAAAGTTATAGCGGCACCCGGACAAACACTTGTTCTATCGTATATAGGTTATAAAACAATCATTCATAAAGTAGATCAGTTAGTTCAGATTTGGGTAACAATGGTTCCTGAAGTTGCAAACCTGAAAGCAGTTGAGATCATGAATACCGGTTATCAACGTATTAGCAAGGAAAGAAGTGCCGGTTCATTTTCAACTGTAACAAACGAACAAATAAAGTTTAAGTCAGGTAGTATGAACGTGTTGGACAGAATAGAAGGACTTGTTCCAGGTATTGCAGTTAATTACGGAACTGGAAATGAAAAATTTCTTATTCGCGGGTTAAGCTCTATTCAGGCATCAAGACAACCTCTGATTGTGGTAGATGGCATTCCACTTTCTGATTTCAACTTAGTAAAAACGTTAGTAAATCCGGATGACGTTGAATCCATCAATGTATTGCGCGATGCTACTGCAGCATCAATCTGGGGGTCTTCAGCTGCAAATGGAGTAATAGTTATCACTACTAAGAAAGGACGTATCAGCAATGAACAGAAAAAAATCAAAGTTCGATTCAACTCTTTTGTTTCATTCAAAGGAAGACCAGAACTTGATTATGCTAAAATGATGACTACTAGTGATTTTCTAGCTTCGAGTAAATCAGTCTTTTCAGCAACAAATTATCCTTGGGCTACTGTTACTAATACAGTTGGTGCAACTCCAATCATTCCGCCACATGAAAGAATACAATATGATCTATCCCGAGGCCTAATTTCACAGGCATCTGCAGATTCAAAATTTGATTCCCTTTCACAACTCAATAATAAAAGTCAGATAAATGATAATCTGACACAGGGATCTCTTCTTTCCAATAACAGTTTAACTTTTGATGGTGGTGGTGCATTCCATTCCTACTATGGTTCTTTAGCATACACACTAGACAAATCAGACACCAAGACTAATCTTAATCGTTATCAACTGAACTTGAGACAGAATTTTAATTTTTCATCTTCAGTAAAGTTAGATTTGTTGACAAATTTTTCTTACGAAAAAACTTCTAAATTTTTATTAACAAGCCTGCCTTTTAATAATAGTAATTACTTGCCTTATGCCATGTTTTCAGATGCAAATGGCAATCCATTATCACAAGCTTATTTGAAACGTCAGGAGGAATTCAGAGCAAGTTCTGAAGCATCAAGTAAAATCAATTTAAATTATATTCCTTTATCTGAATCTGGCAAAACCCTTAATGACCAAGTGAATCTTACTTCAAGAATCAATGCGGGATTAACAGTAAAACTTGCTAAAGGATTAAGTTATGAAGGCAGGGCCCAATTCCAGCATGGATCATTGGAAAACTATGAATATTACAGCCAAGACTCCTACAAAGTCAGAGACGAGTTAGTATTTTTCACAAAAGCGCCAACAGTTGTAGGAGGATCTCCCACTTATTACTTGCCTTCTAAAGGTGGTTTGTACACTACGCAAAACAATACTAGCACTAGTTGGACTTTACGTAACCAATTGAATTATGATAGAAATTTTAATCAAAAACACCAACTAAATGTTATTGCAGGTACCGAAATCAGAACAGATCTATACAAATCTGTTCAAACTAATAGAAGAGGATATGACTTTCAAACCTTGACATATTCTTTGTATAATGAAGACTCTTTAGCAACAGTGGGTGTTAGTAATCCTGTCAACTATATGACCGGAAGAACAACAAACAATCTGTTCACTGCTAAACCAGTTCAATATCTCGAAACTGAGAAAAGATTTTTCTCTGCCTATAGTAATGCAGCCTATACATTTGACAGAAAGTATTCTTTGAATGGTAGCATTAGAATTGACCAATCCAATTTATTTGGTACAAACAAGAGTTTGCAATACAAACCAATCTGGAGTCTTGGTGGTGCATGGAATATTTCTAGAGAGAATTTTTTCAAGGTCACCCAGATCAATAACTTGAATTTACGTCTTACCTACGGACTTGCAGGTAATGCACCGAACCCTGGTTACGCAGGTCCCTTTGACATTGTTTCTGCTAGCAATGTGGCCTACTTCAGTGGTATGGGAATCGGTTATACCATTCTAGTTCCAAGAAATGATAATATACATTGGGAACGTACTGCTACAACAAATTTTGGAGTAGATTTTGCAATACTAAATAACCGTATTTCAGGAACAATTGATATCTATAAGAAATTAACTACCGACCTTCTGGGTTATCAACCTGTTGATCCAACAAGTGGATGGTCTTATGCATACAATAACCTTGGAAATATAGAGAACAATGGTTTCGAATTCCAATTGAATACCAACAATATTTCTACAAAAAATTTCAGATGGAGTACCACTTTCACAATCTCCTATAACAAAAACAAAATTACCTCATTAAAAACAGCTAGCCCTGTTACAACAAGCGGAAAAGTAAACGCAACCCTTATAGAAGGATATTCTGCATACAGTCTTTTTGGATACAACTATATGGGATTAGATAAAAATGGCAACCCTTATGCATTCAAATCGAATGGTACAGACACGGCAAAATTGCTAGGTGATTTGACTGTGAATGATGTGGCTTATATGGGTTCTACCCAACCACTTTGGTACGGAGGCATCACCAATAACATCAGTTACAAGCAATTCTCACTATCGTTTATGATTGTTTACAATTTTGGGAATGTAATGAGAAGAGATGTGAATCAATTCTATACCGGAAGACTTTCAACTAATATCCCTACCTATTTCAACGATAGATGGCAAGTAGCAGGTGATGAGCTCAAAACTGATGTTCCTAAATATGTAGGAAATACTGCACAGAATTCATTACGTTATGTGAACCTTTATACACAAGGGAATAGCAATGTTGTTAGTGCTTCATACGCAAAATTGAGGGATTTGACACTATCCTACCAGATACCTTCTAAATTAATTGATAAGATTGGATTTGCTGATTTCTCTGTATATGCTCAAGTAAACAATGTCCTATTGTGGAAGAATAACAACTATGACATTGATCCTGAATATTATAATCTCGGAACAGGAGTAAGGTCTAGCATTATGCCAGCCTTCTATACTATTGGTTTCAAAACATCCTTTAAATAATCTCCCATATATTTTTGATATGAAACTTAGCAAAATTAAAATAACAGGTTTATTAACTTTAATTCTAGCATTTTCGGCTTGCCAGAAATTCTTGGATGTGAACCCAAAAGGACTAGATGTTGTTAATTCAACTGAAGAATACAATGGGTTGTTCAACAATACCAATTTGTATACTTTTATTAATGTGCGAAATATCCCAGGTGCACTGGCTGCAATTCTTGGTTATCCAGCCGCTCCGGTGTTAATGTCTGATGATGTATTTTCATCTTCAGCATTCCTTTCTACTCAGCCATTGTATTATCAAAATGCTTATCAATGGAAGGACGATCTTTTTCTTGCAGATGACGAATCAAGTGAGTGGGGAACTTTTTATTCACAGAATTATATATACAATGTAATAGCAAATGGCGTAATGGATGCTACCACAGGAACCATGTCTGACAAGCCCTTACTACTTGCAGAAGCAAGAGCAAACCGAGCTTATATGCACCTGATGGCCGTGAATTATTTTGCAAAACCATATAACCCGGCATCAGCCTCAACCGATCCTGGAATACCTATTGTAGTTACAGCAGATGCCGCCGGAATTGCCTATAAACGTGCATCCGTACAAGAAGTTTATTCTTTTATAATTAATGAATTAAAAGAATCTATTCCTCTTTTGCCTGCACAGACACTTAACCGAGCAAGACTTGCGCAAACTGGTGGATATTACCTTTTAGGACAAGCATATTTTTGGATGGGTGATTACCAAAATGCACTAGCTCAATTAAATAATTGTAGAAACAGCATTACAAACTACACATTGCCATTGGCTCTTTATAATTACAATACTTCCATGCCAACATGGGTAACAACAGCCCAGCCCTGGGTTGGTGCAAATAAATTTCCTGCACAAACTGTTAGTACAGAAAACATTTATTTGAAGCAAATGAGTATCAACTGGGCCACAGCAAGAAATACCTTATACCTAAAACCAGCTATATATAATTTGTTCGTGGCTTCAGATCAACGAAAAAAATTCTTCTACAACAACAGCACTACCAATGCTGTTGCAGCACCTGGTTTACCTGGGCAGCAAAGGAATGCTCCAACAACTTATAACTGGGGGCCGAATTTGGCAGACCTCTATCTAATGTTGGCTGAATGCAAAGCGAGAACTAACGATTTAACTGGTGCTAAAGCTGATCTGGTATTGTTTAGAAATTCAAGAATGGCAGCAGTTGATGCAGCAGTTGCCGCAACTTCTCAAGATGCTATTATTAAAGTAGTTCTAGAAGAAAGATTGAAAGAGTTTGCTGGAACAGGATGGAGATGGTTTGACATGCGTAGGCTTTCGAACGATCCATACAATAATATAGATCCAACTCATCCATTAGACGGATTTATATATCCTTTGAAAACAGCTCGCCTTACTATGCGTATTCCTCCAGCCATTCTTAATCTAAATCCTGATATGGTAGACAACCAATAATAGATTTTTACATCCAAATTTTTAATTGACTTTTAAAAAGATCTAATGAAAAAAATAACGTCATTTGTTTTTTACTTTATTCCACTGCTTACAATGGCACAACAAGGTTTTACTGTGACCATGCACTTTAAAGGCCTTGGAGAAAACAAAGTGAAAGTCAACTATGTCAAAAGCAATGGTAAATATGGAGTTGATACTTTAACTAAGCAGTCAGAAGACTTAGTTATTTGGAAAGGAAATTTATCTGAACCGCAGATCATACAGGTTGCTGTTATGGATTCAACACTTGCATTGAAAGTAGGAAAAGCAGTCATGATGCCGCCGACTATATTAATGATACTTTCCAATGCCGATATTCAGATTGATGCGGATGCGAAAGAATATTACAAAGGAACAGTAAAGAGTAATAATAGAGATGTTTTATTGTATGAAAAAGTTAGGCAAAACGACATGACAGGTTTTCTTCAAATTTGGGATTATCAGAAAGAACAGAATAGGAAGATGGTAATCAAGGACACCGTAGGTAATGGAGAAATTGGCAAAAAGATTGCTGCTTTAAGAAAAATAAATCAGGCAGGAAGAATCAAATTTGTTGATGAACACCCCGAAAGTTTTGCAAGTCTACTCGTATTGCAATCTTTGTTCTTAATCTTACCACTTAATGAAACAGATACTAAGTTTAATAATATAAAAGAAGAATATAGAAAATCTACAACTGGAGAGATACTCGCTTTAAAAATCGAAAACAATAGAAAAACAGCTTTTGGCAAACAGGTTATTCCGTTTGTTCAAAAAGGAATTGATGGTAAAGATGTTGATATCACAGCATTAAAAGGCAAAGTAATTTTGGTAGATTTTTGGGGTAGTTGGTGTGGACCATGTAGACAAAGCCATCCTGCATTAAAAAAAATGTATGAAAAATACCATTCAAAAGGATTTGAGATTATCGGAATTGCAAATGAATTAATAGTAAGACCCGACAAAAAGGCTCAGGATGAATCATGGCGTAACGCTATTAAGGATGATGGCATCAATTGGTTGCATTTACTCTATGACCCCGAAGTGGTAGATCTTGTCAAAAATTTTGATATCAATGGATATCCTACTAAATTCTTGATTGATCAGGATGGAAAATTCGTGATGCGCATTTTAGGCAACTCTGATCAAATTCATAAAGAGCTAGAAGCTAAGATTGAATCATTGTTGAAATAACTTCCTGCAGTAACAATAATCTAAACTAATGTTACTGCAGATTTATAATAAATATACGTTCAGTCCTGCATGCTATCTAAAGAATCCTTTCATTTATGACCCTAATCATAAATGAAGCGTAATGCATCATTTAATTTTAGTTATCGGGTAAATAAAACCAACCCTAACTATATGAAAAGATCATTATCGGTTTTGTGCATTACCATATTGGGCCTAAGTTTTTCGGCCTGCGGTGACGATGCAAGCAAAACAACAACAACGGAAACAGCAATTCCCGCCCAAGAATCAAAAGGTCAGTCAGGAGTACAAGATGATGTGTCAGCGAAAAATGTGGTTCAAGTAGCCATAAGTAGCAAAGACCATACTACACTTGTTGCGGCAGTTCAAGCTGCAGACCTTGTAAATGCATTGAGCAATGCAGGACCATTTACTGTTTTCGCCCCTACCAATGAAGCTTTTGCACAATTACCTGCTGGAACAGTAGAAGGTTTATTGAAACCAGAAAAGAAAGATGCATTAACAGATATATTACAGTATCATGTATCAGTTGGCGTATTTAAAACGGAAAATTTAACTGACGGTCAAAGTATAGGCCAAGTAAATGGCGGAAATATTACGATCACTAAAAAAGATGGAAAAATCTTTGTAAACGGTAATGCTGAAATTAAAGCAACCATTCCTGCATCAAATGGCATCATTTATGTAATCGATAAAGTGTTATTACCACCTGCTGATAAAAAATAATTTGCCCCCCCGGGCATAAAAAAAGCATGAATTTATTTCATGCTTTTTTTATGCCCCAATTATATTTTAACTATGGTTATGATCTAAAATCTTTGATTGTAAAACTTCAGAAATTTTAAGGGCTCTTTGTTTAGCAAGTAATGCCTTTTCTCCTTTAAACAAACTATCAACTGTTTTTATAAATATTTGGTTCCACTTATTAAAATGCAATTGCAGTAACGGCATTGCTTTGTGTAAATGTATGTGTAAATCCATTGGATTTCCTTGATAGGTTCCTGTAAAAAGAATGGCATTCTCCCAAAAGTCGCACATAATAGGCATATGTTTCTCCCAGTTAACCCTTGCAACTTCAGTAAATACTGGACCAAGTATTTCATCTATTTTTACTTTTTCGTAAAAGGCTGCAACAAGCACTTCAATATCCTTTCGGCTACTAATATCTTTTTTACTATTCTTTATTTTGGTATTTGCTGCCATTTGATAATTTTTTTATTATAAGTCTTTCGTCTTAAATTTTCTAATTGAAACCCAAATGGGAATAATTGTCCATAATAATAAAACCGAAAATGAAAGTGTAATTCCTAATCCAGTACCAAAGAAATCTTTGAAAACTGCTCCTGTATAACCCATTAAAGCAGAAACATCCATTTTTAAGAGAATCATTATACGGGCAAGATCTAAAGGGTTAAACATGCTTACCAAAACCATTAGCTTTTCAACTGGATAATCAGAAAACTGAAATACTAAAAACAAAACAAATCCATCAAATAATAAAGAGAAATATAGCCATAGCAATACTGCTATACCAATTCCTTTTGCTTTGTCCCTAGTTTTTACTGCAGATAGCATAGCAATTGCCACGAAAATAACAGACAATAACACACCAATAACAATCATCATTATTCCTGTGATATCTGCTTGATAAATTAAAACAGGAATTCCAACACCCACTAAGAAAGCAAGTACCATAGAGGATGCTAATCCTGTAAATAAACTCATCCAAATAGTTTTTCGTTTAAGTGGCTGACTTACTAGTAATTCAATAAACTCGGCGCTATTGTATACATAGATAGTTGAAAAAATAATGCTTACTAAGGGTACTATTATTAAGATAATATTTAACAAGCCCAATAATCCCTTTGCTGAATTATCTTCCAAACTAAATATGCTGAACGACAATACAAGCAAAAAAGCAGTATAAGCCAGCATAATTTTGTTTCGAAGTATATCGATAATTACGTATTTAATAACTTTTTTCATATCTAATGATTAAGCATTACCTGAGCAATAGCTTTAGCTAATTTTGATTGACCAGTATCTTCTTTTAGTTGATCGATTGTTTTATGAAAACAGAGACATCCATCTTGCATATAAATAACTTGGGTAACCAAATCATCTAATTCGCTTAGGATATGTGAAGTAATAAGTATTAGTTTTCCTTTCTTCTTCTCCTCAATAATTTTTTCTTTTAAAATTTCAGAAGAAAGCGGATCCAGTCCTGCCGTTGGTTCATCAAGAATCAACAACTCTGGATTAAATAAAAAAGCTAATGCAGCACTTATTTTCTGACGCGTTCCGCCAGATAGTGTACGCATTCTCTTATTCAAAAGAGATTTAATTTCAAACCTGTTTATTAAGTCCTCATCCAGGTCTTTCGCATTTTTTTCGCCTCGAATATCTTGCATCATTTCAAGAACCTGACCAATGGTCATATTTTCTGGGTACCTTCCTGTTTGTGGCATATACCCAATTTTAGAACGGTATTGCCAATCGTTTTTTATATTACAACCATTAACCGTTACAAAGCCACTATCGCAAACTACCATTCCCAGAATGGTTTTAATAAAAGTTGTTTTACCACTACCATTAGGGCCAATCAGTGCTATACACTCACCCTTATTGCAGTTAACAGAAAAATTGTTTAGTGCCTTAAGGCTTCCAAATTGTTTAGATACATTATTTGCAATAATCATAATCTTAAAGGTTTCATGAGTGGGAAAGCGTCTTTAAAGTTTTCAGGAGTAAGTGAAGGCAATACTTTTTCTGTTTTATCAAGCAGCGTTGTGATAAAGCTTCTAAACAACATCATTGCCGGGGGGTTCTTTTCGATGATAACAGAGTACATACTTACTGGTCTGTAAGGAATATCTCCAATATGATCTCGATTAATGTCATACCCTTCGTATTTATCCCAATAATTGCCATTAAAAGTATTCAACACCAGGCTTCCATTAGTAGCCATGTCGAAAGTATTACTGATGAAATTATTTCCAGTTACTGTAATATCCATGCAACTTGCTTGAATCTTCATAGCCCATCCATTTTTTTCAAAAACATTTCCACTCATTTTTATTCGACTCGTTCCTTCCATGTAAATTCCTACTGTATTTTTTACAAATCGATTATTTTCTATATACCCGTCAGAGATCTCTTTTAGCAAAATGCCATAAGATCCATCTCCCCAATTTTCTTCAAAATAATTATGCACCATTTTAACATCGTGAGAAAACATCACCGAAACGCCAGCGCCGTTATTTTTAAAAATATTTGCAATGTAAGAATCGTTACTCGAAAACATAAAATGTAACCCATAGCGAAGATTTTTTTCGGAATCGTTTCTCCAAATAATAGAATTGGTTACAAACTCAAAATAAATACCATCTCTATGTCCGGTTATATTATTTGCAATTATTCGCATACTATCACTCTTCCAACAATGTATTCCATTTCCACTTTGCTGTTCTTCTGTGTTCGACGCTGATAATTTGTTTCCTTCAATAGTACAATTGATACCATATTGAGAGTAAATACCAAAGAATGTGTTTTCCAAAATATTATTTCTAATAATCACATCTCTACATTCATATATTTTAATCCCTGCAAAGTCTTCCATACTTGAGATGCCCGACCTGATAATTTTAAAACCCTGTACAATTGTACCAGAGGCTTTAATAGAAATGATCTCATATTTAAACTCGCCATCCAATACGGGATAGTCTATCCCGATTAAAGTAATCTGTTTATTTACAATGATATTTTTTTCATGATAGTTTCCTCTTGAAACAACAATACTATCCCCTTTTGAAGCAAGCAACAATGCTTGTTGAATGGTGCTACATTTCTTAGATACTCCAACAGTAATAGTTTTTGCCTGAGAAGACAGAATAAAACCAAGTCCAAAAAAGATTATGAATAAATATCTTTTCACTGTTTAATAATTTCTGACCAAAGCAAATCATTGCCTGGAAATTTGTCTTTCATTTTGTTGACACTATCAATTTGATCAGTTGCAGCTATGTTTCCACCCATTGGGCCTCTTAATACATTGCTTTGCAACATCACGGCTTCTTCTACATTTAATAACTGATGGCTGCCTGTGAAATTGGTCATATAAATATTTTTAATTTCACTAGAAGCTAATTCCTTAGTTTTTAAATATGCCAACATGCAGAAACTATCGTCAAACTTATATACCCTACCTTTTTTTGTTACAATCTCAGCGCCATATCGTATATCACTGATTGTCATTTTACAAGAAAAACAATTATCTGTTCCATATTTCAATGCTTCAGGACCCGTATTACAAGAACTAAATAAAGTGGAAGTAAAAATTGTGATTACCGTTACAATTGCAGTTGATGAAAACTTTTTTCTTTTTGTAACCACCACTGCGTATAAACCAATTAATCCAACGCTTACAAAAATCCATCCTCCAATATCTGGAATAGAGTATGCTCCAAAGTTCAACAATTGTTTAAACCCAATTAATGGTGGTTGATAAGACATGCCAGGAACAATAATGGCAGCATCAGGGTTTAGTTCATGCCCATAATTATATTCCCATCTCCAAAAGTCTACCATAGATATAATGGCAAAAAGCATAAACAGAATAAAGAAAGTATACAATAATTTTGGCCTTGCGAAAATGGCAACAAGTAAAGCCAATAAAGCAAAAAATGAAATGAAATAAGGAAGTAATGTAAACTCCAAAAAGTCTGAAGCATGTAAAGTCTTCATACCGATATAGTGATTCAATCCATTAACAATGTCTACATTTCCACCTAATTTATTTGCATAAATAAGTAAAGTAAGTCCTTCGGGATATTGTGGCGCATCTAATTCAATTCTCCACATTGGAACAAATAAAACCAACGCCAGTGCGGCTGCACAAAGTAATAGGAGTATTCTAACAAGACCAGAAAGCTGATTGTGTTTCATTTGTATGATTTCAATTTCGATAAACTTAAAACGGGGCAGGTGTTTAATCTGCCCCGTTTTTATAGGAAATTATTTTTTTCCATTAGCTGTTGCAGCTTCTACAGGAGGCAAATTTTTGCCAGTACTAAACATCAGTGGTGTATTACTTCCAGCTGGTGATACTCTCAAATATCCTTGCATTTCCTGATGCAATGCACTACAGAAATCCGTACAATAGAATGGGAACATACCAGCTTTTTCAGCAACCCACTTTAGTGTTTGGGTTTCACCTGGCATGATCAGTAATTCTGCATTATTTGCACCTTTAATAGCAAATCCATGGGGAACATCCCAGTCTTGCTCCAAATTAGTAACATGGAAATAAACTTCATCGCCTGCTTTAATTCCTTCAATATTATCAGGAGAAAAATGCGAGCGAATACATGTCATATTAATATCTACTCTATTACCATTTCTAACAACTTTTGTTTCGCCTTCTCCTTTTGATACATAAGGATTTGCGTTATCTTCTATTTTGAAGAACTTCACTGAATTGTTTTTGATTAAATCTGCGCTAACTGCCTGAGCATAGTGTGGTTCACCAATGGTTGGGAAGTCCAATATTAATTGCATCTTATCTCCTGAGATATCAAACAACTGCGCACTCTGAGCTAACTCTGGGCCAGTTGGCAAATATCTATCTTTGGTAATTTTGTTATATGCAATCAAGTATTTAGCATTGGGTTTTTTGGTATCGCCACCAGGGATACACAAGTGACCAACACTATAATAAGTAGCAGCACGGTCCAATACTTTCAAATCTTTAATATTCCATTTCACCACTTCAGATGATACAAACATGGTGGTATAAGCATTTCCTTTACCATCAAATTCTGTATGCAAAGGTCCGAGTCCTGGTTTTTTTACTTCACCATACAAAGCAGACTCATATTTAATAACGGGGATACCATCATAAACTCCTGCATAATCTTTCGACGCAATTGCTTTTTGCAATTTTGTAAAACTAAACACAGGAATCAAAGCTGCTAATTTTCCACTTCCAACGATATACTCTCCAGAAGGATCTACATCGCAACCATGTGGAGATTTCGGACAAGGGATAAAATAACATAAGTCTTGAAAGTCTTTCGCATCCAATACGGTTACTTCTGTTTTAATTTCTGAAGTAGCACTATGCGTTTTCTCGTTCCACTTATTATGGGCATATTTTACAGTTTGTTTTCTGCCTTTTCCAGCTTTAATATATTCTTCCGCTTTTTTCCAGTTAACCGCCATAATAAAATCTTTGTCGCGCTGTGAAGCATTCACTTCTAATAAAGTATTTGCTTGCTCTGTATTGTAACAAGAAAAGAAGAACCATCCACTTGATACGTTTTTACCAGAGTGACTCAAATCGAAATTCACTCCTGGACATTGAATTTGGAAAGCGATATCCATCTTGCCATCTTCTTTTCCAACACTAATAAAGCTAAGCGTTCCTTTAAAATTCTTTTTATAGGAATTGATAGGCACATCTCCATTTACATTATCTGGAGGTACGCTAAAACGTGTACCAGCAACTACATACTCTGTATTCTCTGTAATAAATGGAGAAGAGTGGTTACCAGAACTATTAGGTAATTCTATAATTTCTGCAGTTCTAAATGTTTTCAAATCAATTCTGGCAACACGTGGCGTATTATTGGCATTACCGAAAACCCATCTGCCATCAATTTCACCATTAGTTTGTGAAAGCTCTGTATGGTGTAAATCATCCCAGGGCACTATACCATGAGAAGTGTTTAACATGGGTTTAGTTTCTTCACTATAACCCCATCCTTTTTCAGGGTCTACCGAGAATACGGGAATTACACGAAGTAATCTTCCAGATGGCAATCCGTAAACACTCATCTGTCCGCTAAATCCGCCAGATACAAAATTGTAAAACTGATCGTATTTGCCAGGTGCTACATATGCTTTTGCAGCAGCATCTGAAGTAACAGCATCTCCAACATTTTTTGGTTTACAGGCAATAAAGCCTATCGCAATACCGAAACAAGCCATTGCGAGCAACTTAAAGTGACTATTTTTCATATTTGTTTGTTTTTATCTGAATAGATAGGAAGTATTATTTATTTAACGCCATCATTTTTGCGCATGAACTCTAAAAGCGACCTAGCATCTGCATCAGCCAGATTTTGGTTCGGCATTCTTACCAAACAAATTTCTAACTGGGCTTGTGCTTTTGGATCTTTATTGATCATTTCATCTGTATTAGTAATGAAATTCAAAATCCATGGTGCCTGATGTCTAGATGTTACACCTTTCCAACCTGGACCAACTAATTTCTCTTCGGTAATTTTATGGCAAGCGCCACACTTTACTAGGTAGATCTTATTGCCGTTATCCGCCATCGTAGCATCAAGAGCTCCAGTAATATCAACTGATTTAAATTTTCCTTCTCCTCGATTAGGGTCGTAAGAAGGATTTGCAGAATTAGTAGCATCTGAAACATTACTCTCCTGTTTTGAAGCAGTTGAATTTCCACCACAAGCGGCTATTAAAACTGCTACTATTCCGAGAATCATCAATTTTTTCATGTTCTATTTGTTTATTTTTTAATTACAATGCAAGTGTACAAAGCCCCTAAACCTTATTTTATGCGTTGAATCATAAGTGAGAAAAAAAAATAACCCAAAGCCGAAATACTATAGAAACATGATTTATATCATGGTTTAGGATTGAACATACCGATATTTTCACCTCGAATTAGACAGTACCCTTAATACATGATAGTCGATATCAATACATTATTAGCTTGGGGAGCTACCTATAAAAAGGTTGCTGAAGGTGATATTATATTCCAAGAAGAAGGTATTTGCTCATTCTATTACCAGTTAATTAGTGGAAGTGTTAGATGGGCAAATATTAATGAAGAGGGAAAAGAAATATTACAGGTTATGATAGAGCCAGGTGAATGTTTTGGCGAATTACCGCTTTTCGATAATGGGGATTATGCTGCCACCACGATTGCTAATGAAGATTCTATATTAATAAGACTAAGCAAGAATACATTTCATCAAATGATCCATGAAAATGCTGAAATTCATTTTGCATTCAGTAAGCTATTGGCAGAAAGATTACGATTTAAGTTTATGATTGTAAGGGAATTAGCCAATCATAACCCAGAGCATAGTATTAGTAGCCTATTTAAATATTTTAAGGAGTCTAAAAAGAATATCTGTACAAAATGCAATAAAGTAAAACTAACAAGACAACAAATTGCAGATATGACTGGCCTTAGAGTAGAAACCGTTATCCGAGCAATTAGAAACATGCATAAAAATGGTACAGTTTTAGTGGATAAAGGAAAAGTATATTGTTAGTTGTGATTCAAATCATAAATCAACTGTCTTTCTTCCTTTTATTTTGCCTCAAATGGCAATTATGTCTTCCCGCTTATTACAATGGTTAAGAATATCGCTTTTAAATTTATTATTGGTTGCATCCATAGGTTTAATACTCCGTTATAAAATTGCATTTAACTTACCCTTTATAGATCAAAAGCATTTATTACACGCACATTCTCATTTTGCTTTTACAGGATGGATTAGTATGGCCTTGATGGCATTTATGGTAGATTATGCATCAAGGCATAAAAACTTAGACCTCTTTCCAAAATATAGGTGGCTTTTATGGGGGAATTTGATAACAGCATATGGAATGCTTTTTAGTTTCCCTTTTGAAGGCTATGGATTGTTTTCTATTAGTTTTTCAACACTCTCGATCTTTAATAGTTGGATTTTTACTTTCCTTTTTTGGAAAGAACTCAATAGTATTTCAAAAAATTGGATTATTAATAATTGGTTCAAAGCAGCTTTATTCTTTAACGCCATTTCTGCCATTGGTGCATTTAGCTTGGCCATATTAATGGCAAATAAAATAGTACATCAAAACTGGTATTTGTTGGCGGTATACTTTTTTCTACACTTTCAATACAATGGATGGTTTTTCTTCACCTGTATGGGTTTGTTTATTGAGAGAGTTACTATTGTAATTCCCTTTATAAAAAAACAAAAACAAATATTCTGGCTATTTGCCGGATCCTGTATACCTGCCTATTTCTTATCTGCACTTTGGCTTTCAATGCCTAGTTGGGGTTATGCCATTATTGTTATTGCAGCTATAGCGCAATTAGTTGCTTGGACACAATTGTTAAATCAATTATCTCCTAAATTCCAAAACCTGTCTTTACAATATCCCAAACCTGCTAACTTATTATTATTATTCGCTGGGGTAGCACTTACCATTAAGTTTGTATTGCAAGCAGTTTCCACCATTCCTTCCATAAGCACACTAGCATTCGGTTTCAGGCCTATTGTTATTGCATATCTTCACTTGATTTTGCTTGGCGTTATTACTTTATTCTTAGTGGCGAATTTTCTTTCTTCTAAGTTAATTCAATTCAATAAATTAGTATTAACTGGCATTGCAGTTTTTGTGTTTGGGATCATATTTAATGAATGTTTATTAATGACTCAAGGAATTGCTGCCATACTCGAACAATCTATTAGCTATATAAATGAGCTATTATTATTCGCCGCTTTGATTTTGTTTTCCGGGATGCTATTGTTGAATTTGGGAATAAAAATTAGAAAATGATTTGAATCATAATTTAGTTTTTTGAATCAGTTCAACTTTGCTGAATAAATTAAAAAGAAATGGAAAATATTAGTACACAAACATTGGCTTCAATTGTTACAAAGAGTAGTTCATCTGTACCTGTATTGGAAAAATACAGTTTAGATTTTTGTTGCAATGGAAAAAGAACTCTGGAAGAAGCTTGCAAAGAAAAGGGATTATCGCTTAGCACTGTATCAGCAGAATTGGTAAAACAAATGCAACCAAGAACAGCAAATCAACTTCCTTTTGAAGAAATGACAGCTGAACAAATGATCAGTTACATTCTTATACACCATCACTTTTATGTAAAGCAATCAATGCCTCAAATAATTTTTCATGTTGAAAAAGTAGCCAGCAAGCATGGAGAAAGGTTTCCTTATATGGTAGAAGTATTACAACTATTTAGAGAGATTCAGGAAGAAATGACTAACCATATGCAGAAGGAAGAAGTTATTTTGTTTCCCAGAATTAAACAATTAGAAGCTTTGTTTTTGGAAGGACAATTGAATGATACTGCAAGAAATTCAATTTCAGCACCTATTAGTGTAATGATGGCAGAGCATGATCATGCAGGCAATATATTATATAAGATAAGAGAGCTCACAAACAATTACACAATTCCAATAGGTGCTTGCACAACTTTTAAAGTTAGTCTTGCAGAATTAAAAGAGTTTGAAGAAGACTTACACAAACATGTTCACTTAGAGAATAACCATTTATTTGTAAAGGCTATGAACATGATGGAAAACTAATCCATCATTTAAACATTATTCATTAGCTATTTTAATCTTTAGGCACTGGTTTTATTTCGATAATGCCAGTGCCTTTCTTACTTCCGGCACTACTTTAGTACCATATAATTCAATTGATTTCATTACTTTCTGATGCGGCACAAAACCCACACTAGCTTGAGCAAGGAATCTGGTGTTTCCGAAAATTTCGTGCTCGTATAAAATTTTGTCAACCACTTGTTGCACACTACCCACCATTAATGCACCTTTTGGATTTCGGAGGTAATCAAACTGCGGTTTTGTTAGTGGCTGCCATCCTCTTTCTCTTCCAACCCGATCCATCATAGTTGCATAGTAAGGATAAAATTCATTGGCTGCTATTTCTGCATCATCGCCCACATAAAAATGATTATTGACACCAAATTGTATTTCTTCCTGCGACCTCCCTAAATCTTTACAACTGTCTTTATACAAATTAATGAATCGTACAAACTGTTCAGGCATCCCACCGATGATGGCCAGCATCAATGGCATATTTAATTTCGCAGCACGCACTGCTGATGCGGGTGTTCCTCCTGCTGCAAGCCAGATAGGAATTTCATTTTGATAAGCACGCGGATATACCCCTAAATTATTGATAGCTGCACGATGTTTCCCCTTCCAACTAACTTTTGTTGATTTATTAATTTGCAATAAGAGTTCGATCTTATCGGTAAATAATCCTTCATAATCATTCAGGTCGTATCCAAATAAAGGAAATGATTCGATAAATGAGCCCCTTCCTGCCATTATTTCAACCCTGCCATTTGATAGTTGATCAACTGTTGCAAATGCCTGATATACCCGCACAGGATCATCAGAGCTCAACACCGTAACAGCACTCGTTAATTTAATATTCTTTGTGATCATGGCTGCCGCACCTAGAATTACTTCAGGCGATGACACTGCATAATCAGGCCGATGGTGTTCACCAATTCCAAACACATCGATACCCAATTGATCTGCCAATTGAATTTCTTCCATCAAGTCTTTGATCCGCTGATGCGCACTAATGCCAGATCCTGCTTGCTTCTCAGGCTCCATATCCGCAAAACTCATTAATCCTAATTCCATGCTCAGTGTATTATTTATACAGTTGCAATAATGTTTCTAATTGCTTTTTGTTAGGCAGATGTTGATTACCTGTATTTTCATCGAGGATCATTACCCAGTTTCCATTGGCATTAAATTTATTCCATTTAGTAAGATCATTACCATTTGGATTTCCTGTTTTAATAAAATTGGACCAATAATTCGACATCCTTGTTGCCAGTTGATGATCAACATCCGTAAAAGGTCTTTCCACAAATTTCAAATTATCATACGCAAATGCCACTTCTGCAGTGTGAAAAGCACCATATTCTGTTGCAGGAGTATAGCCGGGCAATTGTCGATTAAAATTGTACAAATAAACTGGCGATTTTCCATTATGCAACTGTACGCTTGCCCAAAAAAATTGTTGCATGGCAAAAGTTTGATCTCTACTCAATTCCTTTTGCGATTGAGCAGCTATTTGATCATTAGTGGCTGGATAAACTGCAAACAGTTTCGCAGCATCAGCGCCATATTGTTTGTTAATCTGGGATATATAGTTCGCGGCACTCACGGGGGGACCAGACACAATATCCTCCTGATTCCAACCCATCAACAAGACAACATCATTTTGTTTTCCATGCAGATAAATATCCTTAATTGAGCTGGGCAAAAAATAGCCGTCTTCAATGGGCGATTTTAATCCACCAGATGCTTTAAATATTTCTTCGGAAGATTTATTTCTGAGTGCAGCAAGATCCGCACAGTGCAAATCACTCGCGAACTTGATTCCGATTTTTTCTGCATCAGCCAACTTTAATGATGGTCTCAAAGAACTTGACAAAATGCTTCCCCCACTTTCGGCAATAGCTCCTCTGAATAATCCTTTTACTAAAGGTGATGCACATAAATAATTTACAGCGAATGCACCAGCTGATTGTCCGCCAATAGTTACTTTACTCGGATCACCACCAAATGCTGTAATATTTTCTTTCACCCACTTAAGCGCAGCAACCATATCTAACAAACCATAGTTACCTGAACTTTTATAAGCCGCTTCCTTAGTTAATTCAGGATGTGCTAAAAAAGCAAATACACCTACTCGGTAATTGATGCTCACAAAAACAACATCTTTCTTAGCAGATGCAACTCCATCATAAATCGGACAAGCAGTACCACCCGATTGAAAGCCTCCCCCATAGATATAAACAAATACAGGCTTCTTGGTTTTGGATTTGGAATTGGAAGTCCACACATTCAAATACAAACAATCTTCACTAATTGGTTTCTCTGGAATTAAATATTCTTTACTCCAAACCATGAAGGGCTTTGGATCTGCTTGCATGGGGCTTGCACTAAATACTGTACAAGTTTTCACATCTTTCCAAGCTGTTACTGGCTGCGGGGCTTTCCATCTTAAGTCACCCACTGGAGGCTCAGCAAAAGGAATACCCTTATACACTTCCACTTTTTCTTCTATATATCCTGCAACTTTTCCTGAAGTAGTTTGCACAACAGGGGCTTGAGAGAAACCAATAATTGATAAAAAAAATGACAAGAAGCCAAAATACAATCGCATATCCTTATTTTAGTCGGAAATTACGATTAATCAGCCAAACCATATGAGTCAATCAACTAAGTATCTTGAGTCAAAAAACCACTATCAGATCCTTGACGGACTCCGTGGTGTAGCATCCGTTTTTGTTATTGTATTTCATGTATTCGAAACCTTTACTGGCGGGAATCGTTTCATACAAATTTTGAATCATGGTTATTTAGCTGTTGATTTTTTCTTTTTGCTTTCGGGATTTGTTGTTGCTTATGCATATGATGATCGTTGGGGCCAATTAACACAATGGGATTTTTATAAACGCAGGTTGGTTCGTTTACAACCCATGGTAGTAATGGGTTCTATTATCGGAGCCGCTTTATTTTATTTTGGAGCTAGCGATGTAGTATTCCCTCCAATTGCCCATACACCGGTGTTGAAAATGCTCTTGATAATGATCATTGGTGCTACTTTAATACCTGTACCCTTATCAATGGATATCCGTGGATGGCAGGAAATGCATCCTTTGAACGGACCGGCTTGGTCATTATTCTTTGAATACATCGCAAATATTTTGTACGCAACATTCGTTCGAAAATTTTCAAAATTATTGCTATCGATTTTTGTGGTATTAGCTGGCTGTATGATGATCGCTTATTTGGTAACCGGACCACAAGGCGATTTAATTGGGGGATGGTCATTAACTAAAGAACAACTCTTCGTTGGATTTACCCGATTGTTATATCCATTTTTCGCTGGCGTACTATTATGCCGTGTAGGCAAACTCATTAAAGTGAAGAATGCATTCTGGTGGAGCAGTTTGTTATTAATTATTGTTTTGGCATTCCCAAGAGTTGGTGATGCACAACATGTTTGGATGAATGGGATTTACGATGCAGTGGTTGTAATCATTATCTTCCCGATCATCGTTGCCATTGGTGCTGGCGGAAGCTTACAGAATAATCGATCAACTAAAATCAGCAAATTCCTAGGTGACCTTTCTTATCCGCTTTACATTACACACTATCCATTGATCTATATTTATACAGCATGGGTAGTGAATAATAAGATCCCATTAGGTGTAAAGGGATTGGCCTGGGGTGCAGTACTAGTAATAACAAGTATTACACTTGCTTATGCTTGCTTGAAATTATATGATGAACCAGTACGCGAATGGTTGAAGAAACGTTTCTTAGTTAAGCGAGGATAATTTTGATCATATTTTCTGTCACAGATAAGAATAAAATAATCTCTATTTTTCTTGAGATTAAATTATTCTTATCTTCACTGTAATTGAGAGCACCTGCATTACATATCAAACTAATTGCTATTTTTTTAGTACTTGCTTTTTTTGCTCAAACCTTCAGCAAAGGACTTATTGTTGCCAATTATTATACCAACACATCTGCATTCGCGAAGAATTGTATCAATAAGGCAAAAACCCAAATGCATTGTAATGGGAAATGC
>CAIJLK010000001.1 GCA_903821465.1 uncultured Bacteroidota bacterium | reverse complement strand
GCAGCGAATGCTGCGGGTCACTTGTTGCCCGACCTGGATTCGAACCAAGACAAACTGCACCAAAAACAGTCGTACTACCATTATACTATCAGGCAATCCTTTCCATTCTGTTCGAATGGGCTGCAAAAATAGGGGTGTCCCTCAATTGTTCCAAATTTTTTAAAGAATTTATCTGCAAAAAATCTCTTGAGGTTTTAAAAACTGAGGGAATATTGATTTTTTAGTATCCATAAATGCTTAAAATCAGATTGTTTGATAGTTTTTAACAATTATATTTAGTGTTCATTTATTATAGATTTAAATAAGCCATGACTAATAAACTGATACTTGTAGCCCTTTTTGTATTTGCGATGATCTTTATGTCGTACAGATCTGATAAAAAGAAAAAGATCCTCTTTTTCGGAGATTCTATTACACAGGCAGGGATTAGTCCGGGTGGCTATATTCGTTTAATTGATACCTTGATTCAAAAAGAAGGCCTCTCAAACAATTATGAACTAATTGGGGCAGGGGTTAGTGGGAATAAGATTTACGACCTCTATTTACGTCTGGAATCGGATGTATTACAGAAGAGTCCTGATATTGTAGTCATCTATATTGGAGTAAATGACGTTTGGCATAAAATGACTGGAGGTACTGGGACTGACTATGATAAATTCGGAAAATTTTATGAGGCAGTTGTTAAAAAGATTCAGGCTGGCGGTAGTAAAGTAATTTTGTGTACGCCAGCTGCTATTGGTGAAAGAACCGACAATTCCAATCAGCAGGATGGAGATTTGAATTTATACTGCAATTGGATTCGAAAATTTGCCGCAGCTAATTCTTTGGCCTTGGTTGATTTAAGAGCCGGGTTGATCGATTATAATTTGAAACACAATCCAGAGAATAACGAAAAAGGGATTCTAACTTCTGATCGTGTACATCTAAATCCAACTGGACAGCAGTTTGTTGCTGATGCGATGTGGAAAGAGATTAAAGCGCTTAAATAGTATGTTTAAAATTCTGGAATAATAGCTGCAAAAATCTTCACTTCCGGTTTTTCGCCTTTTGGAGTAAGAATGATTTCTGTGGCAGAAATGGTTTGATCTTTTCTAAAATAGTAACCAATTGGGATTGTTCTTCCGATCAGTCCTTTTCCGTCTATATCATTTTGTATAGTATAATTCCAATCAGGCATAGTAAGTATTTTGCCTTTGGTTGTGAATCTTTTACCAGTAGCATTGGTACAACTGAATTCTCCGATTATATTCTGCTGTTTTTCTGAAAATGAAATTGATTTTCTTAGAGGCACATATTTGGTACAGCTATTATTTGTGGCATAGAATTTTATCTCGTAGCGTTCATGATCTTCTTTGGATTGAATATTTGTAATTACATAACCATATTCGATATTATTAATAATTTCATGACTTCCTTCGGCAAGTATTGTTTGTGCATTTGTATGATATGAAAAAAGCGTAAAAGCTAGCACGAATACTACTATGCATGATTTATTCATATCAGATTTATTTAGCTAAAACAAGATAATAATTTTTCTTGCCTTTTTGTATCAAAAGATATTTCTCTTTCAAAAGGTCGCGATTATCAATTTGAGTTTTATCAGTTGCAATTTTTGATTTGTTGAGGCTCAGTCCCCCTGCCAGCCACATTTTGCGGGCTTCTCCTTTACTTGGAAAGATCTGAGTGTCTGCTAAAAAAGATACAATTTCATAACCTTCTTCAATGGTGCTTTTTTCGATTTCAATCCTTGGAACTCCTTCCATTACTTGCAGCAATTGTTCTTCACTCAAGCTTTGTAAAATTTCTGTGGTAGCATTTCCGAAAAGGATCTCAGATGCTTTCACTGCAAAATCAAAATCAGCGCAACTATGAACAAAACAAGTCAGTTCTTCTGCCAACTTTTTTTGTAATGCTCTTTCATGTGGTGCCGCTTCTTGTTTTAAAAGCAAGGCTTCGATAACTTCTTTTGAAAGAAGTGTAAATATTTTGATCCATTTTTTAGCATCTTCATCGCTAGCATTTAACCAGAATTGATAAAACTGATAGGGCGATGTTTTCTTAGCATCAAGCCATATATTTCCTTTTTCCGTCTTCCCAAATTTTCCTCCATCGGCTTTGGTGATAAGTGGACAAGTGAAGGCAAATGCTTCTCCCCCTGTTTTTCTGCGAATCAATTCAGTACCGGTAACAATATTGCCCCACTGATCACTGCCACCCATCTGTAATTTGCAATTGCGGTTCTGATACAACCAATAAAAATCATATCCCTGAACCAATTGATAGGTGAATTCCGTGAAACTCATGCCCGTCTCGCCTTCCAATCTCTTCTTTACACTATCCTTCGACATCATATAGTTTACGGTAATATGTTTACCCACATCACGTATAAAATTCAGAAAGCTAAAGTCTTTAAACCAGTCATAATTATTAACCAGTTCAGCCGAATTGGGAAGTCCTGTATTGAAATTTAAAAATTTAGACAATTGCTTGCGAACCCCTTCCTGATTGAATTGTAGGGTTTCTTCGCTCAATAAATTACGTTCTTCACTCTTGCCACTTGGGTCGCCCACCATACCGGTTGCACCGCCTACTAATGCAAAGGGTTTATGTCCCGCTTTTTGCAAATGAACCAATAATAAGATAGGAACTAAACTGCCAATATGTAAACTATCTGAAGTTGGGTCAAAGCCAATATATCCAGATACGATTTCTTTTTCTAATAACTCTTTTGTTCCGGGCATGATATCCTGAATCATTCCCCTCCATTGTAATTCTTCAATTAAATGCATCTTCCAAACAATTTGGGCAAAAGTAATTACTTCAAGCGTACTATTGAATTTTAATGAACTAAAGCAGATATTTTTGTCCAAATACAAATAGGATTATGAAAAAAGTTGGCGATGGTACCCGTATTTTAAACTTTCTGATTGATAGTTTTTTAGTTTTTATGCTTAGCTATGCGGCCTTTAAATATTGGAATTTTTATGTGATTTACTGGCATTTTAAACCTATTAATTTCTGGTGGTTTATAGCCGCAGTGTTGTTTGTTTACTATAGTTTTTTTGAAATCTTTTGGGCAAGAACACCGGGCAAATGGTTCACTGGATCTAAAGTAATCGACCATAACGGCAACCCGCCAACGATGCTTCAGGTGCTTGGCAGAAGTATACTTAGGCTCATTCCGGTTGACTTCTTTTTCAATGCATTCTGGGGCAAACCCCTGCACGATAAATTAACAAAAACAGAAGTTGTGGAAGCTTGATTTGAAGAGTGGAATGATTCATTCCTGATTTCGCAACAAAGGGCAGTGGCATTGTTTTACATTTGCCGATTAATTATCCAATCAAATATTTGTAACTAGTTCTAATATGGCAAAAATTGCTATCAATATCGCAACAGGAAGTTTGCAACAGGCTGAAATGATCGTAGGGATTGATTTAGGAACCACTAATAGTTTGGTTGCCATCATACATCCAGAAACCAAGCAACCTGTGGCTTTGAGAGAGTTCAATACAAGCAGTCTTGTTCCCAGCATTGTTCATTTTGATGCGTTCGGTAATCCTACGGTGGGAGAGCAGGCACGCGCTTTTTTGGAGCTAGACCCGCAGAATACCATTTTTAGTGCGAAACGTTTGATGGGAAAAAGTTACAAAGACATAAAAGAAAATGCGGGCTTCTTCGCTTATAAAGTTATTGATGATGATACAGAAAGTTTAGTGAAAGTGCAGGTAGGAAATCAGTTTTTTTCGCCCATAGAACTATCCTCATTTATTTTAAAAGAATTAAAACAAAGGGCAGAACATATTTTAAAAACGCCCGTTACAAAAGCAGTGATTACTGTGCCCGCTTATTTCAATGATGCACAGCTACAAGCTACTCGTGATGCAGGAAAATTAGCTGGACTTGATGTAATGCGTATTGTAAACGAACCCACTGCTGCAAGCCTTGCTTATGGTGTAGGAATGAATCAAGAGGAGGAGGCAACTATTGCTGTGTATGATTTAGGTGGTGGCACTTTTGATATTTCTATTTTGCATATTAGCAATGGAATTTTTGAAGTGCTGAGCACCAATGGCGATACTTATTTGGGAGGAGATGATTTGGATAGAGTGCTTATGCAACATTGGATGGATGAGGTAGGAATTACGATCGACGAATTGCATCAACATAAAACTTTAGCGCAGGGGTTGCGTTTAAAAGCAGAAGAAGCAAAAAAACATTTGAGTTCGCATGAACGTTTTTCAACTGATTGGAATGGTGAGGTTTTGAGTATCACTAAAACAGTTTTTGAGTCCTTGATTCAACCCTTAATTAATAAAACAATTGATTGTTGCAAACGGGCATTGATCGACGCGAAACTGAGTACCAGCGCTATTTCTACGATTGTGATGGTAGGTGGTTCTACTCGCGTGCCTGCTGTTAAAAATGCAGTCAGTGATTTTTTTGGTAAGCCTGTAAATGATCGGGTAAATCCAGATGAAGTGGTGGCATTAGGTGCTGCTATTCAGGCAGACATCTTAGCAGGAAATAATAAAGACTTTTTATTATTAGATATTACGCCTCTGAGTTTGGGTATTGAAACCATGGGTGGTTTAATGGATGTGTTGATTCCAAGAAATTCTAAAATTCCAACGAGCGTTGGAAGGCAATATACAACTCATAAAGACGGACAAGGTAGTATGCGTATTTCTGTTTTTCAGGGTGAAAGAGATCTGGTAAAAGACAATCGCAAACTCGCAGAATTTAATTTAACAGGGATCCCCGGCATGCCAGCAGGATTGCCAAAAGTAGAAGTGCAATTTTTGATTGATGCTGATGGAATATTAGTTGTGAAAGCAAAAGAATTGAGAAGCGGAATTGAACAGAGCATTGAAGTGAAACCGCAGTTTGGTTTAACGGATGAAGAGGTTGAAAATATGTTGATGGATAGTATCACACACGCTAAAGACGATATGCAAATTCGCGCATTGGTTGAAGCAAGAACTGAGGCTGAACAAATACTTGATGTCACACTTAAATTCATTGGAAAAAACCAAGCGCTATTATCGCAGCAAGAAGTATTGGATACGGCTGCAGCCATGCAGGCTTTACAGATGGCTTTGACCATGGATGATAAGAACCTGATCCAAACAAAGATTGAAGAACTAAATGAAGTGTCAAGGCCATTTGCCGAAAGAGCCATGGATGCTGCAGTGAGTGGGGCTTTGAAAGGAAAAACAATTTAGTCCTTCAGTTGCATCCAACGCTGAACATACTTACCTAAAATATCAAATTCGATATTTACAATGCTTCCTTTTTTTACTTGCTGAATACTCGTGTTTTCGAAGGTATAAGGGATGATGGCAATGCTAAAGTGATTTTTGTCGACCTTGAAACATGTGAGGCTCGTACCATTAACAGCGATGCTGCCTTTCTCAATTACTAAATGAGCGAATCCATCAGGGAACTCAAAGCGGTATTCCCAACTGCCTGCTAATTCTTGGTAATCTATACAGGTGGCGGTAGCGTCAACATGACCTTGAACGATATGTCCGTCTAACCGGCCATTCATGACCATGCATCTTTCAAGGTTCACTATTTTTCCTGTTTCCCATCCGCCCAGATTTGTTTTTCTAAGAGTTTCTTCGATAGCAGTAACCTTGTGGCGTTGGCCTTCAATGGCTTCAACAGTAAGGCAAATACCGTCGTGACTAAGGCTTTGGTCCACTTTTAATTCAGAAGCCAGCGGAGATTCCATCCAAAAACTAGCATTAGAGCCTATTTTTTCGATGGAAATGATCTTTCCGGTGCGCTCAACAATTCCTGTAAACATGGCTGCAAGTTAATTTGCCATTTTGAATAGGGAATAAAATTTTCAAGAGTTTTTTATTTTGATTTGGAAAATACAATCCAAGGCGTATCTTTGCGCTCCTAAAAACGCCTGAGGAGGTATAATATATATGTTAATTATTGATTCAAAAGACTGCGAAAACATCGACAAAGCACTTAAGAAGTATAAGAAGAAATTCGAAAAATCTAAGGCTTTATTACAATTAAGAGAGCGTCAAGCTTTTATCAAGCCGTCTGTTAGACGTCGT